>PYVH01000028.1 GCA_003030785.1 Marinobacter sp. B9-2 | reverse complement strand
TATCCTGGCGCATTGCGACGCCGATTAGGAGGGGAGGAGACCATCTCATCGACCTACGGTTCACTTGGCAATCTCCCGCCTTCGTAGGTTGGATTAGGTCCGAAGGACCGTAATCCAACACCCGTCCTGCGCCATCAACCTCCCCGCCAAGCATTTGATTTCCTGTGCTCATCTGCGTAATAGTCTAAAGTGTATGTGATGCAGTTCCATCAACGCTCCCCGGAGATCGCAGTCAACAGCAGTGATTGGTCCGGCTTGCCTTACCGGGCAAATGGAGCCTCATAAGAAAGAAAAGGAGAATGTATGAGCACGAAGTGGCTGAAGACCCTAAGCGCCAGTCTGGCACTCACCGTTGCCGCAGGAACCGTCAGCGCAGAAACCCTGCGCGTCGTCACCGACCCGAGTTTCGTTCCGTTTGAAATGATGGACCAGGAAACCGGTGAGATGATCGGTTTCGACATGGAGATCATCCGCGAGGTGGCCGACCGTGCCGGTTTCGAGATTGACCTCAACACCATGGATTTCAACGGCATCATCCCTGCCCTGCAAACCGGTAACGTAGACATTGCCATTGCCGGCATCACGATTACCGAAGAGCGTGAAGAGATCGTCGATTTCTCAGACCCGTACTACGATTCCGGCCTGCGCATTCTCGTTCGCGAAGGTAACAGTGAAGTCAGCGAATTCGACGACCTCGACGGCAAGAAAATCGGTACCAAGATCGGCAGCACCAGTTACGACTACCTGGTCAAAAATCTGGAAGCCAATGATGGCGTAACCCCTTACCCGGGCAGTTCAGACATGTACATGGCCCTGATGTCCCGCGCCATTGATGCCGTCTTCTACGACGCCCCGAACGTGGGCTACTTCGCCCGCACCAAGGGTGAAGGCAAGGTAAAAACCGTTGGCCCGCTGTATGAAGGCCAGCAATACGGTATTGCCCTGAAAAATGGCAGTGAGTGGGTTGATGACGTTAACGACGCCCTCGCCGCAATGAAGGAAGATGGCACTTACAAAACCATCTACGAGAAGTGGTTTGGCCCCATGCCCGAGGGCATGTAAGGGCTCCCGGACCCCAGTGGTCTGATTCCCTGTGCCGGGGCGTTATTGCCCCGGCAATTCGTGACTCCAAAACTCTGCGGAGACTCTCACTGTGGAATTCCAGTTTCAGTTCGACTGGCAGGCAGCCATCGACTCTATCCCTTTTCTGATAAAAGGGATCCCCTACACCCTGTTGATTTCCTTCGGCGGTCTTCTGATCGGTTTTGCCCTGGGCATATTCTTTGGCCTGCTGAGCATCAACAAGAAGTGGTTCCTGCGGTGGCCGGCAACCGCCTACATCGAAATCTTTCGTGGCACTCCGATTCTGGTTCAGGTCCTGTTTATCTTCTACGGCCTGCCCGACCTGATCGGTGGTCCCATCGATCCTTTGACGGCCGGCATCGCGGCCATCGCCCTGAACTCCGGCGCCTATATATCCGAGGTGGTCCGAGGTGGCGTGCAGTCCATCGACAAGGGCCAGACCGAAGCCGGGCTTTCCCTTGGCCTTTCCCGCACCCAGACCTTCTGGTCGGTTGTCTGGCCGCAGGCGTTCCGCCGCATGATTCCGCCACTGGGCAACCAGGCCATTGTCAGCATTAAGGACACCTCTCTATTCTCGGTGATCGGCGTGGGTGAACTGGTCCGCCAGGGTCAGATATACATCGCCAACACCTTTACCGCATTTGAAGTGTACTTTGTGGTGGCGATCCTCTACCTGGCCATCACCCTGTCCCTGTCCATCATCCTCCGCTTCGTCGAGCGGCGCGGACTGGCTTCTGTCTGAAGGAACGTTACCCATGACTCAGATTGTCAAAATGAAGGGCATGAACAAGTACTTCGGGAAACTGCATGTCCTTAAAGATATTGATCTTACCGTTGAACAGGGCGAAGTGGTGGTTATTATCGGCGCCAGTGGCTCCGGCAAATCCACCCTGATTCGCTGTGTGAACGGCCTTGAAGAATATGAATCCGGAACACTGGAGGTCGACGGCCAACAGCTCGCGCCCAAGAGCGGCAACCCGAAAGCTCTGGCTGAAATCCGCAAGGAAGTCGGCATGGTATTCCAGCAGTTCAACCTCTTCCCTCACCTCACGGTGAAGAGGAACATCATGCTGGCACCCAAGAAGGTCAAGGATGCCCCGGAAACCGTCGCCAACGCCACCGCAGAGCGTTTGCTGAACCGGGTAGGCATCGGCAACCAGGCCGACAAGTACCCCAGCCAACTGTCCGGCGGCCAGCAACAGAGGGTCGCGATCGCCCGGGCCCTGGCCATGGAACCGCGCCTGATGCTGTTCGACGAGCCTACGTCAGCCCTTGATCCGGAAATGATCGGTGAAGTGCTGGATGTTATGCGGGAACTTGCCAAGGAAGGCATGACCATGATGGTCGTCACCCACGAGATGGGCTTCGCCCGGGAAGTGGCCGACCGCGTGATCTACATCCACGAAGGTGCGATTGTGGAACAGGGAAAACCGGACGATGTGTTCGACAACCCCCAGAACGAGCGCACCCAGGCGTTTCTTTCACGGGTTCTTGCACACTGAGCCAAGCCAGCGTCGAAAGCCCCCGCTTGCGGGGGCTTTTTTCTTGAATGCCCGCCATCAAATCGCAACAATGCTTCCCAAAATCGTTTAACCCACCGGCCATGGTAAACCCCATGGCCGGACAAGGATGCAGTAACCCCCATGGCCAAAGCCCCCAGCAAGAAAACCACCAAAAGCTTCGAACAGACCCTGCACGGTTAAGGGCGTTAAAGGCAGGATCTGGCCGCAGCGGGAGATGCTGGTGTTGTTAGACAGGTTAAATAGACAGAGTGGCTCTGTACTACAGTAACGCCTCAAACTCCCTGAGTTTAGAAACGGTTTGGGGCAACTGCTGCTTTTGAAGCACAGCTAGAAACTCATCTACAGTGATCGCCGGATTTTTAAGATCCAGGCGCTGCTGTCGGATTTCGTAACAGCAAACCGATGGTGCCATATCGATCTGATAGAAAATGAAATCGTCGGGGTGCAGGGTCTCGATGCCATAGGGAGACAAAGCCGATTCGGGGAAGTCTCTCTGGTTGAAAGTAACAATTGCGTCCGCATTGGTACGAATCGCTGCAGCAAGGACGTGGCGATCGTCCGGGTCGGGTAATTCCAATGATTCG
The DNA here is from genome assembly GCA_003030785.1 of Marinobacter sp. B9-2. GTDB lineage: Bacteria > Pseudomonadota > Gammaproteobacteria > Pseudomonadales > Oleiphilaceae > Marinobacter. The sequence goes on along the minus strand of PYVH01000028.1, from coordinate 28,897 downwards.
ACCAACGACTCATATCCGGTAACTTTGGCATCGCGCACATGACGATCCATTAAATCACGGGTGCGTTCGAGCCGCTGCTCGGTATGCTTTCCCTGCCGAAGCACCGCTCTGATCCACTCCCGGTGAATATCGTCCGTCCAATGTGCCTTGAAAAGATCCGTGAGCGCCAGCCGCATTAACGTGTCCCGCAAAGGCGCGGGATAGAGAACACAAGCATCGTAAATCACGGTAAATTTGCTCATTGGCGCTCAGTATCCCATGCCCTCATCCTGGGAGAGCGCGGTCAACTCTGCCAGCGTTTCACGCCTTTGTTGGTCGACATTTTCTTTGTAGGTGAGCACATCCGTCAGCAAGACCCGCCTGTGAGCACCGACCTTACGGAAGGGGATGTCTCCCTTTTCCAGCAGGCCGATGAGATAGGGACGGCTAACGTTGAGCAAATTGGCAGCCTCCTGCGTGCTCAATTCCTGATGATGGGGTATCAGGCTGATGGCGTTCCCCCGGGACATTTCCGAGAGCACACCCAGAAGAATCTGGATCACATGGCCCGGCAGCACCAACTCGTCGGTTTCACCATTGCTCCCTCGCAAGGACATCTGAACCCGGTCGGCATCCGCGTACTTCGATAACGTCCGGCTGGATATTTTTGCCTGTTCTATCTCTGCCTGAGTCGGCAAATGGACTACCTTCTGGGCCGTCATGGCATTCGTCTCCGCAAAAATTCCGAATTAGGTTTGTTGAATTAAACCTTACCACAAACGAAATAACCGAAAGTAGTGAAATATTCGAAACGAAATTGTGGCGCCAAAGTGGCCAAATCCATCTGACTCACTAAGCCGGATTCAGCTTCGTGAGATACCGGCGCGCCACCTTGCCAAAGATCAGCAAGCACACGAGGGTCTGCAATAGAACGGCAACCGCAAAGCCGATCATCAGAATCCCCGGTGGAAGCTCTGAGATAACCATCATGACTTCATCAATCGCAGGGGCGTCGGCTGAAACGAATAGCAGAGCGATGAGGGAAATGAAAGAGACAACCAGCGCACTGATGTTCACAGAGACGGACATCATCCAGTTCTCCCGGAGCGTCGGCGCCCTACCAAACGCCGAAACCGATGCGGCCATTGCGCCATAGGCGGCACCGATCATCGCCCCGATTTGCACGCCGGAATTCATATCGATGTTGAATACCTCACCGATCGTAATAATGCAGAGCTGGAGAGCGGCGTAGAGGCCGGTAAAGTTGAGAATTGTCTTTGTGATCATATTTAAGCTTCCTTGCTTTTTTGGTTTTTAATTTATTGGCACGTTCTCAAGAACTTCAAAATCTCAGACACTTGCGCTGCGGCAGATGCCGGCAAGCCCAGCAGTTTGCCATCGGCGGGAGCGCTTCATTCAGACTGCATTAATACACCTGCCACCAGAACAACGGCGAGCGTTCCATACATTGACAGAACAGGAACGAGACACCACGCTTGCCAGAGCTTTGGCAGCGGAACATCTGGGTCGCCCAACGTCGATGCTCGCCTGTGCCAGAAACGAGACGAACAATTACGGAAAACAAGGAACGCAAAGACATGGCTGCACCTGACGAGACGACCGACAAGCGCCTCTGACCAGATCTGGCTGATACTGGAAAGACTGCCAGAATGCGTCGCGACTCGTTGTTCTATTTTTTTGGCATAACGAAACCCCGTGGTCACGATCACAAAGATGAACAACAGGTTCAGCAGAATGCCTCCAGCCACCACATGTGCTGCAAAGATTCGCCATTCATCACTCACGGTTGCTCGCCCCATAGCTCGGTTTTGTAAGAGAAAAAAGGGGCTGTTCACAGCGGGCGACTTTTCACTCAACAATCACCAAAAAAATTGCCGACAATGCAAAGATCATTGCGCAGACAAAAGTAAAGCTGACAGGGATAAGCGCCCACAGCTTTAAATTCCTGGGAGTCGCCTTATCCTCTGTACCCATTCGCAACGCAACTTTGCTACCGATCACAGGGAGATTCCTGTAGGTGAAAAAGGACCAGACGTTCATGGCACGAATCCACCTTCCCCAGGGGCCATCGCCCCACAGAGTTTTTGTCATATCCAGGTAGGCGCCGGGCGCGGCAATCTTGGCCTCTACCACGCGTATCCTCGAAAACGCTACTGTCACTGTAAACAGTATTCCCAGTAAGCCGCCTATCATGGAGGCAATCCCCAAGAACGCTGAAATAACTGTGAGTGCCTCGATCATCAGCAATGACCTAAGTGATATTGGTGCCCATCATGGAGTCACCTTCACTACGCATTTCTCTTTTGCGTAACGACAGCTCAACGTCCTACCTGGCGGGCGCAGGGATGACCCCTTTGTCAATGTAATGCTGCACCTGCGCTTGATAGCCGGAGGGGTCACCATTTGCAGCTTCAGCACGTGATTCGTCGATTACCGGGGCGGCAAAACCTGAATCTTCGTCACCCGCGCAATCCCGACACGATGCTCGCCACCACGCCAGAGCCTGGCCTTTGCCTGAGAAGCCAACGATAAAGTAATGCCCATACTTCGGCGTCGGATAATCTTCGAACCACTCGGCAACGGTCTCACTGAATTCCTCGGGCATGGGTAGCGAGACCTCGTAAAATTTCTGCTCCCTGTGCGAAAACCAGCGGGCTTCGACCAGTTCCGGAACTGGTGCCGGGTCTATAACAATTCGGCCGCCAGTTGGAGGCGTTTGATCATACCCGTAACTGATTGCTCCACCGGGTATTCTGCGGTCGCCGTTCAGTGTTACCTCTTCAACCCAGACCGGCCACCCGGATGGCCCCCCGGAGACGATGACGGTGTATTCATAGGTTTTTCTCTCCGAAGAGCAGGCAACAAGGCCAGTGATCAACACCAACAACACCATCTGGCGGCTGATGGCGAGACAATTTGCAACGTGCTTTGTCATGGTCGTGCAGTGACCTCTTGTTGTTGGACGGCTAACGAGGGCCTGTTATAGAAGATCCTTCTCTTACCAGAGTTCTCAGCAAGGTGAGGCAATACATCCTCTCGATGTGAGGTATGCATGTATTTCCCCAAATACTTCCTAGCAGCAAAGAGGTTGGCTCCAGCTTCCTGCCAAGCGTCAATAGCTTTCTTAAGGTCATCGGGGATTCTGTGGTTGGCGTTTGACAAATCCATAGGCGACATGGGCAGGCCCTCTGATACCGCCATCTCATACATAAGGTGAAGAGCATGAATCGCCAATTCCTTTCGAGTTGCTCGCCTCTCCTCCGCGATTACATCGGTGCCCTCAACGCGAGCCTGGATGTTGCGGTGATCATTTCGGTTAAGCGCTTCAATTTTTTTCTGGGCACTCTGGATTGTCCGATAATTCATACCGTGACCAGAAAAGACTCTGACAGTGAAGATTTCGTGATTCTGGATACCTCCAACCGGATTTTCATAACCCCCACCAACATCCGAGTGGACACCCGGCAATGCTATCTCTGAGAAATTGGATGGAAGTCCAGCAGGTTCCCGGATACTCGAAAGGGGGAAGTTTCTACGGATCTCATGATGAGCGGTCAGATGAACAATCCTGTCGGCACTGTCCGGCCTGAGATTGACATTAAAATCCAGGTTATTTTGATTTCCGGGAAGATAGAAGCTTCCTACAGTATCGAATAATCCTATAAACCCGACTCTTGCAGTGATATCGCGAGGAAACGCATTTAACTTACGAAAGCTAACTACCGACGTTGACAGGCTCGGCTCATTTATCTCTGGCAAAATTATTGAGGCGGGCCACTCATTAACGAGATTCACGAAATGCCGGGCCAGCGCGGCTCCCCTGCTAAACCCGAATACATCCAACACAACTACATCAGGCTTACTTTCGTCCAGAATGTCGTTGAGTGCAGTGATCGCTGTCTGAATCCGTTTGTGGCCCCCTTCGGGACCTACCCCCAAGGCCAAACCAATTATGTCTTCGCGAGCGTCAAAGCCGTCTGGCGCGATATGCCCGGCAATCGTTCCTGGCCCGGGGATGTAAATCCGCTCTGAATTTGCTCCAGACTCGTAGAGATCAAACAACTTCGCGACATTGGTAATATCCCTATCTGGCAGGTGTTTGTCGTTGTCTTTGTGGTTGGCAGTTCCATCGAAGAAGATGCCTATTCTCAGCGAATTTCCAGCTTTCTCTCGCTTGTTAGGACGAGTAAGAATCTTATCTTGACTATGCTTCAAATCGGCGTCATCGGCACGACTACCGTCTCGCAATTGAGATGGCCCAGTCTTCATTTCTGCATCCAAAAGACCCTCAACTCCACTCTTGGATTCTGCAGCATCAAAGATCCTGCCTAACTTCGCAGGGGCGCTGGATACTCCCGAAAATGACGCCGGCGTGTGAGTATCACCAATAACCACCGACCCCGACCCAATCGTCACACCACCACATGAAATCGCACCGCCTGTCACCGCTGCCGGTTTGCCATTGATCATGACCGTTGCAGAACCACCAGTGATGGCGCGCGGATGGGGCGGATGTTTGGGTTTGGAATGGGGTGCCAGCGGGTCGCCTACTCGGGCAACGGGCTTGCCATCGATCAACACATCGGGGGAACCGGCAATCACCGGCGTGGGCGGGAAACCTTCGTGATCGGAGCCAAGGTCTCCGAGCAGAACAATCGCTTTACTCATGTCGCGTCCTTTGCGTTTTGGCGGGCCATCCTGGCCCGTTGGCTGTAAACCGGCAGTTTATACTGAAGCACTCGTCCGGCCAAATGGTTCGGTCTTAGAGTGTGATGCAGTCAAGGAGGTGGAAAACGTCAGGCAATACCGGGCCAGATCGGCCTGAAATCCGGGTGGCCGATATCCGCTGTTAACTGTAATATCCGCACAGGTTAACAGCGACAACCCAGAATCAGACCGTTCGACGGAGAATTACCATGCGCAATGCTGACCTCGTCACCCGTGGCCTCAAGTCCGTGTGGCACCCCTGCACCCAGATGAAAGACCACGAAGGTGCTGTGCCCCTGGTGCCCATCAAGCGGGGCGAGGGTGTCTGGCTGGAAGACTTTGAAGGCAATCGCTTCATCGATGCCGTCAGCTCCTGGTGGGTCAATCTGTTCGGCCACGCCAATCCAAGAATCAACGCGGCTATCCAGAAGCAGATTGGCGAGTTGGAACACGTTATCCTCGCCGGGTTTACCCACGAGCCAGTGGTGAATCTGTCCGAGCGCCTCATCGAAGTTACCCCGCCGGGCCTGAACAAGGTTTTTTACGCCGACAACGGCTCGTCGGCGATCGAAGCTGCCCTGAAGATGAGCTTCCACTACTGGAAGAATCACGGCAAACCGGCCAAGAAAAACTTCGTGAACCTGAGCAACAGCTACCACGGTGAAACCCTTGGGGCTCTTGCCCTCGGTGATGTCTCGCTCTACAAGGACACCTACCAGCCATTGCTGATGGAAGTGCTGACAGCGCCCTCCCCGGACGCCTTCAACAAGGAGCCGGGTGAGACCGACGAGGCCTATGCATTGCGCCAATTTGAGGCCATGGAAAAGCTGCTGGCCGAGAAGCACGACGAAATCTGCGCCGTGGTGGTGGAACCGCTGATCCAGTGCGCCGGCGGCATGCGCATGCACCATCCCATCTACCACACCAAACTGCGGGAAGCCTGCGACCGCTATGGCGTGCATCTGATTGCCGATGAGATTGCCGTTGGTTTTGGCCGCACCGGCACCCTGTTTGCCTGTGAGCAGTCGGGCATCACTCCGGATTTCATATGCCTGTCCAAGGGCCTTACCGCCGGCTACCTGCCACTGTCGGTGGTACTGACCACCGATGATGTCTACAACGCCTTCTACGACGACTACGAAACCCTCAAGGCGTTCCTGCACAGCCACAGCTACACCGGCAACCCCATCGGCTGCGCCGTGGCACTGGCGACCCTGGATATCTTCCGGGATGACAATGTGCTTGAGAGCAACCGCGGGCTCTCCACATGCATGGCCGAATCCGTCGCCCACCTGGCAGACCATCCCAATGTCGGGGACATCCGCCAGCACGGTATGACCCTGGCCGTGGAAATGGTAAAAGATAAAGCCTCGAAAACGCCCTTCCCCTGGCAGGAACGCCGTGGCATTCGCGTTTACCAGCATGCATTAACCCGCCAGGCCTTGCTTCGCCCCCTGGGTAATGTGGTTTACTTCATGCCGCCTTACGTGATCACCGAAGAACAGATCCGCCACCTGGCCCAGGTTGCAACGGAAGGCATAGAGATCGCGGTTCGCGACTGACAACCGCCAGGAACCTGAGAGACCAGCCCATGCGCATACCCCGCATCTACACTGATTCCGCCCTCAGCGAGGGCGGCACCGCAGAACTTGATGACAACGCCGCGCAACATGTTGGCCGGGTATTGCGCATGCAGCCGGGGCAGGAACTGCTGCTTTTCAACGGCGATGGCAACGACTACCCCGCCACCATAACCAGCGCCAGCAAGAAGAACGTGGAAGTCCAGGTGGGTACTCCGCAGGCCAACGCTACCGAATCCCCCCTGGAAATCGTCCTCGGCCAGACCCTCTCCAAGGGTGACCGCATGGACTACGCAGTGCAGAAAGCGGTGGAAATGGGCGTTACCCGCATCGTGCCGCTGAGCACAGAACGGTGCGATGTAAAACTTAAGGGCGACCGGGAAGACAAGCGCCTGCGCCACTGGCAATCCGTCGCCATCAGCGCCGCCGAGCAATGCGGTCGCGCCCGGGTGCCCGAGATCCTGCCGGTGATGACCGTTTCCCAGTGGCTGGAGCACAGTCGGGATTGCGAGGTGCGCCTGGTATTGCACCACCGCACCGAACATGCCCTCAAATCCATTATCCCCCCCGAACGCGTCGCCCTGATGATTGGCCCCGAGGGCGGACTTTCCCCCGAGGAAATCGCCCAGGCGGAAAAAGAAGGCTTCCTGCCGGTGGCCCTCGGCCCTCGGGTACTGAGAACCGAAACCGCACCGGTTGCGGCCATGGCGCTTTGCCAATGGCTATGGGGTGACATCGGCAGCTGATCATCCCGACCGTGCCGCCGTCTCGATCTGGCGCCCACGTCATCGACATAGAGGGGTCGGCGACAGAATCCCTGTCAGCCTGCAGCAAAGCCGGGCATCACTCAACAGCCAGGGCGTTGCCGATCACGGTCACGAATGCTGCCAGGTTCACCCACGCCTTGACCCATGCTGCCGGTGCGCCCGAACATACCGTTCGGGGTCCGCGTCGAACTGTTCGCGGCAAGCCGTCGCACAGAAGTAATAGTGTTTACCTTGGTATTCGGACTCCGCAGGGGCTGTCTTGTAGCTGACCTGCATGCCACAGACCGGATCCTCGAAAGATTTTTGCTCTTCTCGTCCGCGTTTCATTGTTGCCCTCTCTCTTTTACAGTTCACAATAATGCAGATTTTGCTGCGCCTTTCCATTAACAGACCACCGCATCGGTGAGCTTATCGAGCTGCGCGTGCGGGTTGATTCGTGATTACGCCAGGCGTTCCAACGCCAGCGCTACCCCCTGGCCGCCACCGATGCACAGGGTAACCACGCCACGGCGCACGCCATCCCGGGCCATGGCGTGTAACAGCCGGGTGGTCAGCACAGCGCCGGTGGCTCCGATTGGATGGCCGTGCGCAATCGCGCCGCCTTCCACGTTAACGATATCCTCGGCCAGACCGAGCTCCCGGGTCAGGGCAAGGACGATGGCGGCAAAGGCTTCGTTGATCTCGATGCGCTCGATATCACCCATGCTCCAGCCGGCACGTGCCAGTGCCTGTTGCACCGCCGGTACCGGGCCCAGGCCGAAATAGCCGGGCTCCACCGCGCCGATGCCGTAACTCACCAGCCGCGCCATGGGCTCAAGGCCACGGCGTTCCGCCCAGGCGCGATCAGCGACGATCATTGCTGCCGCACCCGTGTTCAGCCCAGGGGCGTTACCGGCGGTAATGGTGCCGTCCTTGCGGAAGGCCGGCCTGAGTTTGCCGAGGCCCTCGGCGGTGGCGTCGGGGCGATTGTGCTCATCGCGCCCGAAGGCCGCCGTGCCCTTGTGGGATGTGACTTCGACCGGCACGATCTCGGCGTCGAAGCGTCCTGCCGCCTGAGCCTCGCTGAAGCGTTGCTGGCTGCGCGCCGCCCAACGGTCCTGGTCCTCGCGGCTGATGTCAAAGCGGCTGACCAGGTCTTCGGTGTGCCACCCGGAGTGCTGATCAGAGAAGGCATCATTGAGCCCGTCGCGCAGCATGCTGTCGTAAATCTCGGCATTGCCCATGCGGTGGCCCCAGCGCCCGTGCAGATCCAGATAGGGCGCAAGATCCATGTTCTCCATTCCGCCGGCGATAGCACAGTCACGATGCCCGAGCATCACCTCCTGCGCGGCGTTAATCACCGCCTGGGCGCCGGAGCCGCAGACCCGGTTGACCGTCATGGCCGGCACCGACACCGGCAATCCGGCGTGGATCGCAGCCTGGCGCGCCGGATTCATCCTGGCGCCGGCCTGAACCACCTGACCCAGCACCACACTCTGCACATCGTCGGGGGTCAGGCCCGAGCGGCGCAGGCTCTCGGCGATGGCAGTAGCACCGAGGTCGGGTGCCGGTATGGCCTTGAGTGTGCCACCGTAGGTACCGATGGCTGTGCGTACCGGGGCGCAGAGAACGACGTTGGATTCTTTCATGATTGATCACCTCGCGTATCTGTTTTGTCCTTGCCGGGCCATAACCCGCCATAGAGCCTTTTAAACGCCATCTCGAAGACACTGTCGCGGGCCGTGCCCGCAAGCGTCAGTGCCGAGGCGATGGAGTCGCTCATTGACGTCTCCCATTGCCGATAGGGGTTACTGCTATTGACCGGCGTTGGCCTGGTCTCCATCCTCTCGGCCAGCCACTTGACCCCGCCCATCCAGGGCGCGAAGCGCTCCGAGAACATCAGGCGGCTGGTTCTTGCCGGATGCAGTTGGCGCAGCATCTCGGCCGACCAGGGGGTGGTGACCCGCCGTACCCAGGGCCCGGCAAAGGTCTCGTAGAGGGCCACATTGCGCCTGGAGAGGGCTTTTACGCGCTCGAACTCCGGTGCCTGGTCCGGGTACTCCAGATCTTCCACCTGACGTTCCTCGAAACGCACCTGGAACTGGGGCTTGTGACAGTCCGGGTCGCCGGTGGGGTTGTCTATCTTCATCTCGTAGAGCCCGGGGGCAAGGTCATTGAGATCGCCGATGCTCTCGAGGATCGCCCGGTGCTCCAGCCGTGCGACCTTGGCGGAAACGAAGATTCCCAGATGGCCAACGTGTGGGTTGATCAGGTAGACGATGCGCTGGCCAGCGGCCTTGAGTGCCTTGGTGTCCGGGTACACCGCTGGGATCCAGTTGAGCGCCTGGTGCGGTGGGGTGATGTTGTCGCCACTGGAGGCAAAGATCACCAGCGGGTTGCGGATGCGCTTGAGGTCAACGGTGCAACCGGGATGGACTTCAAACTCGCCACGTTCCAGCTTGTTACCGATGAAGAGATTCTCGACGATGGCGACAATCTCTTCCTTGCTCAGGCTATAGAAGCCGGTCCACCAGCGCTCAAAGTCCAGAAATCGCTCGCGCTGGCCGTCGATGTCGGCAAACAACTGGTAGTCCTTCTGCCACAAAGTATTTGCCGGCTTAAGGGATTCGAAGTTGGCCGCCAGATGGGCGCCATCAAAGCGCCCGCCCCCCAGATCCGCCAGCAGGTGCGTCATCCAGGCGCCGCCCAACAGCCCGCCGGCGAGGCGCATGGGATTAACGCCGGATTCGCCGGACCAGTAGGACAGCGGTGAGCCGTTAAGCACCGCCGGCCCCACCAGGCCCTCACAATCAGCCGAGAGCAGTGCGATGGCCCATCCCGCCTGGCAGTTGCCGTAGAGCACCGGCGGCATGCCGGGATGGCGCTCGGCCAGCGTCTCGACGAAGCGCCGCAGTACGTTTAACACGTCCTCCAGCGTCTGCCCGGGCATGGGCTCGGGGAAGAAGATCGCGAAATAGACCGGGTGCCCCTCGTGGAGTGCCATGCCCACTTCGGAATCTTGCTTGAAACCGCCGATACCGGGGCCATGACCGGCGCGCGGATCGACGATCATCACCGGCGGTTTGGTCTCGTCAAGGCAGTCTTCCAGACAGTCCTCGCCGACCCGGGTGATACGTAGCAGGGCATAGTTGGCGGGGTGCTCCAGCCGGCGGCCGTCCAGGATCATTTCATAGTCGAAGTCGAGTAGCGGTGGCTTGCCGGCCTGCTCATGCTCGAGCATGTTATTGGCTCGCTCGCGCAGGGTGTCCAGGTAGCGCACCCAGCGCCGCCACAGGTCGGTCTGGTAGGCGAACAGTTCCGCCGCCGGGTTGCTCTGGATGGTGGCCTGTTTGTCGGGCCTGACCGACGGATCGGGCTCCTTGTCTCTCGTTAGCTTGGTATTCATAGTCGTTCTAGCTCTCAGTGTCAGGATATGGTTTGGTTAAACTGGTTCTGCGAGGCGCAGCCGGATTGCCAGCCAAACGAAGATGAACACCCCAACTGTTTTGCTCAGTATGAAACCGAGGGCCACCCCGAGGAAGACATTGCCAAAATCCGCACTTCAATCTCTCACCGCGATACGGGAATCTGCTCGACCCATGGACCAGAACAGGACGAGGTGAGAGCATGTAGCTTTCGGCTCTTGCTAACCGTTAGTGTCCAGTCTATGTGATCAAGCTGAATCCAGACTGAACACATACTTCCTGCCCGGAAATGGTTATGAGGCAATATCAGCGGTTGATCAACTCCCGACCGTGCCGCCGTCGCAAGCTGGCTCCCAGGTCATTGACAGCGCGTGGGCACTTCTGAAACCGTGCGGAGCCATGGATGGCGGAGCCGAGCATACAGGGACGTATTCACAGCGTGTTTCAGAAGCGCCTGCCCGCGCCCGCTCAGAGTCAGAGCAAAAATACTAAAGAGACTGCGAGTACCAGGATGACAAGCCTGCTAAACACCCAAGAATTCTGGCAATACCTCAGTATCCCGGTCATTGCCGCCCTGATTGGCTGGACCACCAACTGGCTTGCCATCAAGATGACCTTCTACCCCCTGGAATTCATCGGCAAACCACCGCTGCTTGGCTGGCAAGGCATTATTCCCTCCAAGGCGCGAAAAATGGCGGCCATCAGTGTCGATGCCACCATTTCAAAGATCGGCACCGTTCGGGAGATCTTCCAGCAGATCGATCCGAAAGTCCTCGCCACCCATATCGTTCACTCCGTCGAACCCCGCATCGAAGAATATGTGGACGAGATGATGCTGAAGGAATACCCCACCTTCTGGGAAAACCTGCCGGCCTCGGCCCGGAAGATGGTCTACGATCGCGTCCGCAAATCCACGCCTCAGCTGGTGGACAATCTGGTGGAAGACGTGTCCGACAACATCGAGGACCTGCTGGATATCAAGGGCATGGTCATCGAGCGCCTGGCCGCCGACAAGGAGCTGCTGAACCGGATCTTTATTGAATGCGGCGAGGTGGAATTCCGGTTCATCATCAACTCGGGGCTCTACTTCGGCTTCCTGTTCGGCCTGATCCAGATGGCGGTCTGGTATGTCTACCCGAGCTGGTGGGTGCTTCCCTTCTTCGGCCTTCTGGTGGGCTGGGCCACCAACTGGATTGCCCTGAACGTGATTTTCCGGCCGCTGCACGCGAAAAAAGTCGGCCCCTTCCGGATTCAGGGCCTGTTCCTGAAACGCCAGCCGGCCGTGGCGGAGTCCTTCTGCCACATTGTTACCCACGAGATTCTCACCGTTGGCAACATTATCAACGCCATTCTCGACGGCCCCAAAGGCGACCGCGCCCGCAACATGGTCAAGAAGCACATCAAACCGCTGGTGGATGAAACCGCTGGCATGGGCAAGGCGCTGACCCAGATGGCCTTTGGACCCACCGGCTTTGCCACCCTCAAGAACAAGGTTGGCGAAAAAGCCATCGAGATATCGCAGACATCATTCAACAACCCGGTGTTCGAGAAAGATCGGGCCCGGGCCGTGGAATCCATCATGGTCGAGCGGATGATTGCCCTGTCTTCCGAAGAGTTTCAGGACTTGCTCCGGCCCTGTTTCCAGGAGGATGAAATCAAACTGATCCTGGTGGGCGCATTCCTCGGCTTTGGCGCCGGTGTCTGCCAACTGGTGTTCGTGTTCGGGGAGTCGTTCCTGTAAATTCCTGCAATAATTCACGGGCTTAAAACCTGTGCAAGGATGCGTCGTACATCTATACTCTCGGAAACGGAGGTTCATTACTTCGAACAGGTTCGACCCGGAGGCAACGGATGCCAGGTTTTCTCTCCTGGATTTCAGGATTATTCGCAACAAAGCAGCCTGCACCGCCGGCTCCGGAAGCGCGGCTGTTCAATCCGGCTCCGGAGAACCCGGCCAACGACACTCCGGACACAGGCCCGGAACTCGCCCAGCATCTGGAAGACCACTTGTTCTCCTGGCTGCTGGACGCAGAACCCGCAACGTTGCGGGCCGATCTTTCAGTATGGGATGAGGTGCTGGAAGAGCTACACAAGCGCCTTACCAACAACCGGATGGAAGAGCTTCCCCGCCAACCCATGAGCCTGCCGATGCTCATGCGGGCCCTGTCCGATGAATCAACCGACCGCCATCGGCTCACAGAAATCATTCTTGGTGATCCGTCGCTGACCGATCAGCTACTCCAGATTGCCAACAGCCCCTACTTCCGAACCAGTGACCATGCCATTGAATCGGTGGACCAGGCGGTGTTTGTGCTTGGGGTGGATGGCATCCGGAACGTTATTTCCGCCGCCGTCATGCGCCCCATGATGGCGGCGAGGAACAGCCGTGAAGCACTATTTGGCCAGCGCGCCTGGCGCTGGGGTCTGACCTGTGCCCGGGCAGCGGAACTGATCGCCAGAACACAGGGCGAGGACACCAGTGCGCACTTTATGGTGGGTTTGCTGCCCTCATTAGCTTACATCACTATCCGTCGGGAATTGCAGCGTATCTGCCGGTCACGCACAGCAACTGGTGAACCGGAGCCGGCGCTTATACGCCATGCCCTGGCGAGGTACCAGTGGGCCACCTGCCAGCTACTTGCGAATGAATGGAACCTTCCTCCCAAGTACCACGCCTATCTCCTGGCGGCAGAACGACCAGCCCCCAGACAGAAGCACACGCCTCTGACCGATGGCATGGTCATTGGTACCCGGGAAGTACTCAGGCACGCCCACCAGCGGAATCTTGCGGAAGAGGATCTGCCCAAAGTGGTGCGCCTGACCCCGGAGCAAATCAGCAGCGTGCGACAGGCGCTGCAGAAGATGCTCCGGGAGGGCGGCCGCTCAGCTGTCAGAAGCTGACACAGGTTCCGCCTGGGCGCGACGCCTGGGCTTCTCCAGGTCATCACCGGCCCGCAACAACTCAGCAAAGGTTCGCGTTTCCTCCACCTTGCGCGGGCCTATCAATTCAGCAGGGATGACCTTCGGCAACCGGTCAACAATCCGGTCCTCATCGTTGCGCACCACTTTCAAAACCTCGCCAACGGTGATCAGATCCAGCGCACGCCCCGGCACAAGTCGATCGCCCTGGCTGCCGGCCAGGCTAAGCAGCCCCGCCCGGATCAACTTGTCACTGAGCGCGCGGGTGACTTCGCCTGGCACCCTCAACTGGTGTTCCAACACTTCCTGTTGAGGTGCCGGCTTACCCTCGCTGAAGGGTTTGGCCACCAGCCACATGGTCGCAAGCGCTACATTCTCCTGCAGTTCCGGCGCCAATTGCACTTGCCGGCGCTTGGCCACCGATCCCGGATTCTGCAGATAGAACGCCAGGCTGGCACCCAGAAGCAGGATCATCCAGTTCAGATAGATCCAGATCAGCAGGATGATGCCGATGGCGAAACTGGAATAGATTGCTGCGTACTTGGCAGAGCCCGCCACAAAGGAGGCAAACAGCATTCCGCCTGCCTGCCAGGAAACACCAGCCACCAGACCACCGATGGCCGCATAACGCAACTTGACCCGGGTATTGGGCATGAACACGTAAACGAAAGTGAATGCGCCAACCACCAGGAAAAATGGGGTGAAACGGCTGGCAACAAGAATTACCGAACCAAACGGCTCAATTTCTATGAGCTTCTGGACAATGGTTGAGGAAAAAATGGTGGCGCTGACGCCAATGGCCGAAACCATCAGCAACGGCCCCACCATGATCACGCTCAGGTAGTTACTGAAGCGCTGCGCCATGGAGCGCATATCCGGGACGCGCCAGATCATGTTGAAGGAGCGTTCTATTTTCTGAAGCAGGGAAACCACCGTGTAGACCAGCAACGCCAGCCCCACAGAACCAAGCACTCCGACTTTCATGTTGTCGACGAATCCGAGAATCTGCTCGGCGAGCTCTATCCCCTGAGGCCCCAGCGGTTCAAAGAACTGGAACAGGAACGGCTCCATTCGCTGATGCACTCCCAGCGCCTTCAACACCGAGAAGCTCAGGGCCAGCAGAGGCACGATGCTCAAAAGGGTGGTGTATACCAGGCTCATGGCATGGAGAGTGAGCTGCCCGCTGAGCACGTCCCGGGCCATGGCATACGCCGTGCGCCCGACTTTGTACAGCCAGGTCCAGGGCCAGCTCTGGGGCGGATTGGGATTCGCCATAATCCAGCTTTCAGCTGCCTGGAGCCGGTCTTTCAATTGGAATGAAGCCACTTTAGGTCCTGTCGTTCCATGTTTTGTTCAGATTATCAGTCAGATATCCGATCTCAACCAAGTATGGCTGATTAGCGAGCGTTTGCGATACTCACGTTCACAATATGGGTACAGGAGCCCCGAGAACTGTCACGACTTCTCAGCCAATCGATGCCAAATTGGCTGCGGTAATACCAACAATTCGCTGACGCGCCTCCCGGCTGGCCCAGGCTGAGTGCGGGGTAACAATCAGATTCGGAATGTCATCCGCCAGCAGCGGATTGCCGTTTCGGGGCGGCTCCTCGGTCAACACATCGAATCCGGCACCGCCGATCTCGCCAGCGCGCAACGCGTCCGCCAGCGCCTGTTCGTTCACCAGGCCACCGCGGCTGGTGTTGATGAGCAACGAATCTGGCTTCATCATTTTCAGTTCGCGGGCACTGATCAGATCACGGGTCTGATCGGTGAGCAGGCAGTGCAGCGACAGCACGTCCACCTGGGGCAGCAGTTCGTCCAGGGGAATCCGGGAATACCCGTCCACCTCTCCGGCTTCCTGACCGGGACGGGCCCCGAGCAAAACCCGCATACCAAAGGCAGCCGCCCGCTCAGCCACGCCCTGGCCCAGATCCCCGTACCCGACAATACCCAGTGTCCGCCCCTCCAGTTCCATGATCGGATGGTCCATCAGGCAGAACATCTCGCTTTTGCCCCAGCGTCCGGCCCGCACATCCTGATTGTAATCCAGCAGCCGGGTGGCCAGCGCCAGCATCAGCGCCATGGTGTGCTGTGCCACCGTGGCGCGCCCGTAGTTGGTCACATTCATCACCTGGATGCCGCGATCTTTCGCAGCCGCCAGGTCAATGTTATTCAAGCCGGTCGCCACCACGGCGATGGTTTCAAGCTCCGGACAGGCCTCGAAATGCTCCCGGCTCAGCACCACCTTGTTGACCAGCACGGTATCGAAACCCCGGATGCGTTCCAGCACCTCATCCGGCGCTGTCCGCTCATATTTTTCCAGCCCGCCCGTGACAGACTCAATGGGCGACAGGTTCACGTCATCGCCAAGGGTTTTGGCATCAAGGAACACCGCTTTCATACTTTTCTCCTGAATCCAGATGGTCACAGATTAGGGTAGACTGAGATAAACGTCCAAAACTCAAGATGTCCAAGCAAGAACAGGGTGTAAACCAT
Organism: Marinobacter sp. B9-2; assembly: GCA_003030785.1. Taxonomy (GTDB): domain Bacteria; phylum Pseudomonadota; class Gammaproteobacteria; order Pseudomonadales; family Oleiphilaceae; genus Marinobacter. Next base: position 13,024 of record PYVH01000028.1, on the reverse strand, counting down.
GGAACATGAATTCTGGCACGAACGCTGGGCTAAAAAGGAAATCGGTTTCCACGAGGGCACCGTTAACCAGTACCTCCACGACCACTGGCCGGAACTGGCCGGCAAAGGCACCGACGCCGTCTTCGTTCCCCTATGCGGAAAAGCCCACGACATGTGGTGGCTCCACGACCGCGGCCACCCCATCATCGGTGTGGAACTGAGCGAACTGGCCTGCAAGGACTTCTTCGAAGAAGCCGGCGAAAAAGCCAAAGTCCACCCGGGCGAGCCCTTCATCACCTTTAAACACGACAACCTGCAACTCTGGTGCGGCGACTTCTTCCAACTGGTTCCGGAAGACCTGAAACACGTCCGACTGGTCTACGACCGGGCTGCCTTGATCGCCCTGCCGCCACACATGCGCAAAGGTTATGTTGACCATCTGACCGCCATCATTCCCGACGGCACCAGAATCCTGCTGATCACCCTGGACTACGACACCGAAATCAAGGGCCCGCCATTCAACGTCAGCGACGAAGAAGTGCGGGAGCTCTACCAGGACGATTACAAAATCGAACACATCCTCACCAACACCCTGGCCAAGGATCACCCGTTTACCAAGCGAAAAGGCCTGGAAAACGCTTCGGAAAGCGTCTTCCGTTTAACCAAACTCTAGCTTCCCGGGGCCATCTCCCCGAAAGTCTGATCGGAGTGTATCGGGGGTCTTTCTGAAAACGAATTTGATGTCTGAGCGCAGCGAGTTGCCAATTCGTTTTCAGAACGCCACCCGGTGCACTCCAGCCCCCTCACTCTGCCCCCAGAAAACCCGGCAAGCTACAAAAACCGCACACCGCTCTAACATAATTTAATGAACCTTAACCACTCACACACTGTCCAAGTTTCCATCCGTGAACTAAGCTCAGATTAAGCAAGCCGACCAGGAGTTGATGGTTCACAGGCTTGTAAGTATCCATTCCTTCCACCCATAACTAGACAAACCGCCCGGACGGGCGGACCAGACTGCAACGGGGAAATTGCGTGAACTGAAAGCTGAAGATACAGCGAGCGAGGGCGATCTATGAGCATAATGCAGCACTTCAAAGACCGGTATGAGAGTACCCAGGAAGAAGAATACAGCCTGGAGGAATACCTGGAGATCTGCAAAAAGGACCCAACGGCCTATGCCACGGCCGCTGAGAGAATGTTAATTGCCATTGGCGAACCAGAGCTCGTCGATACCTCCAAAGATCCGAGGCTGTCGCGCATATTTTCCAACAAGGTCATCAAGCGATACCCCGAGTTTTCCGAGTTCTATGGCATGGAAGACGCCGTAGAAAACATCGTCTCCTTCTTCCGCCACGCCGCCCAGGGCCTGGAAGAGAAGAAACAGATTCTTTACCTGCTAGGCCCCGTGGGCGGCGGTAAATCCTCCCTGGCAGAAAAGCTCAAATCCCTGATGCAAAAGGTGCCGTTCTACGCCATCAAGGGCTCGCCAGTTAATGAATCTCCACTTGGCCTGTTCGACCCGGCCGAAGATGCCCAGATACTGGAAGAAGAATACGGTATTCCTGCCCGCTATCTGAAAAACATCATGTCACCCTGGGCCGTCAAACGCCTGCATGAGTACGGCGGCGACATAAGCCAGTTCCGGGTTGTGAAAATGTACCCCTCGGTACTCGATCAGATCGGTGTGTCCAAGACCGAGCCCGGTGACGACAACAACCAGGATATTTCCGCCCTTGTCGGCAAGGTCAACATCCGCATGCTGGAGGATTTCTCCCAGGATGATCCGGATGCCTACAGCTTCAGCGGTGGCCTGTGCAAGGCCAACCAGGGCCTGATGGAATTCGTGGAGATGTTCAAGGCACCGATCAAAGTGCTGCACCCGTTGCTGACGGCCACCCAGGAAGGCAACTACAACACCACCGAAGGCATGGGCTCGGTACCCTTCGACGGCGTGATCCTGGCCCACTCCAACGAATCCGAGTGGCAGACCTTCCGTAACAACAAGCACAACGAGGCGTTTCTTGACCGGGTCTATATCGTCAAGGTGCCCTACTGTGTGCGGGTGACCGAAGAAATCGAGATCTACAAGAAACTGCTGAGCAACAGTTCCCTGGAAGGCGCTCCCTGCGCACCGGACACCCTGGACATGCTCGCCCAGTTCTCTGTGCTCTCGCGCATCAAGGAGCCGGAAAACTCCAGCATTTTCTCGAAGATGCGGGTCTACGACGGCCAGAACATCAAGGATACCGACCCGAAAGCCAAATCCATCCAGGAGTACCGGGATGCCGCCGGCGTGATGGAGGGCATGGACGGCCTCTCGACCAGGTTCGCCTTCAAGATTCTGTCCAAGGTGTTCAACTTCGACACCACCGAAGTGGCCGCCAACCCGGTGCATCTGTTGTACGTTCTTGAAAAACAGATTGAGCAGGAACAGTTCCAGCCGGAAATCCATGAGAAGTATCTCAGGTTCATCAAGGAATTCCTGGCGCCTCACTACGTGCAGTTCATCGGCAAGGAAATCCAGACTGCGTACCTGGAAAGCTACAGCGAGTACGGCCAGAACCTGTTCGACCGCTATGTCACCTATGCCGATTTCTGGATTCAGGATCAGGAATATCGGGATCCGGACACCGGCGAAATCCTCGATCGCCCCTCAATCAACGAAGAGCTGGAGAAGATCGAGAAACCGGCCGGAATCAGCAACCCGAAGGATTTCCGCAACGAGGTGGTCAACTTCGTATTGCGGGCCCGGGCAAACAACGGCGGCAAGAACCCGTCCTGGCTCAGCTATGAAAAACTGCGTTCCGTCATCGAGAAGAAGATGTTCTCGAACACCGAGGACCTGTTGCCGGTGATTTCGTTCAACCCGAAAGCGAGCCAGGAAGATCAGAACAAGCACAAGCAGTTCGTCGAGCGTATGGTCGATCGAGGCTACACGGAAAAGCAGGTTCGGCTGCTGGCCGAATGGTATCTGCGGGTTCGCAAGTCTCACTAAGTCAGTGACCATTCACTGAGCTGGAGTAACGCCATGGGAATGACCCACATAGTCGACCGGCGACTGAACGGTAAGAACAAGAGCGCGGTGAACCGGGAACGGTTCCTGCGCCGGTACCGCCACCACATCAAGCGGGCGGTATCGGATGCTGTTCAGAAGCGTTCGATCACAGACATCGAACGGGGCGAGAAAGTCAGTATTCCGTCCCGGGACATTGACGAACCCATCTTCCACCACGGCCAGGGCGGCAAACGGGAGGTGGTGCACCCCGGCAACCAGGAGTTCGTGGCCGGCGACACCATTCCCAAACCCGAGGGTGGCGGAGGCCAGGGGTCCGGACAGGGACAGGCCAGCCCGGACGGCGAGGGCATGGACGAGTTCGCCTTTCAGATTACCCAGGAAGAATTCCTGGATTTCCTGTTCGACGATCTCGAACTGCCCAACCTGGCCCGCAAGAAACTCAAGGATACCGAAGCCTTCAAGTTTGTCCGCTCCGGCTTCAGCACCGATGGCGTGCCGGCCAAGCTGGATGTGGTGCGCTCATTGCGTGGTGCCCACGCCCGACGACTGGGCCTGGGAGGGGCCCGCAAGAAGAAGATCCGGGATCTGGAAAAACAACTGGAAGCGCTGAAATCGGCGCCGGAAGATCTGGACCCGGCGTTCAGCCATGAAGACCAGATACAGGTTCTGGAAGAGGAAATCGCGCGCCTTAAAGCAAACGTTCGCCGCATTCCTTTCATTGATGAAATTGACCTGCGCTACCGCCAGCACCTGAAAAAGCCGCAACCGGCCACCAGTGCCGTGATGTTCTGCCTGATGGACGTGTCCGGCTCCATGACCCAGATGCACAAGGACATCGCCAAGCGCTTCTTCATCCTGCTGTACCTGTTTCTCAAGAAGAACTACAAGAAGATCGAGGTGGTGTTCATCAGGCATCACACCAGCGCCAAAGAAGTGGACGAGGAAGAGTTCTTCTATTCCCGGGAAACCGGGGGCACCATCGTCTCCAGCGCCCTGAAGCTGATGCACAAGATCATCGAATCCCGCTATTCCCCGGCCGAATGGAACATTTACGCGGCCCAGGCATCAGACGGTGATAACTGGAACGACGATTCCCCTGTGTGTGGCAAGATCCTGGCCGACAGTATCCTGCCTCTGGTGCAGTATTTCGCCTATGTGGAGATCACACCGCAGGACCACCAGATGCTCTGGTACGAATACGAGAAGATTCAGGAGCAATTCCCCCAGAGCTTTGCCTTGCAGCAGATCGCCGACCCCGGCGAAATCTACCCGGTGTTCCGCCAGTTGTTTGAGAGGAAAGCCGCATGACTAACCTCATGGACCGCCCCAATCCGCCGGAAAGTGATCAGCCCCGGGCCCGGGAACCTATTTCGACCGGGTCTGAATGGACGTTCGAGCTGATCCAGAAATACGACGACGAAATCGCCAAATGCGCCGCCGAGTTCGGCCTGGATACCTACCCCAACCAGGTAGAGGTGATCAGTGCCGAGCAGATGATGGACGCCTACAGCTCCGTGGGCATGCCGGTTGGTTACCATCACTGGTCCTTCGGCAAGCAGTTCCTCAGCACGTCCAAGGGCTATCAGCGCGGGCAGATGGGCCTGGCCTACGAAATCGTGATCAACTCCAATCCCTGCATCGCCTATCTGATGGAGGAGAACACTCTGCCGATGCAGGCGCTGGTCATTGCCCACGCGTCCTACGGCCACAACTCATTCTTCAAGGGCAACTACCTGTTCCGCACCTGGACCGACGCCAGTGCGATCATTGATTACCTGGTGTTTGCCCGCCATTACGTGGCGGAGTGTGAGGAGCGCTACGGCGTCGATGCGGTGGAGGAAATCCTGGATTCCTGCCATGCCCTGATGAACTATGGGGTGGACCGGTACAAGCGGCCGGCTCCGATATCGGCGTCGGAAGAAATGCGTCGCCAGAAAGAGCGTGAAGAGTACCAGCAACGGCGCATCAACGATCTCTGGCGCACCATTCCGAAACCGGACGACGACGATGACCCGGTAAGACGCGGCAAACGCTATCCGGAAGAGCCCCAGGAGAACATTCTCTATTTCATTGAGAAGAACGCCCCCTTGCTGGAAACCTGGCAGCGGGAAATCATCCGCATCGTGCGGAAGCTCGGCCAGTACTTCTATCCTCAGCGCCAGACCCAGGTGATGAACGAGGGCTGGGCCAGCTTCTGGCACTACACCCTGCTGCACCGCTTGTACGACAAGGGTCTGGTGACCGACGGTTTCATGCTGGAGTTTCTTCAGAGTCACTCAGCCGTGGTGTATCAGCCACCGTTCAACAGCCCCTGGTATTCGGGCCTCAATCCCTACACCCTCGGATTCTCGATCTTCACGGACCTGCGCAGGATCTGCGAGAACCCTACTGACGAGGACCGCGAATGGTTCCCCGACATCGCCGGCAGCGACTGGCTGGAAACCCTGCATTTCGCGATGAAGAACTTCAAGGACGAGAGCTTTATCCAGCAGTTTCTCTCTCCCAAGGTAATGCGGGATCTGAAACTCTTCGCGATCCAGAACGACGATCAGGAAGACGTCTACCGGGTGACCGCCATCCACGACGAGCCGGGCTACCGGGATCTGCGCGAGAAACTGGCGCGGCAGTACAATCTCAGTTATCGGGAACCCAACATCCAGGTGTGGAATGTGGATGTGCGGGGCGACCGCTCCCTGACCCTTCGACACATTCCCGTGGACCGCGTGCCCCTGGGCAAGGAAACCGACGAAGTCCTGCGTCACGTACACCGGCTGTGGGGCTTTGATGTGCACCTGGAAAGCGTAGAGGATGGCACGGTTGTGGAAGACCACCACTGCCCGCCCCGGGAATTTGAGGAGGACTGAATCTGGAGCCTGGTGACAAATTCGGGCCGGTACTGGCCGGCCCGGTTCTACGTCATGCCGCGCCGGACTCGATCGTTTTATGGCTGGTAACCCAGGAGCCAGTCACATTCGCTGCACGGATGTTTAACGGAGACCATCTGATCCTGGACCGTCCGGGCTTCACCCTGAAATCCAGACTGGATCGAATACTCCATGGCTCCTGCCGAAGACCCCATCATCCCTCGGCCGACGGGCTGGTTCGGGTGGATGAGGAACTTCAGAAAGCAGAACGGTTGGAAGACGTTCCGTCTTTGCTCCTGATGACCGGCGACCAGGTTTACGCCGATGATGTGGCCGGCCCCATGCTGCATGCCATCCAGTGTGTTATTCACCAGTTGGGGCTTTACCAGGAAACGCTGGGCGGCGCCTCGCTCAAACACGGCAGGGAACTGACCTCGGTGGCGAATGCCTATTACCACCGGGATGAACTGCTGCCGGAGTCCGAATTCAATGAGGACCTGACCGAGGGCAGCCCGGACAGGGCCATGGCCAGTTCCTGCTCGTCGTATTCGTGGTCGCTCAGCTCACCGGCGAAGTAGGAGGTGTAGGCCGCCATATCGAAATGGCCGTGACCGCAGAGGTTGAACAGAATCACCTCGTCCTTGCCTTCGCGCTTGCAGCGCAGGGCTTCATCAATGGCACCCTTGACCGCATGGTTGGCCTCTGGTGCCGGCACAATCCCTTCGTTCTTCGCGAACAGGACACCGGCCTCGAAGCACTCCCGCTGGGTGTAGGACACCGCATCAAACAGCCCCAGCTCCTTGGCATGGGACACCAGCGGTGCCATACCGTGGTACCGCAGACCACCGGCGTGGAAGCCCGGCGGTGTAAAGCCAGAGCCGAGAGTGTGCATTTTGGTCAGCGGGGTCATGTGGGCAGTATCACCGTAATCGTAGGCGTACTTGCCACGGGTCAGTGTGGGACAGGCTGAAGGCTCTACCGCCACAATCCGGGATTTCTCACCACCTCGCAGGGCGTGGCCCATGAACGGGAAGGCGATACCGGCAAAGTTGGAACCACCGCCGGTACAACCGACAATCACATCGGGCCAGCAGTCCGCCATTTCCATCTGTTGCATGGCTTCCAGGCCGATAATGCTCTGGTGCAGCAATACATGGTTGAGAACCGAGCCCAGGGCATATTTCGTGTTCGGGTCCTTGACCGCCAGTTCCACCGCTTCGGAGATGGCGATGCCCAGACTGCCGGTGTGGTCCGGTGTCTCAGCCAGAACCTTGCGGCCAAACTCGGTCAGCTTCGAGGGAGAAGCCACACATTTGGCGCCATAGGTTTCCATGACCGCCCTGCGGTAGGGCTTCTGGTTGTAGGAAACCCGCACCTGAAACACGGTAACGTCGATATCGAACAGGGAGCCGGCGAAGGACAACGATGTGCCCCACTGCCCAGCACCCGTTTCGGTGGTAAGGGTGCGAATGCCGGCTTCGCGGTTGTAGAAGGCCTGGGGAATCGCAGTGTTCGGTTTGTGACTGCCCGCCGGGCTGACGCCTTCGTATTTGTAGAAGATTTTTGCCGGTGTGCCCAGGGCCTTCTCGAGGCGATGGGCCCGGTACAGAGGCGCCGGCCGCCAGAGGTTGTAAACGTCGCGCACCGGCTCAGGGATCTCGATTTCCCGCTCAGTGGTCACTTCCTGTTCAATCAAGGCCATCGGAAACAAGGGCTCAAGATCCGACGGGCCCACCGGCTGCTGGGTGCCCGGGTGCAGCACGGCCGGCAACGGCTCAGGCAGATCCGCCTGCAGGTTGTACCAGTATTTCGGCATCTGGCTTTCTTCGAGAAGGAACTTGGTTTGCATGAATTAAAAATCCCTACGGTTTATGTTGTTATCGCTCATCAGAATACCCATTCCAGGCCCGCATAAAAAGTTCTTCCTGGCGCTGGTTCGTAAAAGGCCCCCCTGTTGGCATTGATACGGATATTGCTGAAGTAGTCCTCATCCAACAGGTTCCGGACGCTACCGTAGAAATTCAGGCTCTGGCGTCCGAAACGCACCGTGTCGCCCGCCCGCATTCCGAACAGCCAGTAGTCAGGAACCTTGGTCTGATTGCTGTTTTCGGCGTACAGGTCACCAACGTATTGCCATTCCAGGGCAGCGAAGGGCTGGCCGCTGCCTTTCCATTCCACTTCGGTAACCCATTGCTCACGGGGCAATCCGGGCAGGCGATTGCCGTCGGCGTCGTTGCCCTGCTCATCCTCGAAGTCCCTGAGTGTGTAATCCGCCAGGGTAAGGGCACTGGTTATCCGCCAGGCGTATGAAATATCCCAGCCGAGACCGAGTTCGATTCCATTTCGTTCGGTGCGCCCGGCATTTTCATAAAATGTGCGGTTGTCTATTTCATAAGGCAGGATTTCATCATCCACCCGGATTGAAAACAGCGCCATGTCATAACTCAAGCCCTGCCCAAAACTGCCTCGCACCCCGACTTCCCGGTTGAGTGCCTGCTGGGGTTCGATATCGGGGTTAAAGCCACCGCTACCATCCGGGTTGGCAAATTCGGTAAAGGTGGGCGACTCGAAGGCCGTGCCTATCGTTGCATACAACTGCTGGCGAGGAGCAAGCCGGTAACTGACCCCGGCAAAACCACTGAACTCATCGTAGGTGCGGCTACCTGAATCGTCTCCGTCATCCAGCTTGTCGTCATCCACTGACAGCCTCAGGCGGTCAAAGCGGGTGCCGACAGAGACGTTGAAACGGTCGGTCAGAGCAAGATCACCCTGTGCGAATACGGCCGCTGTGGTGGCATTCTGGGTTTCCTCCTGGGTCTGGGCAGTCACATCACCATTGAAAGCCACCAGATAGCGGCGCCGCTCGTCCGACTGTCGCTGCAGGTCGGCACCCACAACCCAGGTCAGCGACCGCCCGGCGAGCTCACTGCCCTGCTGATAATCCGTGCTTATGCCGTAAAACTGCCGGTCATAAGCAATAAGGCTGGGGCCGGGAAACGGTAATTGCTGCCTGAAATCGCGGCGGGTAAAGAAGGTGCTGACGGTCAGGTTCCCGGCACCGACGACGGGAGCTTCATACAGCAGCCCGAGCGTCTGCTGATCAACGTCCTGGCCCGAATCCAGCCTCTTGGCATTGTCCGTAGCCTGGCGCCGGTCCTCGGCGACCTGCTCCGCGGTGAGACCTGCAGGATCTTCCGCCTTGGGCGTGTGCAGGGCATTGAACGTGGCGGTCAGCCTTTGTCCCTCACCCCATTCATGGGACAGGCGGCCATTGAACAGGCCCTTTTCAACCTCACTCTGTTCCCGGTAGCCGTTATAGTTCAGCCATGACATGGTGGCGATACCGCTTGTATTACCCTGGGTACCGTTGGCCTGGGCCGTGGTCTTGTAATAATCATCGCTGCCCACATCCTGGCGCAGCCTTGCGCCAGGCGGCATGTCATCCCCCCTGGCAGTGGTGATGTCAATCACGCCACCGGAAGCATTACCGTACTGGACCGAGGAAGGCCCCCGAATCACCTCGATCCGCTGCGCCGAATCCAGGTCCACTGCGTCGATCTGGGACTGGCCATCGGGAAGCGTATAGGGAATGCCATCTACCTGAATCCGGATACCGCGAATACCAAAAGGCGCCCGGGCCCCGAATCCCCTTGTGGAAAGACGAAGGTTCTGAGCGAAGTTATAGCGGTTCTGGAAAAACAGGCCGGGGACGGTGTCCAGGGATTCATCCAGCTGCAGGCGCTGCTGGCCCTCGCGGATGTCCGGGGCGCTGACCACGGAGACGGCCGCGGGGGTTTCATAGAGATCCCGCACCAGTCTCGGTGAGGTAACCTCAAGTATCAGTTCCTCCTCCGGGCCCGCGGATGACTGCGCCATCGAGGAAATCGGGACCGTAAGAGTGATACTGGCCAGCAACATTGCACAACGTGTACGTCTGATCAAAAGACCTCCGCTCGATTGGCACCACCATCTCAACTCAAAAACCCTAAACCGGTAGCCAGGCCTCCAACAGATCAACCAGCCAGGGCACCAACAAGGCCGTGGCAAACGCTGAAAGCGCCATCGCCAGGCCGGAAAAAGCGCCCATCTGCGAACTTACCTGAAACGCCCGGGCGGTTCCGATACCGTGGGCCGCAACGCCCATGGCAATGCCCCTGGCGGTGTCATCCCGAACCCGGATCCATTCAAACAACTTGGTACCCAGAACGGCGCCCGTAATACCCGTGATGACCACCAATACCGCAGTCAGCGACGGAAGCCCGCCGATTTTTTCGGAAATCCCCATGGCCACCGGTGCCGTTGCCGATTTCGGCGCCAGGGACATCTGGATCTCCGGGGACCCACCCAGAAGCCGAGCCAGGCCAATGGAGCTGCCAGCGGCGATGACAACGCCGCAGAAGAGCGAAATCGTTACCGGCAACCAGAGTTGTCGAAGCCTGGAAAACTGCTGATACAGGGGAACGGCCAACGCCACCGTCGCCGGTCCCAGCAGAAAGTGAACGAACTGACCGCCTTCAAAATAGTCACTGTAGGAGGTGCCGGTGGCCAGCAACAGGATGATGAGCATGGCCACCGATGTGACCACCGGATTGGCCAGCGGATTGGAGTTGGTTTTCAGGTACAGCCGGTAGGCCAGACCATAGGCCACCAGGGTAATGGTCAGTCCGAGGAGCGGGGACGTCGAAAGGTAGACCCAGATGTCTTTCAGGCCCGGCTCATTCATCGCCGCCCTCCTTTTCGGCCAGCGGCTTTGCAAACCAGCGGGTGGTCACCTGCATGATCAGCGCGGTGGCGACCATGGTTATCACGGTACTTAACAGCAGCGCCAGGGTTATGGGGACCCACTCGTCGGCGATTCGGCCAAAATGCGCCATCATGCCAACACCGGCCGGAACGAAAAGAAGCGAGAGATGACTGAGCAAGGCCGTGGATGCCTGATCCACAGAGTCTGGTGCTTTGCCGCGAATCATCAGGGTTACGAACAGCATTACCATGCCAAGCACCGGCCCGGGGATAGGCAGGCCCAGAAATCGGACTGTAATCTCCCCCACCAGCTGATACACCAGGAGCAGGGTAATGCCGTTCAGGAACTGCATAGCGCAGGACTCCAGTCAGTTTTTGCTCTCGATGGTCGAAATGGGAATGACACTTCGGCCATACATGGCCAGAACAAAGCCGATCGGGAACATCAGAACCCCGTAGACCGCTGCCGGAATGGACATGGCACTGGACTCCAGCAGCGTCAGGGTCACCATCAGGGCAATGGTACCGTTCTTTACCCCAAGTTCCACCGCCACCGCCAGCGATTCCCGCTGGGTCAGACCCGCCATCCGGCCTACTGCCAGTCCAAGCCCGATACCGGCAAGGTTTAACAGAATGGTTGCCGGCCCCGCCTGTTTCAGAAGCTCCCAGATCTGGTCACGAACCCCATACACCAGCGCCACAATCAGCACCGCCAGCACGATACCGCCGAAGATACTCACAATGCTTTCTGCCTTGCGGGCAACCTCCGGCTTGCGGGTACGAACCACCATCCCGATGGCAACCGGGAATAGCACGATGCCAATCAGCATACCCACGGTTTTCCAAACCGGCAGCACGATGTCCTCTTCGGTTCCCATGTAGTGCTGAAGCGCAATGTTGGTGAACAGCGGCAAGGTCAGGATAGTGATCAGGCTGGCACTGACGGTCAGCACAATGGAAAGCGCAATGTTACCCCGTGAGAGCAGCACAAACAGATTCGAGGTGGTGCCACCGGGACAGGCGGCAATGATTACCAGTCCGACCGCTATGGCCGGCGGAACCGCCAGCAACGTGGCCAACATGAAGGCGATGAGGGGCATGACAAGAATCTGGGCAACGGTGCCGACAATCATCCCTTTCGGATACACCGCCACCTGGCGGAAGTCACGAATCGTCAGGGTCATGCCGATACCGATCATGATAATGAACAGAGCAATCGGCAGTCCTGCCGAGATAAGCGGGCTGGATTCCACAACGCCTCCGGATGTTTTTGTTTTTACTGCAACCAACCGATGAAAAGTAGCACACACTGGTGCCTTTCGGGAGCCTGAAACGGCAAACGTTTACATCGGTAAAACACCGAAAATCCGGGGAACTTTATGAGCTGAAGCATCGTGTACGGGATCGGTTGCACGTATACTTGCATCAGACAATTAAAATACCTGGACACTCGTGGAGACACACAAGGAATGAAACGCCTGGGAACGCTGGATGCCTCTTGGCTGGCCGTAGAATCTGAAGACACCCCCATGCATGTGGGCAACCTGCAGATCTTTTCGCTACCGGAGGGCGCCCCTGAAACCTTCCTCCGGGACATGGTGACCCGCATGAAGGAAACCGGCGATGTCGCGCCCCCCTGGGGTTTAAAGCTTGCCTGGTCCGGGCTGTTGGGTCGGGTACTGGCGCCGGGCTGGAAAGTCGACAAGAAAATCGATCTGGATTACCACGTGCGCCATTCCGCGCTGCCTCGCCCCGGCGGAGAACGGGAACTGGGTATTCTGGTATCACGCCTGCACTCCAACCCCCTGGATTTTGCCCGCCCGCTCTGGGAATGCCACGTTATCGAGGGCCTCGAGAACAATCGTTTTGCACTCTATACCAAGATGCATCATTCCATGATCGATGGCATCAGCGGTGTACGCCTGATGCAGCGGGTGCTGACCACCGATCCCGACAAACGGGACATGCCGCCACCCTGGTCGGTTCGGCCGGAGCGCCGTCGCGGCAGCAAATCCGACTCCGAGGCCAGCGTGCCCGGTGCGGTTTCACAGGCCATGGATGCCCTGAAACTGCAGGCAGATATGGCACCGCGTCTGTTGCAGGCGGGCAACCGGCTGGTGCATTCAGTCCGCCACCCCGAGGACGGTCTGACGGCGCCGTTCACCGGGCCCGTCTCCAAGATCAATCATCGGGTCACCGGCCAGCGCCGGTTCGCGACCCAGCACTACCAGCTGGACCGGATAAAAGAGCTTGCCCATGTTTCCGGCGGCTCCCTGAATGATATCGTCCTGTATCTATGCGGCACCGCCCTCAGGCGCTTTCTGCTGGAACAGAATGAACTGCCGGACGTTCCCCTCACCGCTGGCATACCGGAGGCGTTGTGGAATCCAGCCCGCTTATCTCGGCAGGACTGCCGATT
>PYVH01000270.1:507-1178 GCA_003030785.1 Marinobacter sp. B9-2 | reverse complement strand
GGGCGCGTTATGCCGAGAAGTCGCGCAGCCTGAGCCATATTGAAATCGGTTGTATGCAGAGCCTGTCGGATTGCCTGGCTCTCTGCCTGCTCTCTTACCTGGCGTAGATTAATGTGGCTCAGGGCGGCCGGCTCGCTTTCTCTCAGCTCCAGATCCTCGGCCGTTACACGCTTACCATCAGCCATTATTGTGGCCCGTTTGATCTTGTTGATCATTTCTCGCACGTTGCCCGGCCAGGCATAGGTGGTGATTGCGTTTACAGCATCCTCGCTGAAGGCGAGGTTGGGGCGGTCCATACTCTTGCCCAGAGATTTCAGCAATGACTGAGCGATAACCAATGCATCGCCCTCACGCTCGCGAAGCGCCGGAACGTCGAGAGTGATCTCACTGATCCGGTAGTAGAGGTCCTCACGGAACTCCCCATTATCAATCAGTTGCCGTACGTCACGGTGGGTGGCGCAAACAACGCGAACGTCAACCGAAATGGGGTTAACCGAACCAACGCGATCAACCACTCGCTCCTGCAGAAAACGCAGGAGTTTGGCCTGTAGCGCCATCGGCATGTCGCCAATTTCGTCCAGAAACAGGGTGCCTCCATTAGCGCTTTCTATCTTGCCTTTCTTGGCCTGCGTGGCTCCGGTAAATGAGCCTTTCTCAAAGCCAAAGAGTTC
>PYVH01000270.1:0-497 GCA_003030785.1 Marinobacter sp. B9-2 | reverse complement strand
TTCCGATCTCTTTCAAGGAGGTTCTCCGGAATAGCCGCGCAGTTTATCGCCGCAAACGGTTTAGAGGCGCGGGGGCTAAGGTCGTGAATGGCCCGGGCCAGAAGTTCCTTGCCGGTGCCGGTTTCGCCGGTGATCAGCGTGGTAACGTCGGTGGGTGCCACTTTTTCCAGGGTGCGGCATATGGCCAACATCTGCGGGCTCGCGGCAACGATGCCTTTGATGCTGGTACCGTTATCTCTGCGGGCAAGGTCGCGGTTTTCCCGTTCCAGCTCGGCGAGCCGGAAAGCGCGGTTGACAACGAAAGTCAATATGTCCGCGTCCAGGGGCTTCTGGTAGAAATCCGAAGCACCCATCCCCACTGCTTTCACGGCATTTTCTTTGTCCTCGCGACCTGTTACCACAACAACTTTGGTCATGGGTGACAGGCGCAGGATCTCTTCAAGCAGTATGAAACCTTCCGTCGCGCCCCCCCGGGTCGGGCGGCAGGCCGAGATCCA
>PYVH01000269.1 GCA_003030785.1 Marinobacter sp. B9-2 | reverse complement strand
ACGGTCCGGGTAGCGCTGCCGGGTCTACAACGACAGCTCTCCCTGACGATTGGCGGAGAAATCCCGGTAGAGCCAGGCCGGGCGACTGGCCAGGAAACTGATACCGGCCCCATCCAGAACCACCATTTGCGCCTCGCTAAGCGAGGCCGGCCGGTGCCACTGGGATTCCAGTTCATGCACCAGCACCTTCACGGCGATTACACCCAGGATCCTGCCCCGGTCGCTTCGTATCGGGTGTGAAAAGTACAGGCCCCGAACACCGGACATCAGTCCCAGGGCAAAATAGATCACAGAATCCCCGGTCGCCACAGCCTCGGAAAAATACGGGCGGAAGGAATAGTTGCTGCCAACAAAACTGTCCTCTTGAAGATAGTTGTTGGCAGCGATGGTCAGGCCGGAGGTATCCATCAGGTAAACATCGGAACTCCCAACAATGGTCGCCATTCTCTGCATTTCCCGATTGGCCTGGAGAATGACGAGCGGATCCGCGGGATTCAGAAGCGCCCGCTCCATGAGCGGATGCTCCGCCATCAATTCCGGGATGGGAAGGTAACGGTTGAGTTCATTGGCGACCAACTGCCGGTAGCGGAAGGATTCCTCAAGACTTTCCTGTTCCACCTGTCGATAACCGGCCCAGCCGCCCAGTACCCAGGACAAACCCAGTGTGATCAACAGGAGCAGGGAAGCAACAATGCGGAAAGGCATGACAGTCAGTCCCGAAAAAAACGCTAGCCTAGCGCTCCGACCGGGCGGGCACAACCGGAGCCGTGCCTGCCCGACCGGAATACGGCTACGCCATCAGGATACCGCCGGCGCCAGGCGGGCCCTGCGCTGACGCTGCATAAGGAAGGCAAGGACTGCCAGGGCGATACCGCCAAGATCCGTCCAGATGCCACCTTCGATCATCAGCAAGGCAGCACCGATCAGCAGCAACCGGGTCACCCAGGGTGCAGACACCTTGCCGAACCAGCCGAGCACCCCACCGGACAGCAGGTAGACACCAAACGTGGCGGTTACCAGGGCCCGGGCGATCTCGAACCAGCCCGCATTCATCAACAGCGCGCCATTGTAGAAGAACATGAAGGGCACGATGAACGCAGCGATACCGATCCTGAACGACGCAACCGACGTGGCCATGGCGTTGGCGCCGGAGATGCCGGCAGCGGCATAGGAGGCCAAAGCCACCGGCGGGGTGATCGCCGA
>PYVH01000268.1 GCA_003030785.1 Marinobacter sp. B9-2 | reverse complement strand
AAAGTGCGGCAGAGGTTGCGGAACCTCTGTCGACACCATCACAGAATCTCCCCCTGTTGCTGAAAAACCCTTGATGGCAGGCACCTGTGCCAACGTATTCTTGTAGCCGTCGCCCTATGGTCGACCAAGGAAAGCGTGGCCTGGCCGGTGCATTTATAGAGACCGGCGCCCGACAATAATAACCAGGAGTCATCCCGTGAAATCAGCAAACCTCCCCCAGCGGGTAGCCATGGCGGCTGCCCTCTGTGCCAGTCTGATCCTGCCCTCAATGGGTCAGGCACAGGCACAGAACGAGCCTCTGGAACGCAGTTTTTGCGTTTTTGATCCGGTTGGTGCCAATGGTCCCCTGTTTGCCATCACCAAGACCTTCCAGCCGGTTGCCCTGAAAAACGGCATCAAGCTGGATCTTCGCGCCTACACCGATGAGAAGGTGGCCGCCGAGGACTTCAAGGCGGGCCAGTGCGACGCCGTTCTGCTCACCGGCACCCGGGCCCGGGAATTCAACAAGTTCACGGGCAGCCTCGAAGCCATGGGCGCAGTGCCTGGCGAAGAGGAAATGCGGCTGTTGTACAACACCCTGAGCCAGCCCAAGGCCCGGCCGTTCCTGATTGATGGCCCCTACGAAGTGGCCGGTGTGTTCCCGGGGGGTGCCATATACCTGCACACCCGTGACCGCGCTATCGATTCAGTCGAGCAGCTACAGGGCAAACGGATTGCCACCCTGGACTACGATCAGGCGTCCGTGCGGATGGTTCGCCATGTGGGCGCCTCCGTGGTGGGTTCCAATTCCGCGAACTTTGCCGGCAAGTTCAACAACGGCAGCGTTGACCTGGCCTATGCCCCGGCCGTCGCCTACACCCCACTGGAGCTGTACAAGGGCGTTCAGCCCAACGGTGCGGTGGTCAAATATGCTCTCGGCTACATGAATTTCCAGGTGATCATCCACCGTGACCGGTTCCCGGATTCCGCCGGCCAGATGGTGCGTGACCAGGCCATCAAGCGCATTGACGAGGCTTACGAAATCATCGCCCAGGCAGAGGCTGAGATTCCGGAAGATGTCTGGATGCAGTTGCCCCGGGAGGATACCGCCGAATACGACAAGATGCTTCGCAAGGTTCGCCTGTCGTTACTGGAGGACGGTATTTACGATGAGCGTGCCATCAAGTTGATGAAAGCGATTCGGTGCCGGGTAGATGCCACTCGTTCCG
>PYVH01000267.1:694-1208 GCA_003030785.1 Marinobacter sp. B9-2 | reverse complement strand
CAAGAGATTTGATGTGCAGCGCTGATAACGCTGGTACTCACCGGCAAAATTGATATTGGACACCTGCACCCGCACCGGACGGCCATCAAACCAGGATTCCCTGGTAACCGTGGGGCGCATGCCATCCAGCAGGCCGTGGGCAACAACAAATGCCTGGCGGGTATCCAGAGAGATCTGGCGGCGATCATCCGACACGTTGACCGTGCCCACGGGCTTCGGCGCCACACCCGGACGCCAGGCCGGCGCTTCCACCACGAGACTGCCCCGCCCTGGTCGCATGAGTGCAGAATCAGACTCCAGAAAAAAGCTGAGACTCTCACCTGCACGGTGATTGAATACCGCCCGACCGTAGCCGGGAACCTCGTGCACCAGACGGCACTCGAATACTGACTCGGCAAGATACCACTGGCTATTCTCAATGCCGGCGCCATAGCTGGCAGCCTGGCCGGCAGCCGGCAAAAGCACGACAGCAAAACTGGCAGCCAGTAGTGTTTTCAGACGTTTGTCAGGGCGG
>PYVH01000267.1:264-684 GCA_003030785.1 Marinobacter sp. B9-2 | reverse complement strand
GGCGGAATCCCATAGTGCTTGCCATCAGTGTCCGGGAGTTAGCAGGTTCTGACTGGGTAACGGCCCGAGTCTGTCTTTCTTTAGCCACCAACCGGAAAACAATCGCCGGCGCCTTCTGGTATAATTCGCCAAATTTTTCGGGGTGCCATCCACCAAGGCACCACAGCACGCCTCGCCAAAGGTATTGCGGACAACTGCCATGACAGAAAAGCTGACTCTTACCCGACCCGACGACTGGCACCTTCACGTTCGGGACGGCGACATTCTTACGGACGTAGTACCGGCCACAGCAGCCTGCTTCGGTCGCGCTATCATCATGCCCAACCTGGTACCACCGGTGACAACCGCCGCTGATGCCACAGCCTACCGGGACCGCATTCTTGCAGCTGCCAATGGCACCGCATTCGAGCCATTGATGAC
>PYVH01000267.1:0-254 GCA_003030785.1 Marinobacter sp. B9-2 | reverse complement strand
TGTATCTGACCGAGAGCATGACACCGGAAACCATCCGGGAGGCCAAAGCCGCCGGTGTTGTAGCCGCCAAGCTCTATCCGGCCGGCGCCACCACCAATTCAGACTCAGGGGTGAAGGATATCCGGAACATCTACCCCGTTCTGGAAGCCATGGTCGATTGTGGCATGCTGCTGCTGGTTCACGGCGAGGTCACTGACCCCGACATCGATATCTTTGATCGCGAAAAGGTCTTTCTCGAGCGGGTACTGGCCCCC
>PYVH01000265.1 GCA_003030785.1 Marinobacter sp. B9-2 | reverse complement strand
GGCCTCGATTACGGTTTTCATCCTTGCCGTCTTCCTCTCACGGGCACTGACAGGCACGGTGACACTTCGTTCCAATACCACCCCGGTTCGGCGGGTGGATGCGGTCATCAGCGGCCTGTTTTTGTTAACAATCCTGAGCACCATTGCCGGCAATGCCCTGTTCGGAATTCCGCCGGTTCTGACCTTTCTGTTCGGCCTGTCCATCATGTTTCTGGTATCGCGCTTCATGAGCGACGACTCTGACCTGGACCCGATTCTGGAATACATCCGAATCATCGAATTCGAGACCCTGCTGTTCTTCCTGGGCATTCTGCTGCTGGTGGGCATGCTCAAGGAGATTCACGCACTGGACTCGCTGGTGGCCATTTACGATATCCTGCCGCCGCTCTACGCCAATTACCTGATGGGAATCTTCTCGGCCGTGATCGATAACGTGCCGCTGACAGCAGCATTGCTGAAGGCCGGTATCGATATGAGTCCCGGAGAATGGATGGGCCTGACCTACGCCGTGGGCGTGGGTGGATCGCTTCTGGTGATCGGTTCAGCCGCCGGCATCGTGGCAATGAGCAAGATCCCGGGGCTGACCTTTGTGGCCTATTTGCGGTATCTTGCACACCTCCTGGCAGCCTATACCCTGGGCTACGCCGGCGTTTTCATGCTCGGACGTTTCATCAACTGAGGTCTATCTATGCTAATGGCATTTGGCGCTATCATCGCCGGCCTGGTACTGCTGGTCTGGAGTGCCGACAAGTTTGTGGAGGGCGCCGCGGCGACCGCCAAACACCTGGGGATGCCGACCCTGCTGATCGGCATGGTGATCATCGGTTTCGGCACCTCGGCACCGGAGCTGGCCGTCTCTGCCATGGCCGCGTCCGATGGCAACCCCGGCCTGGCCCTGGGTAATGGCTATGGCTCCAACATTACCAATATTGCGCTTATTGTCGGCCTGACAGCCGTCATTGCGCCTATCGCAGTGCACTCCCAGGTGATCCGTAAAGAGCTGCCGCTGCTGATCGTACTCACCCTCATTGCCGGTGCCCAACTGCTCGATGGGCAACTTTCGCGCATGGATGGCTGGGTATTGCTGGCGGTCTTTGCGGTGGTTATGGGCTGGTCCATCTATCAGGGCCTGAGAGGCAAGGCGGACCCCCTGGCCGGCGATGCCGATGCCGAGATCATCGCCCATCCCATGCCCCTTAAAACCGCTGTTATCTGGCTGGTGATAGGCCTGGTCCTACTG
>PYVH01000264.1 GCA_003030785.1 Marinobacter sp. B9-2 | reverse complement strand
TTGAAATGGCTGCCGGCGGCCAGGTCGTCACGATCGAAGGATTGAATGATGGTGACCGGCTTCATGCCCTGCAGGAAGCCTGGATTGAGCACGGCGTTCCGCAGTGCGGCTACTGCCAGTCTGGCCAGATCATGAGTGCCGCCCACTTGCTCGCCAACAATCCGGCCCCTTCTCGGGAAGAGATTGTCGCAGCCATGACAGGCAACCTGTGCCGGTGCGGAACCTACTCCCGGATCATTGCCGCTGTGGAATCGGTGGCTGGCGCCGAGTCGTCAGGCAGCTCACAGGGACGGGAGGCGTAACATGGCCATGAACCGACGGAATTTCCTCAAGGTCAGTGCCGGAGCCTCCGGCAGTCTGATGGTTTCCATGACGCTGCCGGGCTGTGCCGGAATCCAGACCGGCTACGAGCCGGATACAGGTGAGTGGCGGCCCGATGCCTGGCTCGAACTGACCACCGAGGACGAGGTCTTCTTCACCCTGGCCCGGGTCGAAATGGGGCAGGGCACCTACACCGGATTGACCACGCTCATCGCGGAGGAGCTGGAAATCCAGCCTGAGCGGATCACGCCCCGCTTCGCGCCCGTGGCGCCCGAGTATCGAAATCCCCTTTACAAACTTCAACTCACCGGTGGCAGTACCAGTGTGGCAACCAGCTGGGAGCCCCTCCGAATGGCCGGCGCGGAAGCCCGGCAGATGCTGGTTATGGCGGCAGCCCGGGTCTGGAGCGTCAAGGCAGCTGAGTGCCGGGCCAGTGAAGGGCGGGTGGTGCACCCGAACGGTATCGATTCCATGGCCTATGGCAAGCTGGTGCAGCTGGCTGCCAAAGAGGTGGTGCGGGGGGACATTGCCCTCAAGCCACGGAGTGAATGGAAGTATATTGGTAAACAACGGGGCAAACTGGATGCCCGGGCCAAGTCCACGGGCACCGCGGTTTACGGAATTGATGTCGACCTTCCGGACATGGTGTACGGCGTTGTTTCACGGTCCCCTCGTCGCGGAGGCCGGGTTCGGGACTTCAACGCTGATCAGGTCCGGGCAATGCCTGGTGTGCTTGACGTATTCGAGATCGAGCGCGGCGTTGCCGTGGTCGCAGATAAGTACTGGCGAGCCCGGAAGGCCCAGGACGCGCTCCAGATAGACTGGGATTTTTCGGATGCCGTGTCTTTGTCCACGGACGATGTGTTTGATTCCTATCGCTCCGCAGCTGATGACGATCCCGGAGAGTCCGAGCGCAGTGAAGGCAGTT
>PYVH01000002.1 GCA_003030785.1 Marinobacter sp. B9-2 | reverse complement strand
AACAGCTGGACGAATTCGTGGTCAAGTTCAAGCGCAGCCTGTTTGACAGTTATGCGCAGGCTCTGGTGAATGCGGAAAACTTCGAGATCCAGGTCAAGGAAGCGACCATCAACCCCCAGAGCGACGAGCGCGCGTCGGTACAGATGGAAGTCATCAGCGCCTCTGGAACCCGCTACCCGGTCACCTATTCGATGTACAAGAACGCCGACGGCAAATGGCTGATGGAAAACATCATCGTTGAAGGCGTAAACATCGGTCTGGCGTTCCGGGATCGGTTCAGCCAGGAAATGGAAGAAAACCGTGGCCAGATTCAGGCGGTCATCGATGGCTGGAGCGATGCGGTTGAGTCCCTGAACCTGGACCAGGAAGTGGATAAGTCATGACCGCAGGGCTGCCCCGGGTCCAGCTCTCCGACGGCGCTCTGATCGTCTCGGGTGAGGTGACCACAGATACTGTCATCAGCCTGAGAAAAGAGGGTGAAAAGCTGATCCGGTCGGCATCCGGCGATCTGATTGTCGACCTGGATGGTCTGGTCACCGCCCACAGTGTTGTGCTGTCGATGTTGCTCTGCTGGCAACGCCTCGCTGGCCAGGCAGGCATTGCCCTGTCTTTCAAGGGTGTCAGTGGCCGTTTGGCGTCACTGGCGGCCCTGAGCAACCTCGACGACCAGCTCGCGGGGTTCGGTCCGGAATCCGTTCATCCCGCCCACTGACTTTTCCGGCCCCGGCCCCTTTGTTTACCGGACAGTAAAGCTGACCCGAGCGCCGGAATTGGTTACAATCTCGCCCCTGATTTCATAACACCCGAGGATTTTCTATGGATGCCGCCCAAGTCACCGAGCTGGTCAAAGAAGCATTGCCCGGCTGTGAAGTTCAGGTACAGGTTGATGGTACCCATTACCTGGTCGTCGTGGTGGGGGATGTATTCGAAGGCCTACCGACCATCAAACGCCAGCAGCTGATCAATAAGGCGCTGTTCCAGCAGATCATGGATGGCTCAATTCACGCACTTCATCCGAAAGCATTTACTCCGGCTGAATGGGCTGAGCGCCAGGGCTGAATGGCCCGGACAAAACAGGATATTTATTGTGGATAAACTTCTGATCAGGGGCCGCAAGCCTCTGGATGGTGAAGTCCGGATTTCCGGCGCCAAGAACGCTGCGCTGCCAATCCTGGCAGCCACCTTGCTGGCAGACGAGCCGGTGACCGTGGGCAACCTGCCGCACCTGCACGACGTAACCACCATGATCGAACTTCTGGGTCGCATGGGCGTTGAAGTGATTATTGATGAGAAAATGAGCGTGGAAATTCACGCCAATACCATCAAGCATTTCCACGCGCCGTACGAGCTGGTGAAAACCATGCGTGCCTCAATCCTGGTATTGGGTCCGCTGGTGGCTCACTTCGGCGAAGCAGAAGTCTCCCTGCCAGGCGGCTGTGCAATCGGCAGTCGTCCGGTGAATCTGCACATCCACGGCCTGGAAATGATGGGTGCGGAGATCAAGGTCGAAAATGGCTACATCAAGGCCAAGACCAGCGGTCGCCTGAAGGGCGCCCACATCTTCCTGGATACCGTCACCGTAACAGGCACCGAGAACCTGATGATGGCCGCTGCCCTGGCAGACGGAAAAACCATCCTGGAAAACGCGGCCCGCGAGCCGGAGGTTGTTGACCTTGCCGAGTGCCTGATCGCCATGGGCGCGGACATCAAAGGCCACGGCACCGCCACTATCGAGATCAACGGTGTTGAGCGCCTGCACGGTTGCCATTACAACGTGCTGCCAGACCGTGTTGAAACCGGCACCTACCTGGTGGCTGCTGCTGCAACCGGCGGTCGGGTGAAGCTGAAGGATACCCGGGAAGATCTGCTGGAAGCGGTTGTGCTCAAGCTTGAAGAGGCCGGCGCCCACATCAATACCGGCCCGGACTGGATTGAGCTGGACATGAAAGGCAATCGCCCGAAAGCGGTGAGCCTTCGTACCGCGCCTTACCCGGCGTTCCCCACGGACATGCAGGCGCAGTTCGCCGCCATGAACGCGGTGGCCGAGGGCACGGGCACCATCGTGGAGACCGTGTTCGAAAACCGGTTCATGCACCTGCAGGAACTGATCCGCATGGGTGCGGACATTGCGCTTGAGGGCAATGCCGCCATCATCAAGGGTGTGGACCACCTTACCGGTGCACCGGTTATGGCCACGGACCTCCGGGCCTCAGCCAGTCTGGTGATTGCCGGCCTCATGGCCGACGGCGATACCATCGTAGACCGCATTTACCATATTGACCGCGGATACGAGTGTATTGAAGAGAAACTGCAGTTGTTGGGTGCCACTATCCGCCGCCTGCCAGCGTGAAAGACATCCATCCAGCCAATACGGGAAACCGGAAGAATCCATGACAGATTCCATAACCATCGCCTTGTCGAAGGGACGAATCCTGGAAGAGACCCTGCCGCTGCTCGCAGAAGCGGGCATTGAGCTGATCGACGACGTTAAAAAGTCCCGCAAACTGGTGTTCCCGACCACAGACCCCCATGTGCGAGTGCTGATCATCCGGGCCACCGACGTGCCGACCTATGTTCAGTACGGCGGGGCCGACCTCGGGGTGACCGGCAAGGATGTCTTGATGGAGCACGGTGGCGAAGGGCTTTATGAGCCGCTGGACCTGAATATTTCCCGTTGTCGCCTGATGACCGCCGGCCCGAAAGATCAGACTCCGCCATCCGGTCGTATCAAGGTGGCTACAAAGTTCGTCAACCTGGCTCGCCGGTACTACTCGGCCCAGGGTCGCCAGGCAGACATCATCAAGCTCTACGGCGCTATGGAGCTGGCTCCGATTCTTGGTCTGGCTGATGAGATCGTCGACATCGTTGATACCGGCAACACGCTGAAGGCAAACGGCCTTGAAGCCCGAGAGCTGATAGAGCATATCAGCAGCCGGTTGGTGGTTAATCGCGCGTCCATGAAGATGAAACACGAGCGTATTAACCCCATAATTGAAAAGATGTCTGCAGCTGTGGACAAACGCCGGCCCTAGTGCAAGAGCCGGTCAGGAAGTGGTGCAGCAAAGCTAGAAGTTAATCCAATACAGGATTTGAGTTATGACCGCCAAGATCACGAGATTGAACGCCTCCCAAAGTGACTTTAATGATGCGTTGGCCAAACTGCTGGCCTGGGACGACAGCGTTGATCATCAGGTGAACGAGTCGGTGCGTCATATCCTGCATGAGGTGAAAACCCGTGGAGACCAGGCGGTTCTGGAGTTTACCGAGAAGTTCGATCGCCTGAAGGTTGGCTCTGTCGCCGAGTTGGAAATGGACCAGAGCCGGCTGCAGAAGGCTCTGGAAGCGATTCCCCGGGGCCAGCGCGTGGCCCTGGAAAAAGCCGCTGAGCGGATCCGTGACTATCACGAGCGACAGAACCAAGCGTCCTGGCAATATGAGGACGAAGATGGAACCGTGCTCGGCCAGAAGGTCACGCCGCTGGATAGGGCGGGTTTGTACGTGCCCGGCGGGAAAGCCGCTTATCCGTCATCCGTGCTCATGAACGCCATTCCCGCAAAGGTCGCGGGTGTCAGTGAGGTGGTGATGGTTGTTCCGACACCGGATGGTGTGGTGAATGACATGGTCCTGGCCTCCGCAGCGATCGCCGGTGTTGACCGCGTATTCACGGTCGGTGGCGCCCAAGCCGTCGGCGCGCTCGCCTACGGCACAGAAACCATTCCGGCCGTTGATAAAATCGTCGGCCCCGGCAACATTTTTGTGGCCACCGCCAAGCGCGAAGTGTTTGGCGTCGTCGGCATCGACATGATCGCCGGCCCCTCGGAAATTCTCGTGATCTGCGACGGCAAAACCGACCCCGACTGGATCGCCATGGACCTGTTCTCCCAGGCAGAACACGACGAGCAGGCCCAGTCCATCCTGATCAGCCCGGATGCCGAATTCCTGGATGCCGTCGAAGCCAGCATCAACAAACTGCTGCCAACCATGGAGCGCGCCGACATCATCCGCACCTCCATGACCGACCGCGCCGCGTTGGTCCACGTCGCTGACTTGAAACAAGCCGCCGAAGTCTCCAACCGCATCGCCCCGGAGCACCTGGAGCTGTCGGTCGAAGACCCCGAGGCCATGCTCGAAGACATCCGCCACGCCGGTGCTATCTTCATGGGCCGCTACACCGCCGAAGCCCTCGGCGACTACTGCGCCGGCCCGAACCACGTGTTGCCCACCAGCGGCACAGCACGGTTCTCTTCCCCGCTGGGCGTCTACGACTTCCAGAAACGGTCTTCCATCATCGGCTTCAGCGCTGCCGGTGCTGACCGCATGGGGCGTGTGGCGTCGGTTCTTGCACGTGGCGAAGGCTTAACCGCCCACGCCCGGTCGGCGGAATATCGTATTAAAGATTAAAAGACTTCACCCCCTATGTATGCAGGGCGGCGGGCAGGTCACTCTCCGAGAATGTCGGCGGCCATGGATGGCCGACGCCAAGCGCACATGGATGTGCTCGTCGCGGTTCTCGGAGATTGAGCTGCCCGTCGCCCGTCTGCACCAAACGGAGTGCAAAAGCTATGAGCAAATTCTGGAGCCCCCTGGTAAACGACCTGGTTCCGTACGTACCAGGCGAACAGCCAAAAATGGCCAACCTGGTGAAGCTGAACACCAACGAAAACCCCTTCGGCCCCTCACCAAAAGTCATCGAAGCCATCCAGGCCGAACTGAACGACGGCTTGCGCCTCTATCCGGATCCGGAAGGCGAAAGCCTGCGCCAGACTATCGCGGCGTACCACAAGGTAAAGCCGGAACAGATCTTCCTCGGCAACGGCTCCGATGAAGTCCTGGCCCACATCTTCTTTGGCCTGTTCCAGCATGGCGAACCGATCCTGTTTCCGGACATCACCTACAGCTTCTATCCGGTTTACTGCGGCCTCTATAACATCGAGAGCAAAAAAGTACCGCTGACAGAAAGCTTCGAAATCAACCCGGACGACTTCAAGCAGCCCAACGGCGGCGTGATCTTCCCGAACCCGAATGCGCCAACCGGTCGGTATCTTGAGCTGCAATATGTTGAAGAAATCCTGGCTGCCAACCCGGACCGCGTCGTGGTTGTGGATGAGGCCTACATTGATTTCGGCGGCGAGTCGGCAATCACCCTGGTCGATAAATACCCGAACCTGCTGGTCTCCCAGACGCTCTCCAAGGCGCGTTCACTCGCGGGATTGCGCGTAGGTTTTGCCGTTGGTCATCCGGACCTGATCGAGGCCCTGAACCGGGTCAAGAACAGCTTCAACAGTTACCCGCTCGACCGCCTGGCCCTGGCCGGTGCGAAGGCGGCCTACGAGGATGAAGCCTGGTTCCGGAAGTGCTGCGATGGCGTGATCTCCGAGCGCGAGCGTGTAACTGCCGCCCTCGAGGAGTTGGGTTTTGAGGTGTTACCCTCAAAAGCAAACTTTATCTTTGCCCGTCATAAGGATCAGCCGGGTGAGGTTTTGGCCAAGAGCCTGAGAGATCAAGGGATTATCGTTCGGCACTTCAACAAGCCGCGAATCAGCGATTTCCTGCGAATCACCATTGGCACTGTTGAGCAGAACGATGCTTTGATTGCAGGCCTCGAATCCCTGTAGCCTTTGGAGCTAGCGGGCAGCGCGAGGCAGACACCCCTTTCCGGGAACCGCTACGAGCACATCCATGTGCGCTTGACGTCGGCCATCCTTGGCCGCCGACATTCCCGGAAAGGGGCGCCTGCCTCGCTCGTCGAACTTCTCAGAAATAGTCCGGAGCGATTACTGATGGCTGAACGAAACGACATCCTTAAGAAAATCGGCGAATGGCTGCAGCCAGAGAATTTCCAGGATTACTGTCCGAATGGCCTGCAGGTTGAAGGCACGTCCGAAATTAATACTGTCATTTCTGGCGTAACTGCCTCAAAAGCGCTCATCGAAGCCGCCATTGAAGCAAACGCAGATATGATCCTGGTCCACCATGGTTACTTCTGGAAAGGTGAGGACCAGCGAATCCAGGGCATGAAACGAGAACGCTTGAAACAGCTTCTCGACAACGATATCAATCTTGTCGCCTACCACCTCCCGCTGGATGATCATCCCGAATACGGCAACAACCGTCAGCTGGCGGACGTTCTCAATATCAAGAATCCACGCCCGCTCGGCGGTCTGGTCTGGGAGGGTGAGCTGGAAGAAGCGATGTCTCCAGAGAAATTCGGTCTTCACATCGCCAGACAGCTTCACCGTGAACCGCTCTGGGTTGGCGAGGGTCCGGCTGCGATCAAACGGGTAGGTTGGTGTACCGGTGCTGCACAGGGGTTCATTAACACTGCTCTGGACGCTGGCCTGGATGCCTACATCAGCGGTGAAATCTCCGAGCCGACGACGCACACGGCAAGGGAGTGCGGCATTCATTATTACGCTGCCGGACACCACGCGACCGAACGCTACGGCGTTCAGGCTCTCGGAAAAGCGCTAGTGGAGGAGTTTGGTGTCGCTCACAAATTCATCGATTGCGATAATCCCGTTTGATGCGTTAGCAGGATCGCTTTTCGGTCGTTGAGAATTGCACCTAGATGGGTGGAGCGTGGTGTGTGCCCCTTTCCGGGAATGTCGGCGGCCATGGATGGCCGACGTCAAGCGCACATGGATGTGCTCGTAGCGGTTCCCGGAAAGGGGCACATACCATGCTCCCCCTCCCAAACCATCAGTCCTGCAACAAGCCGAATTACCAGATCTATGCGAGTTAGGCCTGCTGAGCCTTATCACCCTTCTTGAGCCCAAAGTCCTCAGCAAGCGTGCCGGAATCCTTGGGATCCGTCTTCGGCGCATAATCCCGTGGCGGCTCGGAAGCGTCCTCGCGCACTTCCTCCAGGCGCTTCTTGGAAGTTTCCTGCGCCAACTCCTCCATCCAGTCTTCGTCATTGCAAAGACGATTGGCACCGCGGGCCATGTGCTGGTTCACATCGCGGTAGGCATCGTTGAAGCGGCGCAGCAAATGGGCCGACTCCATGAAATGCTCATTCACCTGGGCCTGGTAGCGGGTATATTCGCTTCTCAGTTCCTCAATCTGCTGTTCCGCCCGGCGCTGCCGAAGCGTCGTTCCCTGACCGGAACGGCCAACAAATACCCCGATGACAATGCCAACAACCAATG
Organism: Marinobacter sp. B9-2; assembly: GCA_003030785.1. Classification (GTDB taxonomy): domain Bacteria; phylum Pseudomonadota; class Gammaproteobacteria; order Pseudomonadales; family Oleiphilaceae; genus Marinobacter. Next base: position 63,533 of record PYVH01000002.1, on the reverse strand, counting down.
CGGCAATCGCTGCCAGAATCAGGTTTGTCATATGCTGTGTCGTCCTTTTACCTAGAAGTGAGCCAAGCCCCTGTCAGGCCAGTATAACGCCCCAGGCTCGATCATCCCATGATTGTGGCCTGAGCCAATCGTCGTATTGCTGCCGAGGCGGCCAACGTGGCGAAAAATCGCCAAATGCGAGACAATACTGCGCCCAAATTTACGACCAACTTCCGGGAATACCTTGATGACAGCTGCGATGTCCTCCGAAACCAGTGCGACCATGACCCCTTGGCAACGTTACCAGAAGGATCTTGAACGCCCGGATTTCCAGAAGGACTCCGCCCAGGAAGATGCGGTCAAGCGCCTGCAGTCACTGTACGACAAACTGGTGGAAGCCGAAAGGGATCGCAGCAAGCCCAAGGTCAAACTTTTGCGCAAGCTCAAGAAAGGCAAGGAAGAGCCGGTGAAGGGCCTGTATTTTTGGGGCGGAGTAGGTCGCGGTAAAACCTACCTGATGGATACGTTTTACGAGTCGTTGCCCTTTGATCGCAAGATGCGGGTCCACTTCCACCGCTTCATGCAGCGGGTGCACAGCGAACTCAAGTCCCTCAAGGGCGAGAAAAACCCGCTGGAGCTGGTCTCCAAGAAGTTTGCTGATGAAACCCGGGTTATCTGTTTCGACGAGTTTTTCGTGTCTGACATTGGCGACGCCATGATCCTCGCAACCCTGATGGACGGTTTGTTTAGCCGCGGCGTCACCCTCGTGTGCACCTCCAACATCGTCCCGGATGGTCTTTACAAGGACGGCCTCCAGCGGGCCCGGTTCCTGCCGGCAATTGAGCTGGTCAAGAAGCACACTGACGTGGTCAATGTAGATGGCGGGGTAGATTACCGGTTGAGAACCCTGGAGCAGGCGGAGCTCTTTCACTCGCCACTGGATGAAGAAGCCGACGTCAGCCTTCGCAAGAGCTTTGATGCCCTGGCAGTTGAGGCTGCGAAACACAGCAAAACCATGGAAATCAACGGCCGCAAAATTCCGGCCCAGGCGCACGCAGACGACGTAGTCTGGTTCGATTTCAAAGACGTCTGCGACGGCCCACGAAGCCAGAACGATTACATCGAGATGGCCAGGCAGTTCCACGCCATCATCGTCAGCAACGTGCCCGTTCTGGGCAAAGAAAAAGACGATCAGGCGCGCCGGTTCATTAACATGATTGACGAATTTTACGACCGCAACGTTAAAGTCATCATCTCGGCGGCGGCACCTATCACAGAGCTTTACACCGGCGGCCGCCTCGGCTTCGAATTCGAGCGAACCGAATCCCGCCTGCTGGAGATGCAGTCCCGGGAATACCTTGAAGCGCCGCATAAGCCATAAAAAAACTACCAGACAACCAACAGAGAGATTCAGAAATGAGCACAGACAACGTCGTTATCGTAAGCGGGGTTCGTACCCCCATGGGTGGATTCCAGGGTAGCCTGGCCAGTGTCAGCGCAACCGATCTTGGAGCGATCACCATCGCCGAGGCCGTAAAACGCGCCGGTCTGAAGCCTGCGGATGTGCAGGAAGTCATCATGGGCAACGTCCTGCCTGCCGGCCTAAAACAGGGCCCGGCCCGCCAGGCCATGCGCAAGGCCGGCCTCCCGGATCACACTGGAGCTACCACCATCAATAAGCTCTGCGGCTCCGGCATGAAAGCCGCCATGTTCGCCCACGATCTGATCAAAGCCGGCAGCAACGACATCATGGTTGCCGGTGGTATGGAAAGCATGTCGAACGCTCCCTACATCCTGCAGGGCGTTCGCAGCGGCTACCGCATGGGCCCGGGTCAGGCACCCCAGGATCATATGTTCCTGGACGGCCTCGAAGACGCCGAAACTGGTCGCCTGATGGGCGCCTTTGCCCAGGAAATGGCGGACAAGAAAGGCTACACCCGGGAAGAAATGGATGAATACGCCATCACCTCCCTCACTCGGGCCAAAAAAGCCATTGAGGAAGGCCTGCTGAAAGACGAGATCATTCCGGTAACCGTGAAAAGCCGAAAAGGCGAGGTGGTCGTTGAGGACGACGAGCAACCCCACAACGCCAACATCGACAAGATCCCGAGCCTCCGCCCGGCATTCGCCAAAGATGGCACCGTCACAGCGGCAAATGCCTCTTCGATCTCAGACGGCGCTTCTGCGTTGCTCCTGATGCGCGAGTCCGAAGCTGAAAAGCGCGGCCTCAAACCCCTGGCCCGAATCGTCGGTCACAGCACCCAGTCCCAGCATCCTGCCGAGTTTACCTGCGCCCCTGTCGGCGCCATCGAAACCCTGTTCGGCAAAACCGGCTGGAGCAAAGACGACGTAGACCTCTTCGAGATCAACGAAGCCTTCGCCATGGTCGCCATGATGCCCATCCGCGAACTAGGCCTGGACCCCGAGAAAGTTAACATCCACGGCGGCGCATGCGCACAGGGCCACCCGGTCGGCTCCACCGGATCCCGCCTCCTGGTAACCCTTATGTACGCCCTCCAGCGTTACGGCAAAAAGAGAGGCATCGCAGCCCTCTGCATTGGTGGTGGTGAAGCTACGGCAATGGCTATCGAGATGCTTTGAACTCGGGAGTTTGGCAGGGGCGGAAGTCCTTCCCGAAACACGCTGTAAATACGTCCCTGTACGCTTGACGGCAGCATCCTTGCTGCCGACAGTTTCGGGAAGGACTCCCGCCCCCGCCAGGCAAACCTCCGGGTAGTCGTTCCCATACAATCGTTTTTCGCGGCATGGGTTTATAGCGAACTCCAAAGCCCGGTGCCGAGGTGGCGATGGTTCCTCCGAGAATGTCGGCGGCCATGGATGGCCGACGCCAAGCGCACATGGATGTGCTAGTAGCGGTTCTCGGAGGAACCATCGCCACCTTGGCGCTCCTCGCAACTAACAGCCGCCGAAAAAAACCACCAAAACCAAAGTGGTTGCATCCATATTTGTTGTCTATAGTGATTCTGTGCGACGAAACCCGGCAGCAAACGGCGGTAATAGAGGTGTGAGAGCAAAATCATACTTTTGACTGATCAAAGCGCCCGAAGGCGTTAGCTATAGTGCCAATATCACGAGCACTGTGCACGAAGCCTCCAATACATCGTGAACACCAATAATCAGAGCAGCGACTCAGAACAACAATGGAGTAGCCTTCCAATGACAAGAAAAACACATCAATGGCAGCGTTGGACCAAATTACCGCTTGCCGTGGCAGTTGCGGCGGGAGTGTCCGGTCACGCAGCCGCCTATTCGTTCTACGTGGGAGATGTGGAAGCCCAGTTCAACACCACGCTGTCCGCAGGTGCCGGTTGGCGGGTCGAAGATCGCGACAAACGCCTTATCGCCCAGGGTAACCTTGGCCCCGAGTACGCTCCGGGCGGTGCTCTGGAAAACATCGGCGCCTCCGCCAACAACTACGACGACGGCAACCTCAACTTCGAAAGTGGCGATACCTACTCCAAAATCGTCAAGGGTAACAGCGAGCTTTACCTCAATTACAACGTCGACAGCTCTTTCCTTACCCGTGTTGGTGGTTTGCTTCGAGGCCGCTACTGGTATGATTTTGAACTGAAAGATGAAAGCCGTGCCGTTGATTTTGTCGGTCAGCGCCGCGAGCTGAATCAACATGCCAAGGACTATGCTTCCGGTGGTGAAATTCTGGATGCCTATGTATTCTCGGACTGGTACTTTGGCCAGATTCCGGTCAGCCTGCGTTATGGCAAGCAGGTTCTCAGCTGGGGCGAAAGTACGTTTATTCAGGGCGGTATCAATATCATCAACCCTGTAGACGTTCCCGCTTTCCGGGCGCCGGGCTCCGAGCTTAAAGACGCCCTGCTGCCCGTGGAGATGTTCTACATGTCTGCCGGCGTGACTGAAAATATTACACTGGAAACTTTTGTGCAGGCGGACTGGGAGCCAGTTCGTCCGGACGACTGTGGTACCTTCTTCTCCACCAACGATTTCGCAGCTGATGGTTGCGGCCCGGTACTTCTCGCTGGCCAGCTACCGGATTCCCAGGCCTTTGCACAGGGCTTCATCGCGCCTCGGATTGGAGACCAGGAAGCGGATTCCAAAGACCAGTTTGGTGTGGCCGTGCGCTGGTATGTACCTGAGCTGAATGACTCAGAGCTGGGTTTCTACTACATCAAGTACAACAGTCGTCTGCCATACGTCAGTGGTCTGGTGAACAACCCATCCAGCCCGACTTCGACGCAGCAGAACGATCCGAGCCTGCCGTTCTCCAGCTTCCCGAGCTACTTCATCGAGTACCCGGAGAACATCAACCTGTACGGCATCAGCATCAACACCACCACACCCGGTGGCTGGTCGCTGGGCGCTGAATACAGCTTCCGCGACAACGTGCCTTTGCAGTGGAACGCTTTTGAATTGATCTTTGGTGGCTTGCAGCAGCGTGATCCAGCAGGTGACCCACTTAGTAAGCTGGAAGCGCAGCGTCTTGCAGAAAATCCGGGTGCAAACCTGGCTGGCAAGCCGGTCGCCGGATACGATCGTTTCAATGTGTCCCAGGCTCAGTTTACGCTGATCAAGTTCTTCGATCAGGTAATGGGCGCCAGTCGGCTGTCTTTGATCACGGAGTTCGGTGCAACTTATGTGCATGACCTGCCGGATTACGACGAAGCTCGTTACGGTCGTTCAGGCACCTTCGGTATTGGTACTCTCCCGTTCGGCCCAATCGACATCTGTTCCGACGGTGGTGCCAACATCAACACCAACTACTGTAACAATGAAGGCTTCACTACCGATTTCTCCTGGGGCTACCGCGCCCGGTTTGTGTGGAGTTATCTCGATGCGTTTGCCGGTATAAACCTGTTACCGCAACTGGCCTGGAGCCACGATGTCAAAGGTTACAGCCCGCAGCCCGGCGGAGCATTCAACGAGGGCAGCAAGGCGATTGGCGTGTCCGTGGAAGCGGTTTACCAGAACGTTATCAGTGCCGATATCGGTTACACGAACTATTTTGACGGAAAGCCGTATAATGAGTTGACCGACCGCGATTACGTGACTGCCAGCATTTCATACTCATTCTGATCCGGTACGAATTCGTTGAACGAGGGAATTTAAATGAAACTGAACAAGAAACTACTGGCCACAGGCGTTCTGGCAGCTAGCATTTTTGCCGGCCAGGCCTGGGGTGCGGTTTCTGCTGAAGAAGCGGCCAAGCTGGGTGATTCGCTGACACCGATAGGCGCGATGAAAGCCGGCAATGGCGGTGAAATCCCCCCGTGGACAGGTGGGTTGACTACCCCTCCGCCCAACTACAAGGGTGACGGCATATACGTAAATCCGTACCCCAACGAAGAGCCGAAGTTCACCATTGATCAGAGCAACGTTGATCAGTACAAAGACAAACTGTCCCCGGGGCAGGTTGCGATGATCAAGCGTTACAACGATTATTTCATGCCGGTGTATGAAACCCACCGTTCTGCGGCCTATCCGAAGGAAGTTATGGAGCAGACCGTTGAGAATGCAACCACCGTTGAGCTGATCAAGGATGGTAATGGCCTGGGCAACTACCAGTCTGCTACCCCCTTCCCGATCCCTCAGAATGGCCTGGAGGCAATCTGGAACCACATTACCCGTTACCGGGGCGGGTCTGTTCAGCGTAATGTTGGCCAGGTAACCCCGACCGAGGGTGGTGACTTCTCGGTGGTAAAGTTCCAGGACGAGCTGACCTGGCGTACTTACCTGTCTGACTTTGAGCCCGGCATGGATCCGAACGTTCTGTTCTACTTCAAGCAGGCCATTACCGCTCCGGCACGTCTGGCGGGTAACGTACTGCTGGTACACGAAACCATTGACCAGGTAGCAGAGCCCCGCCGTGCGTGGGTATACAACGCCGGTCAGCGTCGTGTTCGTCGCGCACCCCAGGTTGCCTATGACGGACCGGGTACCGCGTCTGACGGTATGCGTACCTCTGATAACTTCGACATGTTCAACGGTGCTCCGGACCGGTACAACTGGGAGTTGGTCGGCAAGAAGGAAATGTACATTCCGTACAACTCCTACAAGCTGACCGACCGTAGCCTGAGTTATGACCAGATCATCAAGGCTGGCCACATCAATCAGGAATACACCCGCTACGAACTTCACCGTGTATGGCACGTGCGGGCAACCCTGAAAGAAGGCGCCCGTCACATCTATGCCCAGCGTGACTTCTACATTGATGAAGACTCCTGGCAGGCGTCTGTCATCGATCACTACGACGGTCGTGGTGAGCTCTGGCGCGTTGCTGAAGCCCATAATATGCAGTTCTACGATCAGAACGTGCCCTGGTACGCTATTGAGACGCTGTACGACCTGCTCTCTGGCCGGTACCTCGCGCTTGGTCTGACCAACGAAGAAGAAAATCCCTATGAGTTTGGCGTTGAACGTCGCTCCAGGGACTACTCGCCGGCCGCACTGCGGCGCGCTGGTACACGGTAAGCGTTCATCCGAACCGCTAAAAAACGGCGGGCCTTTGGGTCCGTCGTTTTTTTATCACTCGATAAAATCCTTTCACGTCAAAATTTTGCAGCCCACCCCTCAATTGGTTTAACCTTCCTATCATACTAAAGGCGTACCCGAAGAAGGTCGCTACTCAAAAGTCAGTGCAAGATCCACTTTTCCGGCGGTGCAAGGCAGTTCAGGCCGGAGTTAAATGGGGCAGTGCGTGAAACCATTCAATGATGGCTGTGCAGCCAACGATGAATTTCAGTCGGCGAATAGTGGTCTTCAAAGAGGCGAGCTGGTCAGAGACCTGCTCAGGCAACGGGTTCAGATTCCCCCGGTTCCGTCCGATTCCCTGGCCCGGCCAAGACTCAATGGCAAGATTTCTGAAGCACTGACTTCCAGAAGCGTTCTGTTTGTGGAAGCGCCCTGTGGCTATGGCAAATCTCACGCCGTGGTCAGTGCGCTTGGTGGCGCAGAAATGGCTACCGATCAGGTTCGCTGGGTTGCCCTGAACTCCCAGGACAATGCACCGTCCCGCTTCCTGACACTGCTCGCCATTGCCCTGGATCTGCCCGAACCCCCCGAGCAGGGGATTCAGAGTGGCGCCACCTTTTCCGATACACTGTCGATGATGCAGGTAGCGCTGGCTCGCACCGGTGACAGTCAGCCACGGGTTCTGGTGCTGGACAATCTCCAGTATCTCAGCAACCCCGCCGTTGTGGACCTGCTCCACCAACTGATTGTGGACTTTCCGGCTGGCTCCTCCATCGTTCTGATTTCGCGCAAGGCACTGCCTTTCGAAACACACAGCCTTGAGCTGGAAAACCGGTTTACCCGCATAGGGCCTGAAGCGCTTGAATTCTCTCGTTCCGAAACCTTCGAGTTTTTTCGGCCCGCGACGGCAAACAGCGAACTCACCAGTGTTGCTGTCGATAACCTCTATGACATGACTGAGGGCTGGGCGACGCCACTAGCGCTGTATCGCCGAGAGGTGTACCAGACGATTGAACGCAAACCGATCCAGGAAGCGCCAAGCGTTGAGCGTTTTCTCAAAGAATCGGTTCTGGGCAATCTGACGCCCGGCCAGATGCGTTCCATGCGTGGGATCGCCGAGCTTGAACTGTGTTCCGATGAATTGTTTCTGGCCCTTGAGCCCTTCCTGCCGGAAACCGGCTTTGTTCCCTCCCAGGCTGCCGAGCGGGGTTTGCCCCTCAAGTCGATGCCGGGTCGTGGTCGCTGGTACCGGCTGAATCCGCTGTTGCAGGAATGGCTGAAGTCGCCGGTCATGGCCGGTTATTCGGAGCGAATGCTGCAGGCAAGTCGGTGGTTTGGCGTGCGTGATCAATTCCCGGAAGCGCTCAAGTACGCCTTGCTGGCTGGTGATGCGGAGGAGGTCATTCGGATTGCCTCGGAAGGGTCAGAGGCTCTGCTGTTGGGGCAGGATACTGCTTCGCTTCTGCGACTTCGCAAGAGCCTGCCGGCACAGCTACTGGAGCGGAGCGTGAGGCTCAGGATTGTCTACAGCTGGGTTCATGCGATTGGCGGCCAGTTCCGCCAGGCCCGGGCCCTGATTGACGGTCTGGCTGAGGCTGACCAAAAAGAACAGGCTGCACGCATCTGTGCTCTGAGAGCGTTTATTCTGCGAGGCGAGGGCAGTGTTGGCCCGGCCCTGGAAATGGCGGATCGAGCCCTGGCCGAAGGTGAGCTCAGTACCCAGGGCCAACTGGTCACCCAGATGGTGCGTTCCAGTGCCCTGTGCGCAGCAGGTCGGTTCCAGGAAGCGCGGGAAGCCAACCGCGCGGCGTCGAGGTTGGCCCGGGAAGCCGGCGATTCCGGCTCGGAAGCCCTGGCGGTTTACGCCCATGCCCGCATCGAACTTGGCAAAGGCGCTCTCAAACACGCCGAGCAGTTGTTGCGCACTGGCCTCGACACTGCCATGCAGGAGCTGGCTCGTCCTGCTCGTATCGGCGAGACCCGTCTGCAGCTGAACCTGGTGCTGGTGCTCTGGCATCAGGGCCGGGAAGCCGAGGCGGACCGTTTGCTTGTTACCTGTGGGCGCCACGCGGAACAGACCCGTGATCTGGGGCTGTTGCTGGCGATGACCATCCGTGTGCTGATGTGCCGTGGGCAAGGTCGGCTCGACGACGCCTTCGTCTGGATTGGTCGGGCAGAACGTACCATGCATTCCTGGCAGGTTGACGAGTCGCTGTTTGTACCCGTGCTTGAGGCGCTTAAAGCGAATTGTTGGCTGTCCCAGAACCAGATCGACAGCGCGGATCAGGCGGTCCGTAAGCTGGTGCCCTATCGGGAAGCCGGTTGTGTACCAGAGCTGTTCCCGATGATGCCGGGTCTGCTGGATTGCCTGCAGGTGCGGGTCGACCTGGCCCGTGGTGACCTGATAAAGGCGCGGGAAACGCTTCAGGGTATCCGTGAGCGTTACGAGGGTGCCATTCCCTGGGGAGTTGAGCTGCACATGCGCCTGCTGGAAGCGGTGATTGTACTGGATGAAAAAGGGGCAGTGGTTGCCCTGAAAATACTGTCGGCAGTCGTTGCCGAAGCAGCTGCCGAGCATTTCATCAGTCCCTTCCGGGAGCTGCGTGGTGAGTTGCAGGAGCTGATGGGTAAAGGTTTTGGTCAGCTGCCTGAGAATGCTTTCAAGGAGGCGCTCGGTGAGCTGTTCGAGTTGCAGGCCAGCGTATCAGGCGCCGACACACTGGCCGAACCGATCAGTGAGCGGGAGCAGGGCGTGCTTGAACTGATTGCCAAAGGGCTGTCGAACCAGGAAATTGCCGACAAGCTGCACATATCCCTGCACACGGTGAAAACCCACGCCCGCCGAATCAACGCCAAGCTGGAAGTGAAATCCCGGACTCAGGCTATTGTCCGGGCCCGGGAGCTGGGGCTGCTTTAAGCTCATCGATCCGGGCATCCTTCTCAGCCCAGATATCGCTCACCCAACGCTGAAACGCGATCCGGGTTTCCCGGTTATTCTCGTAATCCATGCCCAGGAATTCCCGGGGGATCTCCCGCGTCCGCACCTCAATAATGATCCTGCGGATCCGCCCGCACAGGTAATCCCAGAAGCCGGCACGGCCGTCTGGATAGACGATGGTGACATCCAGCATGGTATGAATCATCTCGCCCATAGCGCCAAGCACGAACGCGGTACCACCCGCTCTGGGCTTCAGAAGGTGCTTGTAGGGTGAGTTCTGGCGGTCATGCTTCTCCGGCGTAAACCGGGTGCCTTCCATAAAGTTGAAAATCGTCACGGGGGTGTAGCGGAATTTCTCGCAGGCGGCCTGGGTGGCAGCCACGTCCTTGCCTTTCAGCTCAGGGCGTTTGGCGATCTGCTCCTTGGTGTGGCGGTGCATAAAGGGAAAGTCCAGTGCCCACCAGGCAACGCCAAGAAACGGCACCCAGATCAGCTGTCTTTTCAGGAAGAATTTCAGCAGGGGAATCCGGCTGTTGAGCACATACTGAATGGCCGGTATATCGGCCCAGCTCTGGTGGTTGCAGGTGACAAAATACCAGTGCTCCCGGCTGAGGTTCTCCACCCCGCGAACGTCCCAGTCGACTTTGTGAAGAAAATCCATCAGCAGGTTGTTAAAGCCGATCCACACCCACGCGATGTTGTTCAGGATCACCGTGCAGCCCTTGCGCACGGCGGTAATCGGCAGCACGAGTTTAAGCAGCGCGAACACCAGAAGAACGGGAAACAGCACGAGGGTGTTACACAGGATGGCCAAGGCCGCCAAAGTCCCCTTCAGCGGCGCAGGGAGAAAATAGAGCATGTGGTCGGGTCTCTAGCCTTCAGCCGGGTTGGTGGTCAGTGAGGATTGGCGGGGTAACAACCCGGCTTCCGCTTTCGTTGAGGCCAGTTGCTCAAGACGGCTGGGGTCGATATCCCGGACCACGCTGCGGAAATCGTCGTCGTAGAATTCCAGGTTGTTGTAATGAATCATGGCCCGGATTTCTTCGATATATTCCTCGCCGCGCTCGGAATAGCCGAGCAGGCCTTCTGCCAGTTCCAGTCCGGACAGCGCTGCATTGCTACGGCGATCTTTCAGCCGAACATCCCTCAGCAACTGGTAGGTGGGGTGGCGGTTCAGGTTCTGGATGTAGGCCCGAACCGACCGGTAGGGCGAAGAGAACTTCGCTACTTCATGGCTGGCGCCTTCGGCACGACCGAGGGGAACCAGGCCGCAGCCCTTGGAAAAACACCACTGGCCGAACAGGTTGTTGCCCTTGGTGGCAAAACGGGAGGTGCCCCAGGCAGATTCGTTGGCAGCCTGGGCCAGGATCAGGGACGGAGGAATCACGTCCAGGCGCTTGCGTAGCAGGGCGAATTGCTCGTCGCTGCCGGGCTCGGCATCCACTCTTAATCGCTCCGACTGCTGCGCCAGCCAGTTGTACTCCTTGCTGGTCAGGCTTTCCTGGTTGGCCAGACTGTCCAGGTAGTCGCGCTCAATCAGAATCCTGGAATTGGCCAGAACAATTCTCGGGTACAGAAACGAAAAGAACGCGGCTTTTTTCTCGGTGGTGTCCTGGTACTGCGAGAAATCCGGCAGATCGTCATTGGCCCAGGTCGGCAGAGATGGCAGGGAGGAAAGGGCAGGCTCAGAACCCGAGTTAGCAGAATCGCCCTGGTCAACACTCGCCTGTGGTGTATAGAAACCGCCCCCGATCGCAAACGCAATCAAGGGAACCATCAGCATGACCGCCCGTTTACCCGCAGACATAAAACCTCTCGTTAAAGTCGATACAGCAACAATTATAACAGGTTATACGAGAGCGTCTGCCTCTTGGGTTTCGTCGTGTGCTGCCGCGCTCAGGGCAGGCGCGTCGCCATCACCAGGCCGATCTGTTCCTCATTGCCCTCGGTGCTTTGCAAGCGCAGGTAGAACTGGTCCTGGCTGGCGGTATGGAAGCCCTCCAGTACGAGGCTTCCGGCACTGAACTGGACCCGGCCATCGCCGGACTGACTGTAGGTCAGCGCGATGTCCGGCAGGTTCTCAAGAACGGGCTTCGTTACAGTTTCGTTGTCGACCGAATGGGTACTGGTCAGAGCGACCGGCGACAGCGTCGCGGCACTGGAGGAATCAATGGTCAGCAGTGCATTGTCAAGATGCCGGAGCCGGTTTGTGCCCGGCGCCAATGCCAGGGCTACACCCTGAAGCCGGAACTGGCCCGTGGCGGGTGCGCTGTTGGCAGTTTGCTCGGCCGCAATCAGGATGCCGTCTCCCAGGGGGCTGTCATCCAGATTGAACGCCATCAGGCTGCCGTCCGGCGTGCTGGCACCGATGCCGATATCTGGCTGCTGGAAATCACCGGAGGCGGTGGTGATGTCCAGGTTCAGCCGGCCAATATCCACATCGCCTTTGCTGAGCCGGGCCGTCCGGTTGCTCAGGGTCCAGGATTGGGTTCGGGTGCCGGTGGGATCAGTGGTGACAGTGCCTGAGCTACCGCGCTGCACCGTTGTATAGCTCTGGGATTGGCTCACCGTGCCGCTATTAATCTGCCACTGGCCAACGCCTGCTTCAATGGCCATAGGTGGTGTCTCATCGCTGAACCGGGTTCCCAGGTACAGCATGTTGTATTCGCGCCCGTTCAGGGTGTCCGCGTCGAAGCCTTCCTTCCGAAGCAGGTTGATTTCAAGAACCGACAGATACTGGTCTTCCAGGGTGCCCAGCCGCAACAACGAATCCCCGTCAGCCTCCAGCTCGATCGCCTTGCCCGCACTGAAATAGCCGCTGATCACCCGGTCCGGGCCCGTGGTTTCATCCACGGGGGCGCTGGTGAAGGCGTCCAGGTAGTAGGGATTGCGAGTCCAGCCAATGATTTTCGAACTGCCCCGGCCGGTAATGCTCTGGTACAGGGCCCGGCCGGCCAGCAAACGGGTATCTTCCAGCAGGGTGGCTGCTCCGGGCGAGGATGAGTGGGTGTTCCGATCCCACCGATCCGATCCCCGCACAAAGAACTCGTTCCCGGCCTGATGAATCAGCGCCTCCCGATCATAGGGAATGTCGTTGGCCAGAGAAGTAACGCGGATATTGAACGCATCGAAACTGGTGAGCGTCAGGGCCGGGTAAACATAGCCGGTGCCGTTCTCATCCGTCAGCACCTCTTCCTGTGCGGTACGAACACCCCATTGCCCCGACCCACTGATGGAAGGCTCCACAAACGTCTGCCCCAACTCAATGCCGAGGAATACCGAATTGTAGTCCGCGGAACTGGCGCTGATCTTGCCCGAAGAGGTCTCGTCCAGCACCGCGTAGTCGGCCATGGCGCTGACGTACCGGGCAAAATCTCCCCGATTCTCCAGAACATCCAGGGCACCGCCCAGGCCAACATTGGCGGGAATATCAATTTCAAAGTCGTGCACCTGGTCGGCGAGGGTAGACCATACATACTTGTTCAGGCACAGCTCGCCGCCCTCATCGGCAACGCAGTCCATAATGGTCTGGAACTCGCCTGCCGTGTAGTTGCTGAGGGTATTGCGCACCAGGTACTCGGAGAAGGGGTTCACCTTCACATCCCGGTCGGCATCGGCGGCCAGGGCACGCATGCGGGTGTTGCCGTAAGTGGCATCGATGATCACGTCCGGCCCCAGGGGCAGGCCGTTGGTGAATTCGATAATGGTGAAGCCTTCGCTGTCGGTGCGCGTGGAAATCGCGGGTTCATCAAGCACCGACAGGGCCTGATTGGTGTAGTAAACACTCACCCTGTCCGGCTGTACGATTCTCAGGTTACGCCGGGTCGGCTCGCCCTCGCTGGTGACACCACCTGGTACCTCCATGGTTACCCGGACTTCGTTGCTGGCGAGGCCCCCGGTGTTGGTGGAATCGCCGGTGCTGCCGGAGCTGAAATCGTCCACCGGGTTCTTGTTGCCTGCGAAGTCATTGGGCTGACTGGCCGCCCCCTCAATGGCATCGTCGCCGCCACCACATCCGGCGGTGAGCAACAGGGTCGAAGAGAGCAGTAAACCGAGTGTGAATCGCATGCCTGGCTATCCGTGCAGAAAATACAGGCAAACAGTCTAACAGTCGGATTCTCGGGAAAGCGTGAGGAAAAGCACGAAAGGGTTATGGAGGGGACAGGAAACGGGCCCAGCGGGCCCGTTTCAGAAAAGGCAAGAATCAGAAGAAAATCTTCATGCCCGCCATAACGCCTTCATCGAGATTGACGTCTCGTGAGGAATTCTCAATATCGGTGTTCAGATAACGGTAGCCGGCGAAAATCTCGGCGTTGCGGATAACCCGATAGCTACCACGCAGCTCGAGGCTGGTCATATCATCGGAATCGCCGAACGAGAGAATGCTGGGAGCGTAGTGCAGGCCACCAGTGAACGACAGCCCCGGCACATCGGGAATATTGACGGTCGCAAAACCGCCAAGACCTACGGCACCGCCATCGGCGCGGCTTTGATCCCAATAGATACCCCTCATGCCGATGCCGGCCGTGGTGGGCAGGTTGCCGATTGCCGTGCGGCCCTGGGCATGGAAATCAACGTTGAAAATATCGCGGCCACCTTCGCGGTAGGTGTAACCGGTGCCAAGCTGGAGGTCGTTGTTGGTGCCGAAGAAATTTACCTGGCCCTTCACCGAATCGTTGGTGAGGCTGAGGTCGACATCCCCTGCAAAGGCAGGCGCGGCAGCCAGTGAGAGAATCATCAGGGAAATCCGGGACGCTTTCATATATGTGCACCTTCGTTACGTTTTTAGCAGAATTGCCGGTATGTTAACGGGGTGTTCCGGGCCACTCAACTTAAATGCCGGTAAGTCCCCGTTAACTTTCATTTTTCGCAGGTCAGTGCCGGGTGGTATCGCCGCCCTGGTCCAGATCTTCCGGTGAAGCGTTCTCTGCGGGTACCCGGTATTCCTCGTTGGCCCAGGCCCCCAGATCGATCAGTTTGCAGCGCTCGGAACAGAAAGGGCGCCAAGGGTTGGTCTCGGTCCATTCCACGGACTTTTTACAGGTTGGGCATTCAACGTTCATGGTTGCCTTCGGGTAGTGGAAACGTGTCTGGATGTCTGTGCCCTGATTTTAGAAAACAGCTTTCAGGAGGCAGCAGACGCCTGACAATATTGTTCCAGTACTGCCCGCAACATTTCAATATTGACAGGCTTGGCAACAAAAGAATCCATCCCGCACCGGCGGCAGCGTTCCTCGTCTTCTTCCATGGCACTGGCGGTCAGAGCGACCACGGGGATGGGCGCGCGGTTGTGGGTTTTTTCCCACTCCCGCAGGCGTCGGGTGGCTTCGAAACCGTCCACGCGGGGCATCACACAGTCCATGAACACCAGGTCGAAGGGATGCCATTGCCACAGGCTGGCGGCAGCCTCGCCATCGTTGGCGGTCATCACGTCACAACCGAGTTTCTCCAGCAGGCGGCGGGTCAGGGTACGGTTGACCGGGTTGTCTTCCACCAGCAACACCTTCATCCGGCCACAGGGAAGTTCCCGGCGCCTGGCGGTATCGGTAACCGCCTGCAGGGAAAACCGGGTCAGGAAACGCCGTTCCTGTTTGGCGGCATCGGCAAACAACTGGTTCAGAATTGGCGTCAGGCAGGATTCCCGCAGCGATTTGCTCAGGAAGGCATCGGCACCTGCCTGCCGGAAATGTTCGGCGTCGCCCCGTTGCGGGTTGGATGACAGAATCAGCAGGCGCATATCGGACCACAACGGATTGCTGCGAATCTGCCGGCACAGCAGGTCGCTGTCCATATCCGGTACAAACCCATCCAGGATGATGGCGTCGAACGGCTGCTGGCCATCAAACGCGGTGCGCAGGGACGTCAGCGCCTCGCCGGCGGATTTCACCGCCTCAATGTGCACCTCGTGGCGGGACAGCATCTCCAGGGTGATCTTGCGGGACAGCTCGTAGGAATCCACCACCAGAATCCGGCGGTTTTTCACCATCCGGGTATCCGGCCGAACCCGGGCGGCGTTCTCCGGGGCCACGGGCAGGGTCAGTTCCATCCAGAAGGTAGAGCCCTCGCCGGGCCGGCTTTCCAGATCCATGGAGCCGTCCATCAGGCCCACCAACTGGCGGCAAATGGTCAGGCCCAGGCCGGCACCCGGTAACTGGCGCTGGAACTGCTGGCCCAGCTGCACGTAGGGCTCATAAATCAGGGGAACATCTTCCGGGTTGATCCCTACGCCGGTATCTTCGACCGCAATGCGAAGGCGTGCCTTGTCGTCCCGGCGGCCAAGCATCTCGATGCTGATCAGCACATGGCCGGAATCGGTAAACTTGATGGCGTTGGAGGTGAGGTTCAGCAGGATCTGGCGAATTCGCACCGGGTCGCCCTTCAGGGCCCAGGGCAGGTTCTCGTCAATCCGAAGCTCCAGTGCCAGCCCCTTCTCCCGGGCGCGGGCGCCGAGCATGTGCACCAGATCATTGAGGGTTTCCCGAAGATCGAAGGGAATGTCATCCAGTACCAGCTTGCCGGCTTCCATGCTGGAGATATCCAGCAGATCGTTGATGATGGCAGAGAGGCTCTCCGAGGCACTCAGCAGCGTCTGCACATACTCTCGCTGTTCCTGATCCAGAGGCGTGTCGGTTAACAGATTAGCGTAGCCCAGCACCGATTGCAGCGGAATGCGCAGCTCATGGCTGACATTCGCCAGGAACTGGTTCTTGGCATGGTTGGCCCGCACCGCCTCGTCCCGCTCACCCTGGGACTGGATCGTGGTCTGGCGCAGGGAACGGGTGTCCTCCAGGATTTGCAGGCGCATCTTGTTCAGGGCCTGTTCCAGTTCCGAAAGCTCGTCCGGCGTCTTCCGCGCCTTGCGTTTCAGTTTCAGCGGGTCCACCAGGGCGTCCAGGTTCAGCCGGGCGGCGTAATCGGCCATGGCTTCCAGATGCCGGGATAGCGTCAGACGAACGATCACCAGCAGCCCCAGGGTGCCCAGCATAACCACAATGGATTGGAACAGCAGGTTCACCAGGGCCCGGTTGCGCAGGTCTGTGTAAATCTGGTCGATGGAGGAGGTAACCGTCAGCGTGCCCACGTTCTCCGGGCCGCGGGTGTTGGAGCGGTCGAACACAAGGGGGAAAGTCTGGGAGAGCACCCGGCCCTCGGGGTAGGTGCCGGTCGTGAAGGTTTCGCCAGTGCTGGTCACCACCCGGCCGTACTGGACCGCAGGCACCGCCTTCATATCATCCAGGCTGTTGGCCACCTCGCTGAAATTCATCAGCCAGATGTTGTTACTCATACTGCCGGAAACCAGCTCGGCGGCTCGGGTCTGGTCGTTCAGAAGATCGTTCTTCCGCCGTTCGAATTCGCCGATCAGTTGAACGCCGGTCGCCACCAGAGACAGAAACAGACTGAACAGCAATACGTAGGCGAGCAACCTTGCCGCCAATGGCCGTATTCCCAATCGTTTGAACAACCGCTTTGAAGGCAAGGCACAAATTCCCTGTGTCGACTACAAAATCACCAAAAGCAGTTTAACAGACCGTCAGCACTTCGACACGTTTCCGTGAATGATCATTCACGAATCGAAAGCGCACGTTCAGATCGTATAAATGCGCGCCGTAAATGCGCTCCTCGTCCCGCCCACGTCGGAAGGAGGGGCGAGGATCGTAAGCGACTACATCCTCGATCAGTGGGCGCAGCTCCGGGTAGTCTTCCGATGAAAGCTCACGGATTTGCGTCTCCGCTTCCGGCAGAAAAACCACCTCCAGTCGTTCCGTGGGCGGCGAATCGGCCCATCCAAGGCTTGCCTCGGGTACAGAATCTGAGAAAGGCAGGTAGGGTTTGATATCGAGAATCGGCGTGCCTTCGATCAGGTCATGATCGCTGATGCGCAGGATAAGCTCGCCGTCCCTGCGAATCAGCCCCTCATTGCGCACCACCGACAGACCAAGACTGTTGGGGCGAAACGGTGAACGGCTGGCAAACACACCCATCTTGCGATTGCCGCCCAGGCGGGGCGGGCGCACCACCGGCCGCCATTCCGCCCGAACCGCCTCGTGAAACTGAAAAGTCAGCCACAGATGGCTGGCGGTCTCCAGCCCCCGGAATGCGTCTTCCCGGTCAAACGGCGGCTGGATGATCAGCTCGGCCCGGGCATGCCGGGTAAGCCCAGGCTGGCGGGGTACTCCGAACTTGTCCTGGAAGCAGGACCGGGTAACGGCAATTGGTGTGAGGGTAAGGGCCTCAGCGGCAGGTTTTGATGGGTGTCTAGGCATAAAGCGTTAGTGTCTGGGCTTGCGAGAAATTAGAGGCGATCATCTTCAATAATCCCCGAGAAAAACATCTCCACCCGGAACACCACCGAAGCCCGGTCTTTGAAACTTTCCTCCCGGGGAAATTCCAGCGCGGGAATCAGCTCCGCGTATAGCCAGTTGCTGTGCAGCCGGTAGCGAAACGTGACATCACTGAACGCCGATGTGGTGCGCCAGGAGGGTTTGCTTTCCCCCAGCAGGCCCAGTCTTGGCGTTACGATCAGCCGATTGTTCATGCGCTTGCGCATGCTGAATATCTGGCCAGCCACAAATTCCTTGTCGTTGTGCACCCACTCCAGTTCCGAGGATGAGCGGAAATACCAGCCATCACCCACCGGGCGACCAGCGCCAATCCAGGTTCGCTCGCCCCAGCCGTCCTGGTGAAAATAGTAAAAGCGTTGCTGGGCGTTCAGCACCCACTTGTCGTCCAGGCGCCAGCTCTTTTCAGCCGTTGCCCGCCAGAAGGCATCCGGGGGGAGCCGCAGGCGCACACCTACATCGTTGGAAAAGTTGATGGCATCGCCAATCTCGGTGAGGTAACGCAGCGCACCCGTCGCTTCTGTATCGGAACGCTCCGGTTCGGTGAGCTGTCGGTCCCGCTGGCGCTCGCCGAGTGGAATCAGTTCCTCGCTTTCGCTCTCGATAACCAACCGCAGCTTTTGCTCGGTGGTCGGAATATCAATACGGAATCGCGCTTCAGGCTCGAACTGAGCGGGATCGCCATATTCGGACTCCGTCGCAAAGCCGATTCGCAGATAGCTTTCGTTGTTGGGCAGGTTGTGTTCACTGCCCGATAAGGTCCGGTCAGCCCATTGCCCAACCGATTGGATCTTCTGCCCGTGCAGGCGTTCCTGCCGCAGCACCCAGTTACTGAACTTCAGCCAGTAGGAGTCTCGTGGATCGGCCCAGTATTCATCAGGCTCAAACGTGTAGAACCCGATCGGTAGTTGAGCTGGAGACAGAATCTCCGCCACAGAGCGCTCCCGAACCTCAAACACCGGCTCGATGCTGTGGCCTGGGGAAGAGAACGTCAGAGAAAGTGCAGCGGCAATACCTGCAAAACGATAGCGGAAAAAACAGTCAGCCAAAATCCACCAACAACCTTTCATGCAGCTCCCGCACCTGACGCGTTACATCATCCAGAGGGCGATCATTATCAATCACCGCATCCGCTCGCGCCAGCCGATCCTCACGGGACATCTGAGCCGCAATGATCCGCTCCACCTGCTCCCGGGAATTGGTATCCCGGGCCATGGTGCGTTCAATCTGGGTTTCTCTGGGAATGTCGATCACCACAATGCGATCAACCAACTCATGCTGGTCGGTTTCAAGAAGAAGAGGCGAAACCAGAAGCACATAAGGAAACTCGTATTCACCCCCCTCTCCCCTCGCGGGAGAGGGGCTGGGGCGGTCCGACGTATCGGAGAGGGGGGGATTCAACTGCCTAACCAATTCCCCGCGAATAATCGGATGCAACAGCCCCTCCAACCAAACCCGCTCCTCAGGCTTCTCAAAAACAATCCCACGAAGCTGCGCCCGATCCAAAGCACCGTCAGAAGTCAGAATCTCCTCCCCAAAATGCTCCGCAATCCGCTCCAGCGCGGGCGTCCCCGGCTCAACCACCTCCCGGGCAACATCATCGGCATCCACCCAGTGCACGCCAAGCTCACCGAACAGGCGAGCCACAGTGGATTTGCCGGAACCAATCCCGCCGGTAAGGCCAACAATGTTCATGAGTCAGACTCCCAGAAACCCAAACCAGAACGCCTGAATCTCACTCCCAAACCACAAACAAATCAACCCGGCCGTCGCCAGGTAGGGCCCGAACGGAATCGGCACCTCGCGACCACGCTTCTTGAACACCATCAAACTGATGCCCACAACCGCACCAACCACCGAGGAAAGCAAAATCACCGCCGGCAACAATTGCCATCCCAACCAGGCCCCGAGCGCGGCCAGCAATTTGAAGTCACCATGCCCCATACCTTCCTTACCGGTAACCAGCTTAAACAGCCAATAAACCGACCAAAGCGAGAGATACCCGGCCACTGCACCCCAAAAGGCACTGTCGAAGTCCGTCAGAACACCGAAATAATTCAGCACCAGGCCCAGCCACATCAGGGGCAGGGTAATGCTGTCTGGCAGTAACTGGGTGTCGAAATCAATAACCGTCAGCGCCACCAGAGACCAAACCAGCAAAAGCGCCCAAAGCGCAGACTCGTTCGGCCCGATGACAGCAATGGTCACCACCGAGAAAATCGCGGTGACGGCCTCAATGATCGGATAGCGGGGCGAGATGGGGGCTTTGCAGGAAGCGCATTTGCCCCGAAGAACCAGCCAGCTCACCACCGGAATATTCTCCCAGGCCCGAATGCCATGACCGCAGGAAGGGCAGGTGGAAGCGGGTTTGGACAAGGTAATCCGTTCCTCCGCCTTTCGCTGTTTTTCAGGCAGCTCCAGGAACTCCTCGCACTGGCAACGCCAGTCCTGATGCATCATTTTCGGCAGCCTGAGAATGAGAACATTCAGGAAGCTGCCGATGCATAGGGATATGAGTGTGACAGATAGAAAAAGAAGCCAGGGAGTGGCGAGAAAGGTTTCGAGACTCAACATCAAATTGCTCAACTATCGGCAGTTAAGTCCCTCTCCCCGAGCGGGAGAGGGGTTGGGGGAGAGGGGGAGAGGTTTAACCAACAACCTGACCCATCTGGAAGATTGGCAGGTACATGGCGATGATCAAACCACCAACCAGAACACCCAGAACCGCCATGATCATTGGTTCCATGAGTGCGGTCAGGTTATCGACCATATCGTCAACCACTGCCTCGTAGTGCTCTGCCACTTTGGCCAGCATCTCATCGAGGTTACCGGACTCTTCGCCGATTGCTGTTAGCTGAACGGCCATGACAGGGAATACGTCTTGCTGGCGCATGGAGGCCTGCAGCTGGGTCCCGCTCGATACATCGTTCTTGATGCGGTCGATTGCATCGCGATATACCGCGTTGCCGGTGGCCCCGGCTACAGAATCGAGCGCGTCTACAAGAGGTACACCGGCAGCGAAAGTAGTCGAAAGAACACGTCCGAATTTCGCAACGGCCGATTTATCGAGTATTTCGCCGACAACTGGAAGCTTTAGAACGTATTTGTCGACAATATCTGAGAACTTCTGCGAGCGGCGTTTAGCTTCTTTAAAGAGGAAGATGGTACCTACGATTCCAAGCAAGACAACAAACCACCAGCTCTGCATCCATTCGGACAGTCTAACAACCATTTGCGTAAATACCGGCAGCTCAGCTCCAAAGCCTTGGAAAAGGCTCTCAAACTGAGGTACCACTTTCACAAGAAGAATGGCCGTTACAATAATCGCGACAACGACAACTGCAATTGGGTAAGTCATCGCCTTCTTAACTTTCTTCTTTAGCAGCTCCGTCTTCTCGAGGTAAGTGGCGATTCGGTCCAGCATCGCCTCAAGCGCACCGGCCTTCTCGCCGGAATCCACGAGATTGCAATACAAGTTGTCAAAGTGCTTCGGATGTTTGCGCAGAGCTCCGGCAAAACTGGTTCCAGACGAAATATCATTCCGTATACTCATCACCAGTTCCTGAAGCCCTTTGTTCTCAAGGCCATCGGCAACGATGTCGAAGCTCTGCACTAGAGGCACGCCGGCCTTCATCATGGTCGCAAGCTGACGAGTCAGCATGGCAATATCAAACGGCGTAATCTTTTTGCTACCGCCAAAGAGCGGTTTGGGCTTTTTCTTAACCTTATCCGGAATAATGCCTTGCTTACGAAGTTGCGCCTTAACCAGTGCAAGGTTGGAGCCGGTCAGCTCGCCCTTGGACTTGTTACCCTTTCGGTCCTTCCCTTCCCAAACGTACGATTCCAGCTTCTGTGCTTTCTCTGCCATGCTTAATCCTTCGTCACGCGGTTGGCTTCCTCAAGGCTTGTTACGCCCTCGATCACTTTCATAAGTGCCGATTGGCGCAAGTTACGGAAGCCCTCGGCCTGAGCCTGCTTTGCAATTTTGATGGAGCTGGCTTCTTCCATGATCATGTTCGCCAGCTCGTCGGTAATCTTGACCACCTCGTAAATCCCGACGCGGCCTTTGTATCCTCCATTGCATTTATCACAGCCCTTGGGGCGGTACAATGTGAAGCCTGTATCAATTTGTTCCTGTGTGAACCCTTCCTCTATAAGCACGTCTTTCGGTACTTCGAAGGGCTGCTTGCAGGCACTGCAAAGTCGCCGACCCAGTCGCTGGGCAATAATCAAGCTCACCGAGGTAGCTATGTTGAAAGCGGGCACGCCCATATTCATCATACGGGTAAGAGTTTCTGCGGCACTGTTTGTATGGAGCGTGGAGAGAACCAGGTGCCCGGTCTGTGCCGCTTTAATAGCAATGTTTGCTGTTTCCAAATCCCGAATTTCACCGACCATGATTACATCGGGATCCTGACGCAGGAAGGCCCGCAGGGCTTCTGCAAAGCCCAGTCCTATTCTGTTGTTCACGTTAACCTGGTTAATACCTTCAAGGTTGATTTCTGCCGGGTCTTCCGCAGTGGAAATGTTGATGTCTGGGGTGTTCAGAATATTCAGCCCAGTATACAGGGAAACTGTCTTTCCCGAGCCGGTTGGGCCAGTTACCAATATCATTCCTTGTGGCTGTTTCAGGGCCTCCAAGTACATCTCTTTCTGATCTTCTTCATAGCCCAGAACATCAATTCCCAGCTTCGCCTGGCTGGGATCAAGAATCCGCAAAACGATCTTCTCACCCCAGAGAGTCGGCAGAGTGTTCACCCGGAAATCGATAGCCTTGGTCTTTGAGAGCTTCATCTTGATCCGGCCATCCTGAGGCACACGCCTCTCGGAAATATCCAGCTGGGCCATGATTTTTACACGTGCGGAGATCTTAGGAGCCAACTTAATGGATGGGCGGGAGACTTCTTTCAAGATACCGTCTGTGCGGTACCTTACCCGATAGACTTTTTCATAAGGTTCGAAGTGAATATCCGAGGCCCCGCCGCGAATCGCATCCAACAACATCTTATTTACATACTTGACTATAGGTGCGTCGTCGACCTCACTGGCGACAACCGCGCCATCGTCCTCTTGCTCGCCGCCCTCAGTTTCAACTCCTTCAAGGTCGGAGTCATCCAGGTCACCCATGGTGGTGTCCTGGGATTCCAGATACTTGTCGATGGCTTCCCGAAGTTTGGCATCGTCCACCAATATCGCATCGGTACTTAGGCCAGTATTGAACTTGATCTCGTCCAGTGCCTGGATGTTGGTCGGGTCGGAAACAGCAATGAAAAGCCTGTTTCCTCTTTTATAAAGAGGCAAGGCGTTATGCTTGCGGACCAGTTTCTCGTCAACCACCTTCTCCGGCATCATTTCCGGCATAAAGGCCGAAAGGTCCAGAACCGAAACACCGAATTCCATTGCCGCAGAAAAAGCAAGCTTGGAGCTATCTGCAAGGTTGTTCTGGGTTAGGTAGGTGATCAGAGGGATCCGATTCTGCGACGCCTGGATAAAGGCATCTTTTGCTGTCGCCTCATCCAGCAGACCGTCATCCACGAATCGCCTTGCGAGGCCTGTAAGCGTGATATTGCTCTTATTGGTAGACATAAAATGAGTAAAGAACGCCGTCTAAGTTGCTGAAACCGGTGTTTTGTCAATTCCAGAGTTTAGATGGCCAGCCTCAGTTTGGAAAGGATTGTGCGTATTCCGCGGCGCTTACCGGGGTCAGAAGAAGGCTTTCTTCTGACCCCATCTTCATAACATTGCGCTTGCCGGACGCTCCAACTGACAAAATTTGTCACCAACTGACGCCAAACAACATAAGGGCGTTCAGTAGAGAAGAGCTTTTGTTTTGCCGACAGAATATTTAACTAGCTGGTTATAAAGTGTTATTTTTCGTTTTGTCGGCACTATGAAAAAACTGGCACGGCTAGTGCTTAGCAGGTTGCAGGCTCAAAACACCGGTCACGGGGCACGACTCCACCGGGCCCGGGCCAGATGAAGTGGATCAACGACAAACACAGAGGTCGATAATGAAGAACATTCAAATCAATCACGCTCAGAAAGGTTTCACCCTGATCGAACTGATGATCGTTGTTGCGATCATCGGTATCCTCGCTGCAATTGCTATTCCGCAGTACCAGGATTATGTCGCACGTTCGCAAATGAATCGAGTGTATGGAGAGATCTCCGCACTCAAGACCTCTGCGGAAGAGCAGTTGCTTCGCGGTCAGGTCCTGAGTGGCGCGCTAGATACACTTGGGTTTAGCTCGTCCAATCTTATTGTTGAGGCCAATTCCGGTGTTTCGGCAGACGGCGATAACTTCGTGATCGAGGCTGAGCTGGGTGAAAATGCAAGCGTTGCAATTACTGATGCTGTAATTGAATTGATTCGCACACCTGACGGAGGGTGGACATGCAATGTCGTTGACTCTTCTGCTGCCGGCTGGGACGATTCCTTCATTCCTGTTGGTTGCACCAATACCTAACACTGTACAAATATTAGATGTGATTCGGAGGGGGAGCTTAAGCTCCCCTTTTTGCTTCATGTAGGTGCTTTTTTGGGGGATATGTGTCGAAGTCTGCTTCCAATTTGTTGATTGTGTTTGTTGGGTTTCTGGCAATATCGCCTTTGGCCAATCTGGTCTCTATCTGGCCATTGAATGATGCGATAACAACGGGTTTGGTATTCGCCCTTTGCGGGCTAATCTTTGGCACAGCGACATGCTTTTCTCAAGAAGCCACCATTTACGTCACGCCGCCCCTCTATTTATTTCTTGCACTTATCGTTGCTTTAACCATGTCTGTAATCGCCAATGATTACGCAATAGAAGCGGCATGGCGCTGGTACCTTATATATTTTGTCTTTTGTATTTTCCTTATACTTGGCGTCAGCGAGCTTAAGGCCATCAATTCTGATCGTTTTAATAAAATTCTTGCAGCTTCACTTTGGTTTTTTTCATTCTTATATTGTTCTCTTAGTATTTTAAAATATTATGGGATTCTATCGTTTATTATTCCTTGGGTTGAGGTTTCAGACTCGAGGCTTTCCGGAATATGGAACCAACCAAATCTTACCACTACCACAGCATGGATGGGCATAGTGGGAGCAAGCATTGCGCTCTCTGGGCGAAAATGGTCATTCTGGTTTTTTGTAAGTGTTGCTGTGTTCGGCTGGGTGATCATTTGCGCTGCATCAAGAATGTCTTGGCTTATCTTTATTGGATTGGCTTGTCTCGTTGTCGTTAGCAGTCTCCCGAAGTACCGCGTTGGAGATGTGCAGTATGCAAGAAAAGCTCTGTTACTGTCCTTGTTGATGATTGCTATTCTTTTCCTTGCTGTGCCTCAAATTAACGACAGTTTACGATCCGTCTTGGTGAGCCATGGAGTGATCGAAAACAATATATCAGTAGCGTTAATCGATCGCGCTGTAACGCAAGATGTTGCAAGGCTCTCTGAGATTGCCAAATTTAACGAGGCTCTGGGAAACCTAACGTTTAAACAATGGATACTGGGTTTTGGTCCCGGCAATTATCCAAGCTTTTCATTTAATGCTGAATTGTCTTTGCCTCCAGAGAATCTTGCTTCCTCAACTTGGTTGCATTCTCATAACCTGTTTACTATGGTTTTTGTTGAGTTTGGTGCTTTTGGCTTAATCGTTCTGGCAACCTTTTTATATTTCCTTGTTCGTAAGGTTTTGAAAAAGCCATTTGACTCGAGATCTTTTTTTTCCGTTGCGGTGTTTGGCATACTATTTGTTCATAGCAACTTGGAATATCCGCTGTGGTATTCTTGGTTTTTAGCGATCTCGTGCTTGATTCTCGTTAATCTATTTGATGTCAAAACAGTAAAATCTGACTCACTTATTTTTAAGCGCACTGTTGGTTTTTTGATCATTGGGATGACAGTCATGCTTCTACTAAATGTAGGTTCTCAGTATTTGCAAATCATAAGAGTTGCTGTGAATCCCGATCGTGGCGAAAACGAATACCAATCTCTTGTAGTACTTGCCAATGACAGCCTAATGGGGCCTTACGCAATATTGAGGAAATATCGTGATTTTGCGCCGGAGAAAATCAACCTCGATTGGCAGCTCAGGGAGGCACAAAGAATGAAAGGGTGGCAACCAAGAGACCTTGTGCTTCTAAGGGAGTTTTCCGTTCTAGTTTTGAAAGGTGACGTAAATCAGGCCTGTAAAGTGGCAGAGTCAACCGCGTATCGGTACCCAAGGTCTGCACCGATCATGCTGGAGCATGCGCTCAGGTCGGGCGTGTTGAGTCCGCAACAAACGATTCGGTTGGCAAGTTGTATAGAAGATGGTTTGGCGCCAAGGGGAGAGACAATTCCCTCGATACAGGAAAGAAACCAACGCTCTTTATCCCGGATGTGATTCGTGAAAGCTCTGAGCGTCTCCTTCTCGTTTGGGTGTGTTACGTCCTTTGTTCTGGTTCTTTTTTCTGATTTCCTTCCTTTGCCGATCGATGGTTACTCTGCCAAGAGGGTTTTCCTAGTTTTCACATTGGCGTCGGCGGTAGCGGTTCCTCTGGCGTCGATGGCAATCGGACGATTACGCTCGAAAAAGTGGCTCGTGGCAGATCTATCGCTTCTCGTATTGATCTGGGTAGTGCTGCTTTATCATTCCTTGGCCTCGAACACCAGCGCGTTCGGCTTTTCAGAGGCTGCCATGTATGGTGCCTTTTTCTCTTCCTTTGTTTTGATGGGGCATGTTTTATCACAGTCAAGCCAGCACGAGCAGGTTTGGTCGATTTTTCTCACAGTCTGTTTAGGAGCCTGTTTCCTATACGCTATGATGACTTTGACAGTCTATGGATTCGCTATTTCTGACAGGCAAACAAACCTTGTGCCCTTTATACCCTGGGGCTTCGTCAGCATGCGTTACTGGAGCCATGTTGCGACCTGGATGCTGCCACTTTTCCCCTTGGCACTTTTGATTGGGCCATTCAAATCCAGTGCTCTATGGAAAGTGATGGTTCTCCTGACTATGGCAATTTGGTGGTGGGTAATCTTTCTTTCGTCTGCGCGAGGCTCAACCATTGGCATAGCCGTAGGGCTTGGGCTTGTGTTGTTGCTGTTTGGCCGCAGCTCATTGGGATGGGCGAAGGAGATTATCAAGGGCTTTGCGGGAGGAGTCATTCTTTGGGTTTTGCTTTCAGTTGCAGTGCCAGAACTATTGTTTGGCGAAACCCAAGTACGTGGTCTCAAAACCGATAATTCAGACAGAATCCCCCAGATACTGGAGGCCTGGGCGATGAGCCTTCAGCACTTCCCCCTGGGGATGGGGGCTCAGTCCTGGCTCACGCACGACATATTGACATCGCAGTATGATCTCACCAAAAAATTTGGTCATCCACATAATATGTATTTGATGTGGGCTGCCGAGTACGGCTGGTTGCTAGTCGCCTTGGTTCTCGTGTTGGTGGCGTTCGCTGCCGTTCGATTTTTTGTGAAGCGGCGGCAGCTACTGAATAACGAAGACAGCGTTTCGGTATCCCGACTTGTGGCGATCACGGCCTCGGTTTCAGCTGCCTTATTTCATGCGGGGGTTTCAGCTGTTTTTATGGCACCGGCTTCGATGTTGGTTGGCCTACTCGTTTTGACGCTTTTCTGGTGTGAAATTCAGCTGAACTCTCCAAACGATGCTGTCCCGGCGGATAATGCGAACCGTAAGCGCTCGCTTGCCGGTGGGTTGCTATTAGCTGGATTTGTTGTCATTGCATACCATTGGTTCGGCAATGTATCGGATTACCACAAAGCCATGAGAGAAGATGTGCAATTCTACGAGGAGAACGCTTTCAAGGGGCACCTCCCACGATTCTGGTTCCACGGCTATTTTCCGCGCAATTCTACTGAAATGCCTGGAACGCGTTGAAGCCTGCTTTTTGGCTTGTTGTTTGCTTTAGTAAGCGTGTATCCAGCTGTCAGATTTCGCATAGGTCTTGCATGAAGAAGCATGAATCCGGATTCACTTTAATTGAGTTGATGATAACCGTGGCAATCATCGGAATTCTGTCGGCCATCGCAATTCCGCTATATCAAGGCAACGTGATGAAAGCACAGGTAAATCGTGTGGTTGGTGAGCTCTCGTCTTACAAGAGTGCCTACGAAACGCAGCTGTCTTCTTCTGGCGCCGTTACCAATTCGGAACTTGGATACAGCGTATCCAGTCTTACAACGGGCAATAGTCTAACTAGCATATCTGTCGTCAACACTGACGGAAGTGGTCACCTGCAGGTGACCATGGGCGGCAATGCTCACCCAAATCTCGCAGGTGTTGTGGTTAGGTTTGAGCGTGATACTTCAGGATCATGGCAATGCGTGATAGATCCATCGGCTGCATCAGGATGGAAAGACGAGTTTAGCCCTGGATCTTGTTCAGTCATTTAAAAGAGGTTCAGATCTCAACCTCCTCAAACAACTCCGGCACTTCAACATCCCAACCAAACCTCTCCCGAATCCGCTTCCGCATAACGTCACTCGCAACCATCTCCCCGTGAGTGACGTAAACCTTCTCCGGCTTAATCGAGCCCTGCTCCAGCCAAGCCAAAATCTCGTTATAATCACCATGCGCAGAGAGCGAATCCAGATTGTGAATATCCGCCTTAACCGGCCAGTACTCCCCATGAATCTTCACCGATTCTGCGCCGTTCACCAGAGCATCCCCACGAGTTCCAGGAGCCTGGAAACCGGCAAATACCACGCTGTTCCGAGGATTGGGCAGTAGTGTTTTCAAGTGGTGCAGCACCCGCCCACCACTAGCCATGCCACTGGCAGAAATAATCACGCAGGGGTAACGAACCGCATCCAGCTCAATGGATTCCTCCACCTTGCGAACAAAATTGGTTTTGTCATCAATCAGCTCGCACTGCGCCGCACTGAGTTTGTGTTCTTTATGGTGCTTGCAGAATATTTCCGTGGCTTTGATCGCCATCGGGCTGTTCAAAAACACCGGCAGTTTGGGGATCTTCCCGTCACCCATAATCTTGTGAATCACGTAGAGCAGCATCTGCGCCCGCCCAACTGCAAACGCGGGTATTAGTACAATTCCGCCACGGCCAGCCGTTTTGGTGATAATGTCTGCTAGTTCCGCTTCCGGATCCGATTCGCCATGGGCCCGATCGCCATAAGTGGATTCACACAGCAATACATCCGCTTTTTTAAGCGGCTCGGGTGGGCGCATGATGATGTCATTCTGCCGCCCAACGTCACCACTGAACACAACCGTTCGGTCGGCAGTTTTGTGATGAACGTGCACGCACGAAGAGCCAAGTATGTGACCGGCTGGGGTAAATGTGACCTCGAAACCTTTCACCGGTTCGAATGTCTCGTGATAATGCAGGGATTCAAAATGTTTGAGTGCTTCCCAGGCGTCTTTCTCGGTAAACAGGGGTTCCGGGTGCTCGTGCTTGGAGAACTTCTTGCGAAAGGCATATTTGGCATCTTCCTCTTGAAGGAAGCCTGCATCTGGCAGCAGAACCTTGCACAGTTCATGGGTGGCCTTGGTGCAGTAAACCTTACCTTTAAATCCGTTCTTCACCAGCGCAGGCAGGTAACCGGAATGATCAATGTGGGCATGGGTAAGCACCACAGCATCAATGGTGGACGGATCCACCGGAAACTTCGCCCAGTTGCGCTTGCGCAGTGTTTTCACGCCTTGGTACATGCCGCAATCCACCAATACCCGGTGCTTGTCGTCCGAAAGCAGGTAGCGCGAGCCGGTAACGGTTCCTGTGCCGCCAAGGAAGCGAAGTTTCATAGAGGCGTCCTTCTGGTTCTTTGTTAAGGGAGTGTTACTATTACCCATCATAGTTCATAACGTTTTGATCTGAAGCAGGAAGCGAAACGCATGCATTACAGCTCCATACTCCCGGACGTCATCAAGGTAGCAGACGAGGCCAGCGAAAAAGTGCTGCATATCTACCAGTCTGATTTCAAGGTGAGCTACAAAGCAGACGAATCGCCCATAACAGCTGCAGACACCGCCGCCCACGACATCATCACCCACGGGCTGCGCAGTATCAGTCGGGATATCCCAATCCTTTCGGAAGAGGGCAAAGATATCCCCTGGGAAGAGCGCAAACACTGGCGCCGGTTCTGGCTGGTGGACCCCATTGATGGCACCAGAGATTTCACCCAGCGCACTGGTGAGTTCACCGTCAATATCGCCTTGGTTGAGGATGGTGAGCCGGTTATGGGCATTGTCATCGCCCCCGCTTTGAAAGAAGCCTACTGGGGAGTGGTCGGCGAGGGCGCCCATATGCGTGATCGCACAGGCAAAGTTCACAGAATTCGTGTGGCGGAGCCCAAAGACGTAAAGCGTGTTGTAGCCAGCAAGAACCACCTGAACCCGGAAACCAGAGCGTTTATCGATAAGCTCGGTGAGCACGAACTGGTGCAGGCTGGCAGCTCGCTCAAATTTTGCCGCATTGCTGAGGGCCACGCGGACATATACCCGCGCATGGGGCCAACCTGCGAATGGGATACAGGCGCCGCGCAGGCCGTGCTGGTGGCGGCCGGCGGGAAAGTTCAAACGGTGGATGGCAAGCCTTTGAAATACGGTAAACAAGATGTGTTAAATCCGTATTTTATTGCGGCGGGAAGCTGGTACATTCCGCAGCCATGACATGGTATGCACTTCAGCACAAGCCGGCGCAGGGTGACCGTGCCCTGCAACATCTCCAAAATCAGGATATTGCCTGTTTCTACCCGAAAATTACGGTGGAGAAAATAAAAGCCGGCAAGCGAACCAAAAAGCTTGAGCCGCTGTTTCCCGGTTACCTGTTCGTGAACCTGGAGCAAACCGATCCCGTGTGGGCGAAACTCCGCTCAACCCGCGGCGTGATTAGAGTTGTAGGGTTCGCCAACAAGCCTGCGCCCATCAGTGACGATGTTATCCAGCACATCAAAGATAGTCTCGACTCTGTAGCAGAGCAGGGGGGGATTAAGCCAGGCCAGGCCGTGCAGCTGAACGAGGGGCCCTTTGAAGGCATCAATGCCATTTTTCAGGCTTACGATGGTGAAGCGCGTGCGATAGTGCTCATCAACTTTATGCAGAAGCAGCAGAGGGTGAAAGTGCCGGTTTCTGCTATAAAAATGTAAGGAAGCGCTGCGCTAGCGTCCCATTGCTGGCTGCACGCTAAGGGCGTTCTCAATGAGTTGCCCAGATAACAATAAGAAGGATGAACCGGTATGGAAGAAAGGCAGCGTTCAGCTCAACAAGCCCATGACGATGAGATCAGTCTCGTAGACCTGGTTTCCACTTTTCTGAAGCGCCGCCGAATTTTCTACGTTGTGTTTCTGGTTACCATTGCGGTGGGCATTCTTTATGCCATTTTGATACCTGAGAAGTACGATTACGTCACTTTGTTCAAGCTGGCAGAGAAGGATGCTGGAAGCTTTATCGAAAAGCCTGCGACCGTGATCGCCACGCTTGAGAATCGGTGGCTCCCTGAAATTGAAGCCACACACCTTGCAGAGCACGATCAGTCAATTCCTTTCGATGTGGTCTTTTCGAATCCCGAGAATACAGGGCTTGTCCGAATTGTCTCTGAAGCGGTGCCGGCGAGAGCTGATGACGTTAAGCGCATCCATAGCCGGCTCATCGAAAAGCTGGAGCAGACCCAGTCTGTTGCGGTATCTACCCTTAAAAGTAACCTGGAAAGACAAATTGAATCTCTGGCATCAACCATCGACAGGTTAGAGGGCTCGCAGGACGTAGGTGCAGCCATAGCTGACGCAGTGAATAGGCGCCTATCCCTTGAAGTGCTTCTCCTTTCAATCCAGCCGGCAGAGCTTCTGGTGCTCAATCGCCAAATGGCAGAACGAAAAGGCCCCGCGCGGAGCCTGATTGTCATTTTGGCGGCCATGTTGGGTTTGATGGGCGGCATATTTCTTTCGTTTTTTGCTGAATTCGTAAGCCTGGTAAGAGCCAATCTGAACGAAATGTAGGCGAAATGATTGAGGTTCTGAAGCTTTAACAATTCTTTACCCTCACAACTCCCTGATAACCCAAGTGTCAGACTTTTTGTCACTTGCTTGTCATAGACATTGCCGTAAAATCGTCACGCTCCTGAAACAGTACATTCATCTACCGACAAGGATACAGTTGGGAGTCAGTTGTCCCCTTCCTTTTGCCTGTTTCCTGTCGTTTTTCAGATAATCCAATTCTATGACCTTAAAACACTGGGCCCTGGTCGGTGGGGCGGTAGCGTGTCTGACAAGTATTTCTCTAGCGGCTGCGCCATGGGCTGAGCCTGGCGACGCCCGCGCCCGATTCGCTGCTCAAAAGCTGGCAGACCGAGGCCATATGGATCGCACCGTCAGTACCTGGCCCATTATGTGGAGCGCCGTTCACAGTGGCTTGAAGCCCAGTGTGGCATCAGACCAGTCATCCGTTGGTTCAGCGGCTGCCTATCTGCGTTTCGAGCAGGAACAGCAGGCCCAGCAGGGTTTTCGGGGCGAATACAGCGTTTACGGCAGCAGTGAGATTCCCGGAATACGTGGGTTTGATCAAAATCCGCTGGCCAAGGCCGGAACCGCTATCAACCTGCAATGGCAGGGCGAAGTCTGGGCACTTGGCCTAAACCCCGCCTACGCCCATAGAAGCGACGATGACGAAAAGCTGCGCCTCGATGGTTCTTACCTTGCCGCAACTGCCGGAAACTGGGTATTTGGTGCAGGCGCCGTTGACCGCTGGTGGGGTCCCGGCTGGCAATCCAGCCTGATTCTCTCCAACAACGCCCGCCCCATGCCGGCGCTGTGGCTCAACCGCAATAACAGTCATGCTCCCGAATCCGATTGGTTGCAATGGGTTGGCCCCTGGCAGTTCACGGCCTTTGCCGGCCAGTACGAAAGCGATCGGGAAATACCAGATGCCAAGTTGCTCGGCATGCGCTTTACGTTCCGCCCGATCGACGGTCTGGATATTGGTCTATCCCGCGCCATCATGTTTGGCGGAGAAGGTCGGCCGGAGGGCGCGTCAACCATCTGGAACGCCCTGATCGGGCGAGATAACGGGCAGCTGGAAGAAAACGATCCCGGCAACCAGCTGGCCAGCGTCGACGCCCGCTACGGTTTTGCAATCGGCGAGCAAACCATGGGCCTGTACGCCCAGATGATGGGTGAAGACGAAGCCGGTGCCTTTCCGGCTCGCAAGTCCTGGCTTCTGGGCACAGATTGGACCACACAGCTGTTCGAAGCAGACCAGCAGTGGTTTATCGAATACACCAACACACTGGCCGATGATTTCATGGGCGATGCCATTCCCAACATCACCTACGATCACTCCCGCTACCGTTCCGGCTACCGCTATTACGGCCGCAGCATGGCTGCCAGCTTTGATGGTGACGCAGAAGCCGTTACCCTGGGTGCTTTCAATTTCTTCGACAACGGTGCCAACCTTTCCGCGAAGGTTACTTATGCCCGGCTTAATAAAGACGGCGGCAACCGCACCATTATTACCAATGAAGACATCTTTTATACCGTTCCCGAGGGTGACCAGAACGTCGCCATTCTTGATCTCGGCTACGGAACCCGTTTATTCAACGGTTGGCTGGACCTGAGTTTTCAGGCCACTGACAAAAAAATTCAATACCTGGGTGGCGAGAAAGACCAGTGGTCTCTTGGCGCTGCCTGGAAATATCGTTTCTGAACAAGGGGTCTGACCCCACGGGGTCAGACCCCAATTTCAACCTGCAAAGTTTTAGGCCAAGATTTCAATCCTATAAATTCCGGATCTCAAAACCGTGAACGTGAAAAAACTAATTGCAACCGTAGCGCTATTCTTACCAATAGCAGCCACTTCCCAGTCCATAAGCCAATCCCAGATTGAGCAATTCCAGAGCTTACCCAGAGCCCAGCAAGAGGCCCTCGCCAGTCAATACGGCGTGGATCTCGATAACCTTGTCTCCTCAGGTCAGCAAAGTCAGCGCCTTCGGGACGTGCAGGTAGTAGAACCTGTGTCTGATATGCCAGACGAAGAGAGGGAGCAAGCCCGGGAAGAAAAGCAGCAGGAACAGAAAACCGCAGCAAAAAATGGCGGCCTCAAGCCCTACGGCTACGACCTGTTCAGGGGCAGTCCAACCACATTTGCCCCGGTAACCGAAATTCCGATTCCTTCTGAATACACTCTGGGGCCGGGTGACGTATTGCGCATTCAACTCTGGGGCAAGGAAAACCAGAACCTGGAATTGCCTATCAGTCGCGATGGCACCATCAGCTTCCCGCAGTCCGGCCCCATGAGCGTGGCAGGCCTGAGCTTTGAAGAGGCCAGTCAACAAATACGCAAGCAGATATCCGAGCAATACATTGGTGTTCAGGCGAGTGTCTCACTGGGTGAGCTGCGCAGCATGCGGGTTTTTGTTCTTGGCGAAGCGCGGAACCCTGGCTCTTACTCGGTCAGCTCTCTATCAACCATTACCAACGCCCTGTACGTTTCCGGTGGCATCAAGTTAAACGGCTCCCTGCGAAACCTCCAGCACAAGCGCAATGGCAAACTGGTTGGCACCCTCGATCTTTACGACTTGCTGCTCGAGGGTGATAGCTCTAACGACAGCCGCTTGCAGCCAGGTGACGTAATCTTCATTCCGCCTGTCGGCAATCGCGTAGGCATTAAGGGCGAGGTATACCGTCCAGCCCTTTATGAGCTGAACAACGAAAACACCCTGGCAGACCTGGTTCAAATGGCTGGCGGCCTTACGCCCCAGGCTTATCCCCAGCGCATAAACATTGAGCGTACCAACGACGATTTTCTGCGCATTATTACAGAGGCCGATTACACCGCCGGAAAAGGCAAAAACGCGCGAATCCAGGCCGGTGACACAGTTTCCATTCCCTCAATCTCCGACATCACCGGGCAGTATGTTGAGATCACCGGTGCCGCCACGCGCCCCGGCCGTTTTGCCTGGATGCCAGGCATGC
This sequence comes from Marinobacter sp. B9-2, assembly GCA_003030785.1. GTDB lineage: Bacteria > Pseudomonadota > Gammaproteobacteria > Pseudomonadales > Oleiphilaceae > Marinobacter. The sequence goes on along the minus strand of PYVH01000002.1, from coordinate 28,898 downwards.
GGGTGAGTTCAGTGATCAAAAATTTGAATGCGGACCTTACGCCTGTTGCAGACAAGCGCTACGCAGCCATCGTGCGCACGGATAAGGCGACAGACAACATCTCCGTTCTGAATCTGCGCTTGAGAAAAGCGGTACAAAACCCGGGCAGCGAGTTTGATATCCCCTTGCAGGAGAAAGACCAGCTGCTGATCTTCTCCGATGCCGGAAAAGTGGAAGGTGGCGAAGATGGCCGCAACTACACACGCGCCAGCCTGTTCTCACCAGTGCTTCAGCGTTTGAAGAGCCAGGCCACCCCTTCTGCTCCACAGAAAACCATTCGTATCACTGGCCCAGTGAGATACCCCGGCGAATACCCCATGCCGGCCTCGCGCCAGCTTTCGGACGCGATTTTTGTGGCGGGTGGACTAAAGGATTCAGCCTCTCTTTATCACGCCGAGGTTGCCCGGTACACCACCGATGAAAACGGCATTGGCAAAACAAATATCCTCAACGTGAACCTGGCAGACGCGATGGCCGGCAATGGCAACCTCGCGCTCCAGAGCCGTGACAGGATCCTGATCAAATCTATACCGGATTTCGCGAAAACCAGCACCATCGAACTCAGAGGCGAAGTGCGTTACCCCGGTGAGTATACTTTCCGCGACGGTGAAACCCTCAAGCAAGTGATCGAGCGTGCCGGTGGCCTGACCGACAATGCGTTCCCGAGAGGCGCGGTGTTTGCCCGGGCAAAACTGCGCCAGCTGGAGGCCCAGCGTCTGCGGGAAGCAGAAGAGCGCTTGCAAGGAGACCTTCTCGGTGTGCAGCTGGAGGGCGACGGCTTAGCTGGCCAAAGTGCCGACCGGGTGCAGCAGGTTGAAAAACTGCTAGAGGACGTCCAGAGCAGCCGTCCGGTTGGCCGTATGGTTGTGAATCTGGAAGCTGTGGTAACTGACGAAGGCTATCAGGACATTCGTCTCCAGGATGGCGACACCTTGACTGTTCCGACCATTCCCCAGTCAGTCACCGTATTCGGTGAAGTCCAATTTCCCACCAGCCATCTGCATCAGGCCGGCTTGACCGTAGACGACTACCTCGAACGTTCAGGGGGGGCTACGCGCCAAGCAGACGAAAGCCGGGTATACGTCGTAAAAGCAGATGGCTCAGTAATGCTGCCTGAGAAAAGCCGCTGGTTTGGTAGCCGCAGCCAACAGCTGCAGCCGGGAGACACGATTATCATGCCAATTGATGTGGACCGCCTGAACCAGCTGGAGCTATGGACCAATGTTAGTCAGATCGTCTATCAGATGGCTCTCGGTGCAGCAGCAGTAGGGAACCTGTAATGACTCAATATGAACCCCATGCGTATGAGCCAATAAAAGAATCAGTGCATTATCCTGATGACGAAATAGACCTGAGGGAGCTTTTCGCAACTCTTTGGTCTGGCAAATGGCTAATCATGCTGGTTACTTTGATGTTTGCCCTTGGTGGTGTCGCCTACGCTCTTTATAAACCAAATATTTACCAAGCAAGTGTTTTGCTCGCACCAGCAAATGACGAAGGAAACGTAGGTGGTATCGGCGGCCAGCTCGGCGGTCTTGCAAGCCTTGCCGGTATTAACCTTGGAAGTGGGGGGGGGGCACTCAGACGCTTATAGCCAAAGAAGTGCTTCAGTCCCGGGTCTTCTTGACCAATTTTATCAAACGGCACAACCTTGAAGTGCCGCTTATGGCTACCACCGGCTGGGATCAGGCTTCCGGCTCCTGGATTTACGACCGGGAAATTTTTAACCCGGAAAGCGAGCAATGGCTGGAAAATGAAGAGGGCAAAAGCCAGAAACCTTCCGACTGGGATCTCGTAAAAACCTTTAGAGAAGGCCACCTCAGCTTAAGCGAAAACAAAGACAATGGCATGATGACGCTTAGCATCAAAAGTCAATCGCCTCCTGCAGCGCAGCAGTGGGCTGAATGGTTGGTGGCTGATATCAATGAACACATGCGCCGAGAAGATGTTGCCGATGCCGAGGCGCGAATTGAATACCTTGAAACTAAACTCGATGAGACGAACATCGCTGGCATGCAGCAAGTTTTTTATCAGCTAATTGAAAGCGAAACACGCACCGTGATGCTGGCAAATGCCCAAAGGGAGTACGTGTTTCGTACGGTTGACCCTGCTGTTGTTCCCCAAGAAAAGATTGAGCCCAAGAGGGCACTTCTCGTTATTGTAGCCCTGATGATGGGAGGCATGCTGGGGGTATTTATCGTATTTGTAAGAGCATTTCTTCAGAGAAAGTCAGACTAATCGGCCTTGGCAAATAACCGGTTGTGAGCGGAAGTAAAATATGAATTCAATATTAAAACTGATAGGCAGAGATGAAGAGTTGTTCAGTGCTGACGTCTCTGGCCACGAAGAAGAGCTATCTCTGCGAGTCAAAAGCGCCAGTTTTTTGGTTCTCGGCGGAGCGGGTTCCATAGGTCAAGCGGTAACGAAAGAAATTTTCAAGCGCAATCCGGCCAAGCTCCACGTGGTAGACATCAGCGAAAATAATCTGGTTGAACTGGTTCGCGATATCCGTAGCAGCTTTGGCTACATACCCGGAGACTTCCGCACGTTTACGTTGGACATTGGTTCGGTCGAATACGATGCCTTCTTCAAGGCCAATGGTGGCTACGATTACATTTTGAACCTTTCTGCGCTTAAGCACGTTCGCAGCGAGAAGGATCCCTATACGCTCATGCGCATGGTAGATGTGAACATTTTCAACACGGACAAAACGCTGCAACAGGCAATTGCGTCTGGCGTTAAGAAATACTTCTGTGTTTCTACCGATAAGGCAGCAAACCCTGTGAACATGATGGGAGCGTCAAAGCGCATTATGGAGATGTTCCTGATGCGTAGAAGCCTTCAAATGGATATTTCTACGGCCCGCTTTGCCAACGTCGCCTTTTCCGACGGCTCGTTGCTACATGGCTTTAATCAACGCCTGGAAAAACGGCAGCCGATTGTAGCCCCGAATGATGTTCGCCGTTATTTCGTGACTCCAAAAGAGTCTGGCGAGCTGTGCTTGATGTCCTGCATTTTCGGCGAAAATCGCGACATCTTCTTTCCTAAGCTAAGTGAAAAGCTGCACCTGATCTCCTTCGCAGATATTGCGGTGAAATATCTGGAGCAGAAAGGTCTGGAGCCCGTTTTGTGCCGCGACGAAGACGAGGCCAGAGAGCTTACCAAGACACTGCCGGAGCAGGGTAAGTGGCCGTGCCTGTTCACTAACAGTGATACCACTGGTGAGAAAGACTTTGAGGAGTTCTTTACAGACCAGGAAGTGCTGGATATGGCTCGTTTTGGAAATCTAGGCATTATCAAGAATGATGCGGAGTTTGACGAACTATTGCTGGCCAAATTCGAAGAGCGGATCGCTGCCATGAAGCGAGAACTTTCTTGGACTAAGGAAGAGCTTGTTGATCTGTTCTATCAGATGATTCCGGGCTTTGGGCATAAAGAGACCGGCAAATATCTCGACAGCAAAATGTGAGGCAACTTTGAGCGACCAACTGATTCAGTTTGTCCGGGAATATTTTGGCACCAAGGAGTTTATTCCGTTACACGCGCCAGTCTTCCCGGGCCGTGAAAAGGAATACGTGGCGGATACGATAGAGTCGACCTTTGTTTCCAGTGTGGGAACTTATGTGGACCGGTTCGAAGAGGACATGGCCGCTTACACTGGCTCGGAAAAGGCTGTTGCTACTGTAAACGGAACGGCTGCTTTACATATCGCTCTGAAGCTTGCCGGAGTAGAGGCGGGGGATCTGGTGATCACACAGCCACTCACCTTTGTAGCCACCTGCAACGCCATCGCTTACTGTAGTGCTGAACCGGTATTTATCGATGTAGACAGGGAAACCTTGGGGTTATCTGGCGAGGCCTTTGAAGCCTGGCTGGAAGAACATGCCGAATTGGATGCAGAAGGCTTGTGCCGTACCCGGGCTGATGACAGAGTGATTCGGGCGTGCGTGCCCATGCACACCTTCGGACACCCTGCCGACCTGGATACCTTGGTATCCGTGAGTCATCGCTGGAACATTTCTCTGGTGGAAGATGCTGCCGAGTCTCTGGGCAGCTTTTACAAGGGCAAACACACAGGAACCTTCGGTGCGCTAGGCACGCTCAGCTTTAACGGCAACAAAATTATGACCACCGGAGGCGGAGGCATGATTCTGGCCGGTGAGGCGTTGGCCGCTCGCGCCAAGCACCTGACGACAACCGCCAAAAAGCCTCATACCTACGAGTACATTCACGACGAGCTGGGCTATAACTACCGGTTGCCCAACCTGAACGCAGCATTAGGATGCGCCCAGCTTGAGCAGCTGGACGCCTTCATTGAGGCCAAGCGGGCGCTAGCTGCTGCTTATGAAGACGTTTTAACAGGCTCAAGCTTGGAATTCGTGAAGGAACCCGAAGATTGCCGCTCCAATTACTGGCTGAATGCCGTTATTTGTGAGAACAAAGCCCAAAGAGACGAATTGCTGAAAAAAACCAATCAGGACGGGGTGATGACACGGCCCATTTGGGCTTTGATGAACCATCTGGACATGTATCAGAGCTGTCGCCGTGGCAACCTGCGTAATGCGGAGTGGTTGGAAGCTCGGGTGGTTAATTTGCCGAGTAGTGTGGTTTTAAAGGGATAAGTTATGAAGAAGTTAGGTGTATTTGGCACATCAGGATTCGCGAGAGAAGTTGCGGATATCGCAAGTGAATTAGGTTACGAACCATTTTTGATTGCCAAAGATGAGGCGGAGGCCGCTATTGGTTCTCGCGTGTGGCCGATTGTACTGGAAAGCGACATAGAGCAATCCCAAGGTGCTGTCTATGCGTTAGGTATTGGTGAGAACAATATCAGAGCCAAGGTTGCCAACCGCTATTCAGGTAGGTTGAGCTTCGTAAACCTGATCCACCCAAGTGCGACCTTTGGAAAACATCAGCTTGAGCAGATCCAAGCGCGGGAAGGTGTAATTATTTGCGCCGGAGTCCGTTTCACAAACAATATTGTTGTGGGGAGCTACTCGATATTTAATCTGAACGCCACCATCGGGCACGATGCCACCATCGAGGATTTTGTAAACATTGCGCCGGGTGCACATATTTCAGGTAATGTCTGGATAGAGCGAGAATGTTGGGTAGGGACCGGAGCCGTGATTAATCAGGGTAGGAATGAGAAAAAGCTGGTAATCGGAACCGGTACAACCATTGGTTCTGGTGCGGTGGTCATTAAAGACTGCGAGGAGCAGGCGGTATATGTTGGTGCGCCGGCAAGGAGGATCAAATGACGACGTTGGTCATCGCTGAAGCGGGTGTTAATCATAACGGAGACATTGAACTTGCAAAAAAGCTTGTTGCTGTAGCGGCCGAAGCAGGCGCCGACCTCGTCAAGTTCCAGACATTTGTTACTTCCAGCAGTATTGCACGCAGTGCTCCGAAAGCCGACTACCAGAAGGGAGCAACTGATCCAGACGAATCACAGTACGAGATGGTCCGAAAGCTAGAGCTTTCAAAAGAAGATCATCTGGAACTCATCGACGAGTGCAGGAAAAGAAAGATCGGCTTTTTCTCTACTGCATTCGATGCAACTAGCATTGATCTGCTGGATAAACTCAATATCAGTGATTATGTGAAGGTTCCATCCGGTGAACTAACCAATCTCCCGTATCTCCGTCATTTAACTTGTCGCGGTAGACATGTGCTTTTATCTTCCGGAATGGCTAACTTGGGAGAGATCGAAGCTGCGATTGATGTGGTGGAGAAGGCCGGTACTCAGCGAGACAAAATCACGGTGTTGCACTGCACCACCGAATACCCCACGCCCATGGAGGATGTTAATCTGCGCGCTATGGTCAACATTGGTAAGGCGTTTGGCGTAGCTGTGGGTTACTCGGATCACACACCGGGTATTGAAGTACCCATAGCCGCTGTTGCAATGGGTGCAACTGTTATTGAAAAGCACTTCACCCTCGACCGTACCCTACCTGGCCCTGATCATCGGGCCAGCTTGGAGCCTGATGAACTAAAAGCCATGGTGCAGGGTATCCGGAATATTGAAAAGGCGCTGGGCGACGGCATTAAACGACCTAGCCCTAGTGAACTCAAGAACAAACCCATCGCTCGCAAGTCCCTCGTGGCCGCCCTCCCCATCAAGGCTGGCGAACCGTTCAGTGAAGAGAATCTCACGGCAAAGCGCCCGGGGACAGGCATTTCCCCGATGCAGTGGGATGATGTCATAGGTCGCACCGCTCCCCGTGATTTCAGCGAAGACGAGTTGATTGAGCTATGACTCGCAAGGTTTGTGTGGTTACCGGCACCAGGGCCGAGTTCGGGCTGTTGCGCTGGCTGATGGGGGAGATTCAAATCCATCCGCAGCTTGAGTTACAGGTAATTGCGACGGGCATGCACTTGTCGCCGGAGTTTGGCTCTACCTACCGAGAAATCGAAGAAGCCGGCTTTGAAATTGATGGCAGAGTGGAAATGCTACTGAGCTCGGACACAAACACGGCAGTGACCAAATCCATGGGTCTTGGTGTGCTTGGTTTTGCCGATGCGTACGAGCGCTTGGCCCCCGATATCGTGGTGGTGCTGGGAGATCGCTTCGAGATATTCGCCGCTACCTCTGCCGCTATGATTGCGGGTGTACCGGTGGCACACCTGCATGGTGGAGAGACGACCGAAGGGGCTTTTGACGAAGCTATCCGCCATTCCATCACCAAAATGGCTCACCTGCATTTTGTGGCCGCAGACGAATACCGCCAGCGGGTTATTCAGCTTGGGGAACACCCCGACAGGGTATTCAATTTTGGCGGCATGGGCATTGATGCCATCAAACGCATCAAGTTGCTCACCCGAGAAGAACTGGAGCGTTCGCTGGAACTCAGCTTTGGTGAAAAGAGTCTGTTGGTGACTTTCCATCCAGTGACCCTGGAAGGCGGCGCCAGCTCGGCCGCCCAGATGGGTGAGCTGTTGGGCGCATTGGAAGGCCTGGACGATACCACTTTGATCTTTACCATGCCGAACGCCGATACCGGGGGCCGAGAGCTGAGCGCTATGGTGTGGGAGTTCGCTCGAGGGCACCCTAATGCCAAAGTGTATACCTCACTGGGCCAGCTCCGATACTTCTCCTGCCTGGGACAGATAGACGGGGTGGTTGGCAACTCCTCCAGTGGCCTTGCAGAAGCGCCGTCCTTCAGAATTGGCACCGTGAATATCGGCGATCGCCAGAAAGGCCGGCTGAAAGCGAGCAGCGTGATAGATTGTGAGCCGAGCATTTCGGCAATTCAGGCGGCGCTTGAAACACTCTACTCGGCCGACTTTCAGGCCAGTCTTGGCTCTGTTTCCAATCCTTACGGCAACGGCGGTGCCAGTGAAGCGATCGTCAAGGTGCTTGCGGAGTACCCACTGGAAAACATTCGCAAGAAAGCGTTTTACAACCTGTCAGTTAATGACTTCTCTTGAACCCCGGAGCAATCCATGAAGCCCTGGCGTAAAGCCCTAGTAAATAGCAACGTAACACTGGAACAGGCCATTGAGGTTCTGGATAAAGCTGCCCTGCGTATCGCACTGGTTGTCGATGGGGGTGACAAGTTACTTGGAACTGTAACAGATGGCGATGTGCGCCGGGCGCTTCTAAAACACCTGCCGATGGAAACGCCAGTCAATCAGGTGATGAATGGCCAACCCAAAACCGCGGAGCAGTCGTGGACAGAAAGCCGTATTCTCGCATTGATGGAAGATCACGAATTACTTCAGTTACCCCTGGTGGATCAAGAAGGAAAGCTGGTCGGCCTTGCCAGCCTTCACGATCTGCTGAACAAACACCGCTACGATAATCCTGTGTTCCTGATGGCCGGCGGTTTTGGTACCCGACTCCGACCTCTTACCAACAACTGTCCGAAGCCAATGCTGAAAGTGGGCGACAAGCCGATTCTTGAGCAAATTCTGGTCAATTTTGTCGAAGCGGGTTTTCACCGCTTTTACATTTCGACCCACTACATGCCTGAGGTAATACGCGACTATTTCGGAGAGGGAAAGAAATGGGGCGTCAGTATAGAATATGTTCACGAAGAGGAACCTCTTGGAACGGGCGGTGCTCTCGGTCTTTTACCTCATGATGAAATAGACCAGCCGATGTTCATGATGAACGCCGATCTACTTACTTCGCTCAATTTTCAAAGTTTTCTGGAGTTCCACCGAGCCCATGATGGTGTTGCCACCATGTGCGTGCGGGAATACGAGCATCAGGTGCCCTATGGTGTAATAACAAGTGACGGAACCCGCATTGAGTCCATGGTTGAAAAGCCCATACAAAGATTTTTTGTAAATGCTGGAATCTACCTGCTTTCGCCGAAACTCGTAAAAAGCGTTAAGCCCGGCACTCGGATTGATATGCCATCGTTACTGGAAAAACAGATTGAGCAGGGCCGAGAGGTGAACATGTTCCCTGTACATGAATACTGGCTAGATATCGGTCGCATGGATGACTTCCATAAAGCTCAGGCAGAAGTTGAAGGCCTCCTGAATGACTGAACGCGAAGAAAGGTTCATCGTTATTCCAGCCCGCGGTGGTAGCAAGCGCCTGCCCCGCAAAAATGTTTTGCCACTAGCGGGAAAGCCGCTTATTTGCTGGACTATAGACGCGGCGCTAGCAACAGGTTTAGCTGCCCGCATTATGGTGACCAGTGACGATGAGGAGATACTGGCCATCGCAAGGCGTTACACTAATAACGGCTTGATTGTCCACAAGCGGCCGGCGGACTTGGCGAGCGACCATGCCTCGACAACAGATGCCCTGCTGGACGCTTTAAATGCCGAGCATCAAGCCGGGCATGACCCGAAAACCCTAATACTCCTTCAGCCTACATCTCCCCTTAGAACATCTGAAGACATACTTGCTGCTGTTCGTAAGTATGAGGAAAGTGGCAGCGCGGACACGGTAGTCACCGTTTGTGAAGTTGATCACCCGACGGCCTGGATTGGCACCATTGGCGCGAATGGGCAGCTACAGGGCCTGGACTTATCGGGTGAACGCTCACAAGGCTACCAAAAGGAATACCGCTTGAATGGAGCGGTTTACGTTGCCTGTGTTAAGACGCTGCGGCAACAGGGAAACCTGTTTACTGACAACCTGCGGGCTTGTGTGATGCCAAGGGAGCGCTCACTAGATATTGACGAAAAAGTTGATTTCAGCATATGCGACCGCCTGCTTCAGAGGAACTGAATCGTTATATTGAAAAATATGCACATCAACAAATTTTCAACCCAACTAAACCGTGTTTAGTTAGGTAATTCGTGGCAGGCCCCAATGAAGAAAATTAGTCCCCCATTTTTTCGCTTTGCGAATATGGGCTTGCGAGGCATTACCCTCCTCAGTAAGTTTCTACTCATATTTTTTCTCGCGGCTTACCTCAGTCCCACCGAGCTTGGGGTATACGGGTTGTTCGCTGCAACTATCGCTTACACAGTATTTATCCTGGGACTGGATTTTTACGCCTATACAACAAGACAGATTTTGAAACGCAACGAAAACGAATGGGGAAAACTGCTAAAAAGCCAAGGTGCGCTCCACGGAATACTCTATCTCTTTTTTCTGCCTTTGTTATTACTTCTATTCTCTTATGGTTTTCTTGACTGGCACATGGCGCCTTGGTTTTTTGTTCTGCTTATTCTTGAGCATATCAACCAGGAGTTAATGAGACTGCTCATCGCCATATCGCACCAGTTCGCTGCAACAATGGCGCTTTTCTTCAGGCAAGGTCTGTGGGCCGCCGTAATCACTGTCTGGATGTTCGCTTATGAAGAAACCCGGCAGCTGAACTACGTGTTTGCTGCGTGGCTTTTGGGGAATGTATGTGCGTTGGCTGTTGGCATTGTGGTAATTGTACGTGAAAACATCGGAGGGTGGAGCTCTCGCACTGACTGGAGCTGGCTAAAAAAGGGATTACCGATCGCCCTTCCTATATTGGTGTCCACAGTTTGCTTGCGGGGAGTGTTCACCCTTGATCGTTATTACATCGACTGGTTCGCCGGAAGCGAAGTACTGGGCGCTTACGTTCTTTTCATTTCGCTAGCCTCAGCATTGATGGCATTCCTGGACGCTGGCGTGTTCTCCTACTTTTACCCCTCACTGATACACGCGCACAACCAGAATGATCGGAAAAGTTTTGAACGCGTGTTACAAAGTATGACTCGCAATACGCTAGTGGTATCTCTGGGATTTTGTGTCTCAGCAACAATAGCACTCGGCCCGTTGTTGGATTTTATCGATAAAGAAATATATCTGTCTTATCGAAATATCTTCTATATATTGCTGGCGGCGATTGCTGTCCAGGGTATTGGTAATATTTTCCACTATGGGCTCTACGCACAGGGTAAAGACAAGTCAAATATAGCTGGTAACGCCTTAAGTCTATTACTATTTGTAGGAGCTGTAGGCTTAATCGATGCTCAAAACAGCATTTACGTCGTGCCAGTGTCGATATTATTAAGCATGAGTTTTTTGATGCTCTGGAAGTTGGGGTTTTACAAGGCCAGCTCCAGGCAATTTTCATAGTTGGCTTAAGATAAAGCTAGTAATAATCAGCATAAGGGTGTTGAATGCTCGGCAAGCTCCTGTCAGTCCTCCGTCAGTTTAAGCGCTACAAACTCAGTGATGTTGAACGTGATCTTTTCAAGGAAATAAAACAATTCTGGGAATCCGAAGAAGATCGTTCCGGGCGTCGCCAAAACACCCATACTGCTATTCGAGTGATTGTTGAGGGTTTTGTGGAGTGTCCCGCTAGCATTATGGACAAGGCCAGAATGGCCAAAGCTGTTCAGGAAGTTACCGGCGAGGAGGCAATCGTTCTCGTGAGAGGGATGAAGGAGAGTGCTAGCCGAGTTATCCCATTTTACAGAGCTTTTGGGATTAATCATTTTGTTCTTTGGTGGCGTAATTACCTTAATCCGTTCGTTGTGATACCGGCAGCATGGTTGGCGTTTAAGTTAATACGTTCTGTCAGGTCTGGAGAAAAACTGGTTGAGTATCGTTTCAAGGGTATCCATGTTGGGGACCTGATGTACGATACCCTTATTCGATTTCGTCCGAACTCCTACACGGTGGATAAGCTCGAATTCCGAAAGCATTACCGACTCTTGCTACGTGCTTTTTATATATTTATTATTAATGAAAGGGTTATTAAAAAATATCAGCCAAATTGGCTGATCACGAGCCACAATGTTTACGCTGAATTTGGCCTGTTAGCGCGTCAAATGAATAATCGTGTCAACGCATCGATTCTACTTAAAGATATCGATGTATATAAGTTTTATGGTCCGGAAACCAAAATAAAGGAACATTTTCTAAAAGTTAAAGAATCTGATCTTGAGCGTGTGATAAACGATGACGATTTCTATGAGGAGGCTTTGAAATATCTCGAGGAGAGGTTTTCTGGAAAGGTTGATCAGATTGACGTCATTAACGCCTATCGCGATAAAAAAGAATATAGTTTTGAAGACCTGAAAAAACTCTATCCGGATCTGAACTCAAGCTACAAGAACGTCTTTGTAATGTCCCACGCGTTCTCTGATGCACCGCATGTTGGAGAGGGCTTATTGTTCAAAGACTACTATCAGTTTCTTTTGGAGACATTGATTTGCTTGAATTCAGTGAGCAATATAAATTGTTTTGTTAAACCCCATCCCAGTTCCTATATGTGGGGCGAGCGAGGTGGTGTGGAGCAAATCGTAGAAGAATACTCATTGAATAATGTTCGGATCTTACCGTCAGACCTGAACACCAACTGCATCAAAGAATTAGCAGATTGCGTAGTTACAGGCCAAGGAACCGCTGGGCTTGAGTTCAGCTGTTTTGGTATCCCGGCTATCACGGCAGGTAAAGGTTATTATTCAGGTTTCGGCATAGCATTGGAGCCACGTTTGAAGGAGGAGTATTTTGAGTTGCTGGAAAATGCGAGCCATTTACCTCCCTTGAACACGCTCGCGAAGAAAAAAGCTGTCTGCATGCTTTATTATATTTCAAAGAATAAATACCACTCGGATGTATTGCCCAAAAAACATATCTTTCCGGGAGACGATCTTGGAAGTGTTTACATAAATAGAATTTCAGAAATCAAAGGTAGCCTTGACACTGGTTGCTTAATTCGAGATGTTTTTTATTCTCGTGTCGTTGACGATATTTTGTCGTTAGCTAATAAAAGATAACCATTCATTGTTAACTGGCCCTGAACAACGGCTCGGAATGCGCGAGTAGGTAATTTTTTTTGATAACTATTTGTTAATTTGGCCTTCATTTGTGAAGCCGAGCAGTCTTTTCGAGGTGATGTTTTCCTGTTTATTTTTCGGTGATCCTCATTTCTATACATTAAATTTTTAGTCGTTTTTTGGTTTGGCTGAAATCTCATTCGTTATAGAGCTACTTTTGGTTAAATTAAAAATAAATATAGTCAAAACTATTTCTAGAAGGTTTTAAAATAGATGCTTTTGGCTGCCTGTGAATTGGGTGCTTTTAATTGGGTTTTATAATGTCTAAATCTAGTAATAGTCAATGTAATGGCGGGCATGATTAAATTTTCTATCGTTCTGAAAAGAAAGCATGTGATATTTTGGGCTTTAATTGCTATTTCCTGCATATTTAGAGTTGCTTCGGACACTACCTTGCCGATTGCGTATTTTCTTCTTGCTGTTTGTTGCTTTCTTGGCGCCCAGCAAGTAATTTTGGCAATTTTATTTACGTGGCTTTTTTCGATGCTTAATGCCGGATTAGGTTTTGCTGCGTCGGATTTTGTTTTTGGTAAATACATTGTGTTTGTCTCGGCATCCGCGTCAATGTTTTTTAGGTCTTACTTTAATAGATTTAAAAACTTTGGTGTTCGTATAAGTAAACCTAATTTCAGCATTCTAATGTTGTTTGCAATCCTGATGGCACATTCTATTTTGTTTAGTATGTTTCCTGTTTTATCGTTGCTTAAATTAACTCTGTGGGGGATGGTTTTTTGTACTCTTATATCGGCATGGACGTATATGTCGTTAGAAGAAAAAGATAGGCTTCATGATATACTGTTAAATATTCTTTTGTTAGTGTTAGTCATTAGTTTGTTTCTTGTTGCTTCACCAACTGGATATTTGTCTAATGGGAGCGGGTTTCAGGGTATTCTAAACCAACCGCAGGTTTTTGGAGCGACGGCTGCTATTGTGAGTACTTTAATTTTTTCAGTCGTAATTCGTCGTAGAAATAATCTGTTCGCGTGGTTTTTCTTTATTTTTGGTATTGCGATGATTTTTTTAAGTGAGTCCCGTACGGCTGGTGTGGCGTTGATTTTGACAATAGCGATTTCTTCAATAATTTTTATGTTCGAGCGTCGAGGTAGTTTTTTTCAAACCTTTAGGGGCTTGGGTTCTGTTTATTCGGTAGTTGTTGGCGTTTTGGGTGTGGTAGTGATTTTGTCAAGCTACTCTTTTATATCGTCTTATTTTGAAAATTATATTTCAAAAGGTGGCAGAGATGGGCAGTTCGGTGGAATCTCTGAGTCATTTGAAGATTCACGTGGGTTTCTTGTGCTTAGAATGGTAAATAATATATCGGAATATCCTTTTTTTGGAATTGGTTTCGGGGTAGGTTCAGATTACGACTCCTTTGAAATGAATGTTCACCGGGTTTTTGGTTTACCTATTAGCGCACCTGTTGAGAAAGGGGTCCTTCCAATTGCGATAATCGAAGAGTTTGGTTTGTTTTTGTCAGCAATTATTTTTTTATTTATGTTTTTAGCTATTATTCGGGCGGCGAATTATGGCTTTTACGGAATTTCACTTATTTTTCTAGTTTATTTGCTTAATATCGCTGAAGCTATGTTGTTCTCCCCAGGTGGCATGGGTCTTTTAGTTTTAGTTTTTTATTCCTCAATGATCGTGCCGAGAGAAAAGGTTCTGCCTGCGGAGATCTTAAAGTGAGAAAGGTTTTATTATTTGTTGAGTTCTATGAGCCAGGCTATAAGAGTGGTGGCCCCCTTCAGACGATAAAGAACATCGTTGATGTTCTAGGTCGGGAGGTTGAGTTCTACATAGTTACACGTGACCGAGATCTTGGGGACAAGGCTCCGTACTCAGACGTTGAAATTGGCACTTGGCAAAAAGTTGGAATGGCCAAAGTTTTCTATCTGCCTCAGTCTATGGTTAATTTTGGTGCGATCCGAGAATTGATGCTCGAGCGTTCTTATGACTTTGTTTATTTAAATAGCTTTTTTTCTTTCAGGTTTTCAATACTACCCATGCTTGTGCATCGGTTTGTTCGGCTGGAAAATAAGCTGCTCGTCGCACCCCGTGGAGAGTTTTCACCGGGCGCGCTCGGTATTAAGTCGTTTAAGAAGAATCTTTTCTTACGGTTAGCAAAATTACTTGGTCTATATCGCAGCTCGGTATTTCATGCGTCGACTGAGGTAGAGCAGGCCGATATTGAAAGAGCTTTAGGGAAGGGTGTGGTTACGCGTGTGGCCAGGGATCTTCCAAATGTGGTGATGCCCAGCTTGTCGAACAGTTTCCGTAGTTTACCAGACTCCACTCCGCTTGAAGTTTGCTTTATCTCACGCCTGGTGCCGATAAAAAATCTGGATGTTGCAGTTCGAATCCTAAGCGCGTGCCAGTCCCATATTAAGTTTACGATTTTTGGATCGAAGGAAAATCTCGCCTATTGGAGGAGGTGTGAATCGTTACTTAGGGCGCTTCCCAGTAATGTTTCATGGGCTTACGGTGGGGAGCTTTATCCTAAGCAAGTCAAAGAGACCTTCGCTCGCTTTGATATATTCCTCTTTCCTACACGGGGTGAGAACTACGGCCATGTTATCGCCGAGGCGCTGCTCAGCGGCACATTTGTTTTGATTAGTGACCAAACACCTTGGGAGCGTGTTGATGAGGTTGGTGTAGGGCGCGCCATCCCTCTCGGTAATCAGCAAGAGTTTGTGTCGGAGATAGATTCTTGGGGAACGCTCACCATGGCTGAGAGGTTTAAAAGGAAGTGCGAGGTTCAGAAGAATGCCGTACCGCTTGTAATCGATGAACGTGATGTGGCGGATAATCGAGCCCTGTTTACGAGCTAACTCTGATAAGGAGATGAAAAGTTTGTTTAAAGATAAGGTATTATTGATCACCGGTGGAACCGGCTCCTTTGGCAATGCCGTACTGCGTCGCTTCCTCAACTCAGGAGCCCGTGAGATTCGCGTGCTTAGTCGTGATGAGAAGAAGCAGGATGACATGCGGAAGCGCTATAACAGCCCAAAGCTTAAGTTCTATATTGGAGACGTAAGGGATTATCATTCAGTACTGAATGCGGTCCGCGGCGCCGATTTCATTTTTCATGCTGCTGCGCTCAAGCAGGTCCCTTCTTGTGAGTTTCATCCTATGGAGGCTGTTAAAACAAATGTCCTGGGTACAGAGAATGTGCTTGAGGCAGCAATAAACTGCGACGTTGAGCGAGTGATCTGTTTGTCGACTGACAAAGCTGTCTATCCTATCAATGCCATGGGAATCTCCAAGGCGATGATGGAAAAGGTCTCCGTTGCTAAATCTCGTAGTGCCAACGGAACGATAATATGTGCCACGCGCTACGGGAATGTTATGGCCTCGCGCGGTTCGGTCATTCCCTTGTTCGTAGATCAGATTCGGGCCGGGGAGCCAATTACCATTACCGATCCCAATATGACTCGGTTCATGATGACGCTGGACGACGCGGTTGATCTGGTTCTTTACGCGTTCGAGCACGGGAACCCCGGCGATATCTTTGTTCAAAAGGCGCCCGCAGCTACGATTGAGACCTTGGCATACGCCTTGATTGAGCTGCTGGAGGCTCCGGACCGTGAGGTGCGGGAGATCGGTACACGGCACGGTGAGAAGCTATTCGAGGTGTTGCTCAGTCGTGAGGAGATGGCGGCAGCTGAGGATCTGGGGGATTATTTCCGGGTGCCGCCGGACTTGCGTGACCTTAACTATGGCAAGTTTGTGGAAGAAGGGGAGAGGAAGATCTCTGAGGCTGAGGATTACAATTCTCACAACACGACACGTTTGGACAAAGCAGGCATGAAGAAGCTGTTGCTGAAGCTTGATTTCATTCGTGCCATCGTTCGTGGTGAAAATGCACAACCCCAGGATTGAACGTTATGAGAGTTTTGATCACAGGTGCCAAAGGGTTTATCGCAAAAAATTTGCAGCAGCATTTGGCGGAGCGCTCTGATATTGAGCTGTTGTTGATTTCCAGGGACTCGACCCGGGGAACCTTTAAAGATGCCCTTTCGAAAGCCGAGTTCGTGTTCCATTTAGCCGGCGTAAATCGCCCCCAAGATCCTGACGAGTTCCGGAAAGGAAACTCCGATCTGACGGCTTGGCTCTGTGAAGGATTGGCGGCGCGTGCGAAACAAGGCGACAGGGTTCCGGTCGTCTTGTCGTCTTCAACCCAGGCCGGGCTTGAAAATGATTATGGCGTGAGCAAACGGAGAGCTGAAGCCGCAGTGTTTGGATATGGCCAAGAATTCGATGTGCCGGTGCATGTGTTTAGGCTTCCGAATGTGTTCGGTAAATGGTCTCGCCCGAACTATAACTCTGTGGTTGCGACTTTCTGCCACAATATTACGCAGGGGCTACCGATCACGGTCAACAGTCCTGAAGCGCCTTTGCGGCTGGTGTATGTAGACGACGTTGTTTCCCGCTTTTTGCAGCTTCTGGATGGCGCCTTACCCAATCTTGATAGTGAGGGCTTTGATCAGGTTTATCCCCAGTATTCCACAACCGTGGGGGAGCTTGCCGAGGCCATCAAGGAATTCCGTGACAGCCGTGAAACGCTGGTGACACCGAAGGTTGGGGTTGGCCTTACACGAGCACTTTATTCCACTTACCTGAGTTTTTTGCGCCCAGAACAGTTCTCTTACACTATTCCGCAGCATGGTGATGCGCGCGGTGTGTTCGTGGAAATGTTGAAAACACCGGATTCCGGGCAGTTTTCCTTTTTCACGGCGCATCCTGGGATAACCCGTGGCGGGCATTATCATCATTCGAAAACGGAAAAGTTTCTGGTGATCTCGGGAACCGCAAGGTTCAAATTCCGGCATATGCAGACCGGCGAGGAGTACGAGTTAGTTACTCGCGGAGATAAACCTGAAATTGTGGAAACGGTGCCCGGTTGGACCCACGACATCACGAATATCGGCGAGAATGAGCTGGTATGTATGCTTTGGGCCAACGAAATTTTCGACCGGGATAATCCGGACACCTTTGCCTGTCCTCTCTGATTAATTCCTTCTGATTCCCGAGAGTCTCAATGAAAAAGCTGAAAGTAGTGACGGTGGTTGGCACCCGGCCTGAAATCATTCGGTTATCGCGGGTTTTGGCCCGCCTGGATGAGCATTGTGAACATATCCTGGTGCACACTGGGCAGAATTATGACTACGAACTGAACCAGGTGTTTTTCGATGATCTGGATATCCGTAAGCCGGATTATTTCCTCAACAGCGCGACGGGCAGTAAAGGTGCGGCCAACACCATTGGCAACCTGATATCTGCCGTTGATGAGGTTTTGGCGCAGGTTCAGCCTGAAGCTTTGCTGGTGCTGGGTGATACCAACAGTTGTCTCTCTGTGATTCCGGCCAAGCGTCGACAGATCCCGATTTTCCATATGGAGGCGGGCAACCGGTGCTTTGATCAGCGGGTACCCGAGGAGACCAATCGCCGGATTGTGGACCATACGGCCGACATCAACCTGACATACAGCAGCATTGCCCGTGAGTACCTTTTGCGAGAAGGGCTGGCTCCGGATCAGGTGATCAAAACCGGCAGCCCGATGTTCGAGGTTTTGAATCATTACCGGCAACGCATTGAGGCCTCTGGTGTGTTGGATCGGCTTTCGTTGGAGGCTGGCCAGTATTTCGTGGTTAGTGCTCACCGCGAGGAGAATATTGAATCCGAACGCTCGTTTACCCGCCTTGTGGAAACGCTCAATGGCGTTGCCGAGGACTTCGATTTGCCAGTGATTGTGTCCACGCACCCCAGAACGCAAAACCGTATCAACGCCACGGGCTCGGTCTTTCACGACAAGGTCCAACTTTTGAAGCCACTGGGATTTCATGATTACGTGAAACTCCAGCTCTCAGCTCGGGCGGTGCTTTCGGACAGTGGCACGATCAATGAAGAATCTTCGATTCTGAACTTCCCGGCGCTGAACCTCCGGGAGGCCCACGAACGGCCGGAAGGCATGGAAGAAGCCGCTGTTATGATGGTGGGGCTGGACGTGGAAAGAGTCCGGCAGGGACTTGCGATTCTCGAATCCCAGCCACGTGGCGAGGATAGAGGCTTGAGATTGGTCGGGGATTACAGCATGCCCAATGTCTCGGACAAGGTGGTGCGCATTATTCACAGCTACACCGATTATGTGAATCGGGTGGTCTGGAAAAAGTACTGACGCCGGCGCATTCATGAAGATTGTACTGATTGCGGATACCTTCCCTCCGCTGAGAACCTCCGGCGCTGTGCAGCTTCGGGATTTATCCCGGGAATTTGTCAGGCAGGGGCATTCGCTGACGGTTATGTTGCCCACGTCCGGAATGGATGAGCCTTGGGCGCTCGAGGATTTCGATGGTGTGCAGGTTTTGCGGTTGCGCGCCCCCAAGACCAAGGACATCAATTACGTGCAGCGCACTTTGGGCGAGTTTTTCATGCCCTTTGCCATGTTACGTAATCTCCGGAAAAGCCCGTTATCAGAGGGAGATTGGGAGGGGGTTGTTTGGTATGCCCCCAGTATTTTCTTTGGCCCGATCGCCAGTGCCCTGAAGAAAGCGAGTGGTTGCCGGAGCTACCTGATAATTCGCGATATTTTCCCGGAGTGGGCCGTCGACATGGGGTTGATGGGGCGCGGCCTTCCTTATCGTTTTTTCCGTGCAGTCGCGAACTACCAGTATTCGGTTGCGGACGTAATCGGAATCCAGACTTCTGGCAATGCAGTTTATTTTGATGATTGGCGAAAGAACGACAATCATAGCCTGGAAGTCCTGCAGAACTGGCTGTCCGATGCACCGGCGGGGCATTGTTCGGTTAACCTCGCCAAAACGTCCCTCGCGGGCCGCAAGGTATTCGTCTACGCGGGCAATATGGGCGTTGCTCAGGGGATGGACATCTTGCTGGATCTGGCGGAGGAGCTGCGGAGTAGGGAAGATATTGGCTTCCTGTTTGTTGGGCGTGGAAGTGATGCCCGAAAACTGGCGGCGGACGCAAAGCGTCGAAACCTTGAAAATGTGCTTTTTCATGATGAGATCGCCCCTGATGAAATACCCGGGTTGTACGCCCAGTGTGATGTCGGCCTGGTTGCACTGCACCCCCGCCATAAAACGCACAATATTCCTGGAAAGTTTTTGACCTACATGCAAAGCGGATTGCCCGTTTTGGCAAAGATCAATGAGGGAAATGACCTTGTGAATCTGATCCGGGATGAGCGGGTTGGAGCGGTTGTGACGGATAACTCCGTAGATTCTCTCAAGAGAATGGCGGAATCACTGATAGAACAGTGCGACCAGGATGGAGAATTGCCTTCGCGCTGCCGGGCTGTTTATGAGCGGCTTTTCTCGCCGGAAATGGCGGTTAAACAGATTGTAAATGCATTGGAAAAGTGACTCGTTTATATGTCGTTTAAAGTAATTTCGAGAAATTTGTTGGGCGAACTGGGACAAAAAGCTCGGCAATCCTCTCGAGGTCGCCAGCATCACAATATCCATCAATCATACGAAGACCCCTGCCAGAAACTATTGAACGCAATAGGAACCGAAAGCTACATCCGGCCTCACCGGCATGCACTTGATCCCAAGGATGAATGCCTGATTGCTGCCAAAGGCCTTTTCGCGTTGATCGTGTTCAATGAAGAAGGTGAGGTTCGGCATGTGGAGCGGTTTGGTACCGAGGGGTATTACCGTAACGATCCCGCTATTTCATTCGGCGTAAATTTGCCGGCCGGTATCTGGCATACCGTTATCGCGCTTGAGCCGGACTCGGTATTACTTGAGCTGAAGGCCGGCCCCTTTAATCCGGATGCCGCGAAGGAATTCGCGCCCTGGGCACCTGGGGAACAGACTGCCGAGGCGGAGGAATATTTCTGTTATCTAAAATCATTAGTGTGAAGAGAACCGGCTATGGGTTTAGCGAATGGGCTGTTATGAGGGGCGTTTCGTGTCTGAAGTCTTAAACTTTGGTAGGACAATTGTGAAAGTGTGTGAAAGAGATCACACTTGGTTTTCCGAAAAGAGTAAACTCTCGGCCGCTTTGACTGCAACGCCTTCCCACAAAGCCTTTCACCGCAAGCGTTGCCAAGGATGATTATGCAAACCGCAAGTTTTACAGGATTGATTGCCGTGGTTTCGGCTTTCGTTGCTCTTCTCGTGTTGCAACCGGTTGCGCGTAGATTTCGCTTGGTTGACATGCCAAATCATCGTAAGGCGCACAAGGGGGCAGTACCACTTATAGGAGGTTTGAGTGCCTTTGCGGGCCTTCTCGTCGCATGGCTTATTTCGATGCCACTTACGGAAGGCTTTGGCATCTATCTCTTCTGCGCATTAATGCTCGTTATTCTGGGTGCCATCGATGACGCCAGAGATATTCCGGCAAAGTATCGCCTTTGGGCTCAGGTCCTGCTTGGCGCTTTGCTTTCTTATGGCTCGGGTATCTATCTGACGACACTTGGTAATTTATTTGGGTTAGGAAATATAGAGCTGGCTTGGCTTGGTCCGGTGGTAACGATTGCCGCTGTGATCGGCGCAACCAATGCGTACAACATGGTCGACGGTATTGATGGCCTGGCCGGCAGTATGACTCTGGTGACGCTGGGTGCACTGGGTTTGTTGTTTGCGTTGTCGGATGGGTTCCAACTGGAGCTTGCTCTCGCAATAACCATCGGAGCGGCACTGTTGCCGTATTTGGGAGCAAACCTGCAACTCCGTCCTTTCCGGCGTAAAATTTTCATGGGTGACGCTGGTTCCATGTTTATTGGATTTTCTGTGGTTTGGCTGCTGGTTAATGGCGCCCAGGCTGAGAATGGAGCCTTCAGGCCGGTCGCGGCTCTTTGGGTGTGCGCATTACCGTTGATGGATATGGTTGCAATTATGATTCGGCGTGCCCGCAAGGGTCAGTCTGTAATGATGCCGGACCGAGATCACCTGCATCACATATGTCTGAGGGCCGGTTTTTCTGACCGACAGGCTCTTTTGCTGATTACTATGTTTGCGGTGGCTTGCGCACTTGTCGGAATAGCAGGGGAACTTTTTCGTATTCCAGAATGGTTAATGTTCACTTTGTTCATGGTGGTATTTTTCGCCTATAACTGGGCAATCAGCCACGTGTGGCGGCTTCTGGTCTTATTCCGCAAGAATTACGAGACTGCGAAGCAAAAGTAAAAGAAAGGTTTTGACTAATGTTCAAGAAAGGCCGGGGTAAAACCTTGGCCTTTTTAATTTTAGATGTTTGTAGGCCAAAGAATATGGCTCTCTTTTGGTCTGATTCTTCAACTTGAAATCCATCTGGAAGTATATTCCCGGAGTGTATTAAATCATGTGCGGTATTGTCGGTGCGGTATGCACCCAAGATGTAACTCCTTTTCTGCTAACCGGTCTTCAAACATTAGAGTACCGAGGGTACGATTCTGCTGGTTTGGCACTACTCAACGGTGGCCTCAGGCGTTCCCGTTCGATAGGGCGTGTTTCTGAACTTGGTGTCTTAGTTGATCAAAAGAGGCTGCACGGGAATATCGGCATTGCCCATACTCGGTGGGCAACCCATGGGGTTCCGGCGGAACGGAACGCACATCCACATGTGTCTGGCGAGCTGGCGGTTGTTCACAATGGCATTATCGAGAACCATGCTGAACTGCGCACAATACTGTCGGGTTTGGGGTATGAATTTACGTCAGATACCGATACGGAGACTGTCGCTCATCTTGTTGAGGCCTGTCTGGCAGGGAAGGTGGGGCAAGCGTCCCCCTCGCTCTTCGAAGCTGTTCGAGCAGCGGTGCCCCACTTGAAAGGTGCATACGCCCTGGCAGTGGTTCATGCAGCTGAGCCAGAAACGCTGGTTGTAGCTCGGGAAGGTTCACCCTTGATGCTGGGGCAGGGTGATGCGGGTTTTTATGCAGCCTCCGATGCCTCCGCGCTTATTTCGGAAACCCGCCAGGTGATGTATCTGGAGAACGGGGATATCGCCCGGCTTAGCGTGGGTGAGGTGACGATTCGGGATGCAGAGGGCCAGTCGGTAACCCGCCCTGTTACTACCTCACCCCCTCTGTCAAGGTAGTTGGAACCCCACCCGATGTTAGACTCTGTAAATGAAGTGGGGCGAGTACAAGCATTACATGCAAAAAGAAATTTTTGAGCAGCCTCAAGCGCTCGGCAATACCCTTGAAATGCTTGGCGGTGCTGGAACGATTCAGGCTGGCTTGTTTGGCGCCGATGCCGCCGGAGTTTTTGAGCAAGTTGACTCGGTGCTGATTCTCGCCTGTGGCACATCCAGTTATGCGGGAATGGTGGCGAGGTACTGGATAGAGGCGATTGCCGGCGTGCCCTGTAATGTGGAGATTGCCAGTGAATACCGGTACCGGAAATCTGTGGCCAGGGAATCCCAGTTGGTTGTAGCAATATCCCAGTCGGGAGAGACTGCGGACACAATTGCGGCCCTGCAGTATGCCAAGTCGTCGGGGCATAGATACACGCTGGCTATCTGTAATGTGCCCGAGTCCTCCATTGTTCGTGAGGCGGCTCTGCGGTTTATTACGCGGGCCGGTCCTGAAATAGGCGTGGCGTCTACGAAGGCGTTTACCACGCAGTTATCGACGCTTTTCCTGCTTGCTTTGGTTTTAGCCAAGGGGCGCGGCGTGTTATCCGGTGAAGATGAGGTCGCCTTCCTTGATGAAACGCGCCATCTACCGGTGGCTGTGGAAAAGGTCCTTGCGCTCGAACCGGCCATCAGGGAGCTGGCGCAGCAGTTTGGTAACAAACATCACGCACTGTTTCTGGGCCGTGGCCGACATTATCCGATTGCGCTCGAAGGCGCCTTAAAACTCAAAGAAATTTCCTATATTCATGCAGAAGCCTACCCCGCGGGCGAATTGAAACACGGCCCCCTGGCCCTAGTGGATGTCGAAATGCCCGTGGTGGTTGTGGCGCCCAACGATGAGCTGTTGGAAAAGCTGAAGGCGAACATGGAAGAAGTTCGGGCCAGGGGTGGTGAACTATACGTGTTTGCCGATGGCGATAGTAAGGTAACTTCGGTGCCTGGGATTCAGGTTCTGAAAATGCCCGAGCATTATGGGGTTTTGTCGCCAGTGCTACATGTGGTTGCACTCCAGCTGTTGGCCTATCATGTGGCCCTTGTTAAAGGCACCGACGTCGATAAGCCTCGAAATTTGGCTAAAAGTGTGACCGTTGAGTGACTGGGGCTGAAATCAGGAATGTGGTGTGGGATCAGAATAAAGTTGGTAACAAGATAATAGAGTTGGTAACCGAAAAATTGCTTTATGCGATCTATTAAAAGGTCTTTGCCTTGCGCATGAGCCCGATCACCCTTAAAGTATGACCTGTTAACAGGTCTTTGGAGGGCGTTGTGACCAATCAAATTTATTCTGAAGTGACCGCGAGCATTTCAGAACTCAAAAAAAATCCGATGGCGGCCGTGGATTCAGGAGAGGGGTTTCCGATCGTTGTTCTAAACCGCAACAAACCGGCGTTCTACTGCGTTCCGGCTGAAATCTACGAAGCCATGCTTGACCGACTAGACGACCAAGAGATGGTGGCAATCGTGAAAGAGAGACTTGTAGAGCCAAGTATTCGAGTCGATCTGAATGAGCTTTAAGTATTCGCTTGCATTCAAACCATCAGCTCTCAAGGAATGGAAGAAGCTCGCTCCGGCAATTCGAGATCAGTTTAAGAAGAAGTTAGCGAAACGCCTCGAAGAACCTCACGTTCCAGCTGACGCCCTGTCGGGGCTACAAGGTTGCTACAAAATCAAATTAAAGAGTGTTGGATATCGTTTAGTCTACCAGGTTGAGGACGGTGATATTTTAGTGACCGTCGTAGCCGTGGGGCGGCGGGAACGCGGCGATGTGTACAGCAAGGCGAAAGATCGAACGTGAGCATAAGTTACCAACTTTATTAGTAAGAACTGGAAGAGTCTTCGGTAGTCCAATAGCGGTTTGTGCCAAAAGTTACCAACTCTATTTTTCAGGCTCTTGTTCACAAGGCTATTTCATGCTGTCTATAGGTCTGATCTGTTACCAACTTTATTCTCCTCACACATGTGGAGAAGGTCCGACGGTTGCCGTTAGCTTAGGATATAATCGGTGCTTGTAATGCTGTGATGGGGGCTTGATTGCCCCCGTTTTCGTTTTTCAACAGGGAAAGTTGACCATGATTGATATTTTGCACCACGGTGCCACTTCTGGCGTAACCGGCTTTTGCCATGAGTTGACTCTGACTCCGAGAATTAAAAAGGGGTCAGACCCCAAGTTCACTGGATCTAACTCCGCCGGCATCCTCATCGACTGCGGCCTGTTCCAGGGCCAGGATGAAGGCCGCAGCGCTTCCGCCTCCGATCTCTCCATTGATTTCCCCATCGAACATATCCGGGCCCTGGTAGTCACTCATGTGCATATTGACCATGTAGGGCGAATTCCCTATTTGCTCGCAGCGGGTTTTGAGGGCCCCATTATCTGTTCAGAGCCATCGGCCATCATGCTGCCGGAGATTCTGGAAGATGCCCTGAAAATTGGCTTTACCCGGGATAGGCACCTTATTGAGCGAGTTCTGGGGCTGATTCGTTCACGCTTGGTGCCGGTGCCTTATGGCCAGTGGCATTCAGTTTTTGCTGAGGATGATTGCTCGCTGTCGGTTCGGCTGCAGAGAGCAGGGCATATTCTGGGCTCGGCCTATGTGGAATGCGATGCGCGTGTGTGGGATGTTGAAGAGCGGATTGTGTTCAGTGGCGACCTCGGGGCACCCCATGCTCCGTTGCTTCCGGCGCCCCAGTCCCCGGAGCGGACGGATCGGTTGGTGATTGAGAGTACGTATGGGGATAAGGACCATGAGGATCGGGAAACGCGGCGTTACCGGTTGAAGGCGGTGTTGGAGCACGCTCTTGAAGATGGCGGGACGGTGTTGGTGCCGGCGTTCAGTATTGGGCGTACGCAGGAATTGCTTTATGAAATTGAGAGTTTGATTTATGAGTTTGGGGGTGAGCTCTGGAACAACCTGGAAATTGTGGTTGATTCGCCGCTGGCAGCAGAATTCACCCGAATCTACCGGGACCTCAAGCCCTACTGGGATGCCGAAGCCACAGATTTGGTGCACCAGGGCCGGCATCCGCTCTCTTTTGAGCAACTCACGGTGATCAACTCCCACGAAGACCACATCAATGCGGTGGATTACCTGGCCCGCTCCCATCGCCCCTGTGTGGTTCTGGCCGGTTCCGGCATGTGCGCTGGTGGCCGTGTGGTGAATTACCTGAAAGCGATGCTGGGGGATAAGCGGAACGATGTGCTGTTTGTGGGCTACCAGGCCGCGGGCACGCCAGGTCGGGATATTCTGAATTATGGTCCCCGTGGTGGCTGGGTGGAGCTGGATGGTGACCGCTATGATATCCGGGCCCGGATTCATCTGGTTGGCGGCTATTCGGCCCATGCTGGGCAGAGTGATTTGCTTCGGTTTGTTGAAGGTATTCCTGGAGCACCTACGGAAATTCGGGTGGTGCATGGGGATGAGGATGCGAAGGCGGCATTTCAGGTAAGGCTTCAACGGGTGTTGCCTGGCTCCCAAGTGCTGATCCCGGCGTAACGAGGTTTTGATGCGCGCACGATTCGGGTATTGTTGGAAGTAACAGAACAGAACCGACAACGGTTTGAGGATGCTTGGCATGACTACTTCGCCTGAAGAAGTCTGGTTTGATGAAGACAATCTTTGGGTCAATCTTTCGGACGGCCGCACAATTGGTGCTCCGTTGGCCTGGTTCCCACGTCTGCTGCACGCGGAACAAAAAGCCAGAGATGACTTTGAACTGAGTGTTCATGGTATTCACTGGGATTCGTTGGATGAGGATATCAGTATCCAGGGGTTGCTGGCTGGCCAAGGCGACCAAACCCACCCAAAACGTGATCACGCGGCCTGACATGGAAAAGATAAAGATTTTTGCCACTAAATCCACGAAAGAACACGAACAAAGACTGACTGATTAAAAGTCAGGGCTTCCTTGTCTTTCCCTTTCGTGTTCTTTCGTGGATTTAGTGGCAAAAATGTTCTTAAAAATAAGGATATAAGATGCTCAAGGAAAAAGAGCTTTGCTACCGTATTACCGGCTGTGTGTATGAGGTATACCGGCATCTGGGAGCAGGTTTTCTGGAGTCGGTCTACCAGAAGGCGTTGATTCAGGAGCTGCAGTTTGCCGGGTTGGCGGTGCAGTGTGAAGTGCCGGTGGTTATCCACTACAAAGGCGAGCCCATTGCCGAACACCGGGTCGATCTTTTGGTCGAGAACGCCGTCATCATCGAACTTAAAGCCCAGAAGCAAATGCCGATATCGGCGGAGCCGCAGTTAATCAACTACCTCAAAGCCACAGGGAAAGAGCTTGGTCTGTTGGTTAATTTTTCGTTTCCAAAGGCTGTGGTAAAGCGGGTGGTGTTATGACCAGGCCGGGTTTTTTCATGGGAGGGCAGACCCCTCCTTCACCAGGGATCTCTGGAAATTGTCGTCGATTCTTCTCTGGCGGCGGAATTCCCCCGGATATACTGGGATCTGAAGCCCTACTGGGACGCCATTGTCAATGGCCATTTATTTTGACCCACCTTTGGCCAATAAAATTGACCCACCTTTCATAGTCTATCTTGTGGCTTTTTGCTTCAGTCGATAGCTTTCTCCTCCCAACATAAAGATGTGCGAATGGTGGATGACCCGGTCAATGATCGGCACCGCCACGTTGTCGTCGTGGAAGAACTCGCCCCAACTGGTGAAGTCCTTGTTGGTGGTCAAGATGATCGACCGGTATTCGTACAGGCTGTTGATCAACTGGAACAGATTGTAGCGGGCCTGCCGGGTCATGGGCAGGTAACCCAGCTCATCAATGATCAGCAGGTCGTATTTGGCCAGGGCGCTGACCCGTTTTTTCAGCTCACCCTTCATCTCGGCCAGTTCCAGCTCTTCCACCAGATCCAGGGCATTGCGGAACAATACCCGGTAACCAGCTTCCACTGCCTTGTGGCCAATACCGATGGCCAGGTGGGTCTTGCCCACACCCGGCGGGCCAATGAACACCAGGTTGTTCCGTTCGTCGAGGAACTGGAAGTCCAGCAAGGCGTTCACCTGGCGTTTATTAATGGTGGTCTGGTGCCGGTAGTCGAAGCCCTCAAGGCGCTTCTCGGCGGGGAACGCGGCCATCTTCCGATTCCGGTGGATGCGCTTGTCCTGCCGTTGAACCAGTTCGTGTTCGGCAAGCCGATCCGCGAAGCTGAGATAGGACATCTCGTTGGCTTCTGCCTCGGCCAGCAGGTTGATTAGTTCATCGGCGGCTGCGCTCAGGCGCAGGCTGCGGTAACGGGCTACAGTCTGTTCAAGCTGGCTCATGGGTCACCCCCTGGCCACTGGAGCGGCCAAGACGCTGGTAGGCGCTCAGATCCAATGCCTGCTTGGGTTCCGGTAACGATTCCGGCTGTCGCTCCCGCAGAACGGCCGCCTGGGCTGCTTCCAGGTAGTTTTGCAGTCGTGTGGCCGTCATGCCGGGGCGTTCTGCCAGCGCTGTGATCAACTCTGGATCCACCGGCGCATGGCGCTTGAGCAGGTCACGGGCAGCCACCAACTGATCCTTGTAGATCTTGGGCTCGGAGCGCTTGAGCTGCTGACACAACCGGTGCCCGGTCTCGTCGCTGATCAGGGCGTTGATGCCAGCTTCCAGCTTGTTCACGCGCTGGGCATGATCCCGGTAGTGATGGGTGTTCTTGATCACCTTGCCCTTGTCGGCGCACAGCGCATGACTGGCAATGACTTCGCCCGTGTTCAGGTCGCTGATATGGAGTTGACTGCCGGACTCCAGAACGCCCACCCGGGCCTGCTGCCAGGCCATGGGCACGGAGTACTTGTTGGCCTTCCAGGCGATCAGGCCGGTCTTGTCCACCTGCCGTGTCTCGCGGGCCACAGGCTGTACGCAAGCCGGTGACAGGTAGGCCTCCAGATGTTCTCGCTCATCCCGTTCGAAGCGTTCCCGCGGTGGTTCGCCGGTGGTGCCGTGGATGCGGACATTGGCCACGCTCTCAACCCAGTCCTGCACGTGCTGACGCACGTGTTCCTGATCCCGGAAGACTTCACCGTAGAGGCAATCCTGCTTGACGTACTTAACACCGGCTTCCACCTTGCCCTTGCTCTCCGGGTCATAGCCTTCGCAGGCATGGATCCGGAATCCAGCCGTGGTGGCATACTCATGAAACCGTTGGTTGAGCGTCAGTTCGCGGTACTGTTCGTTGATCACCACCAGCTTGGTCTGATCGTAAACGCACTCATCCGGCAGGCCACCGAAGTACCGCAGGGCTTCGTCATGGAGCTGGATAAACGTCTGGGTATCCAGCGGGCGGAAGGCCAGGCCCACGTACATCAACCGCGAGTACGACAGCACGAACACCACAAAATGCAGCGTGCGTTCTTCGCCACCGATCAGCACGCCGCGCAACTCACCGGGGTCCACCTGACACTGAACACCGGGCACATCCTCCAGAATGGGCTCGTAATAGCGCATCTGGGCCGAGGCCACTTCCTCCTTGAGCACTCGCACATAACGGCGAATGGAACGGTCTGAGGCCGGTAAGTCGCCGACCTTTGCCTGAAGCTTACGGGCAATCTTGACGG
>PYVH01000263.1 GCA_003030785.1 Marinobacter sp. B9-2 | reverse complement strand
GAAAACCTCTACATTCCAAAAGCGCCAAAAATCGCCGGATACATCTACAAGGGCAGGGCAACCAAGCCCGCAGCAGCCAGCCCGGCCGCCTGAAGGCGATAGCAGAATCCGAATTGCGTTACCCCACGCAGGCTTATACAATTCTGCCCGTCAAAACCTCCCCCGAATGCTCCGGTGGTGAAATTGGTAGACACAAGAGACTTAAAATCTCTCGACCGTTAGGTCGTGCCGGTTCGATTCCGGCCCGGAGCACCATCAATATCCAATGATTCCGGAGATCTTTTCTCTCCTTCTGGCACCCCCCGGAACTCGATGCCGGTTATACCTGACAAGGTGTAATTACTGAGCGCTCACAGCAACGACCCCATGACCTATCTGCTACGATGAAGACAAATTGGCTGTTGATTGGGGGGCAAGGTGTGCTTACCTCGAGAATTCAACTTAATGCTTCTTCGTAAGCTTAGAGTAAGTGTATGGATATGATTCCAGGACTCTCAGGGACGAATCTGATCGAGGCCGCCTTCCTGGCCCATGACCAGCCTGTATTTGTGGTGAGTTGGCAGACACGCCGCATCCTTGCAGCCAGTGAAGCGGTATATCGAATCTTTGGCTGGCGACCGGAAGAGTTGCAAGACCAGAGCACCGAAATGCTGCACGTGGATGAGGAGAGTTTCCAGCGGTTCGGCGAGATATCTGAAACCATACTCGGTTCAGAAAAGGACACGTTTCACTGCTCCTACAGAATGCGTCGCCGCGATGGTTCCACCTTCGATTCTGAGAACATGGTAGGCATTATTCGAGGCGAGGCTGATACCCCTGTAGCCGTTGTAAGTGTCGTTTCTGAAGTTTCTGAGGGTCGTTCGTTTTCGCTTCCGGCTGACCACAGCCTGAGCCTGGCCTGGTTCGGTGGTCGCCTGCGCGGTGGCATATTTCAGCGCGTTCAGCGCCCTGATGGCAGCGTTGCCTATAGCTTCCATCACGGCGCACTGGCAGAGCTGTTTGGCATTGATCCGGAGCAGGCCAGGAGAGATCCTGACCTCGTGCTCGATCGTCTCCATCCCGACGACCGGGAGCGACTGATTCATTTCATGGATAAAGCCAACCAGAATCTTTCGGTACTGGATATTGAGTTAAGCGCTTATTCCGCCAATGGGGAGCGTCTGACGCTACGTAGCATTTCACAGCCAAGGCGACTGGACGATGGGTCAACCATCTGGGACGGGTTGATTCTCGATATTACCGAACAGCGCTTTGCGG
>PYVH01000262.1 GCA_003030785.1 Marinobacter sp. B9-2 | reverse complement strand
TGAAACCTGCTGTTCTGCCATCTCCGAGGCGTGGCGCATGGTGGCCACACAATCGACAACCTCGCCTTTCAATCCATTGATGGTTTTGCGGATTTCCTCTGTGGAATCCTGGGTTCGCGAGGCAAGTGCCCGTACCTCATCGGCCACCACCGAAAAACCGCGCCCCTGCTCACCGGCCCGAGCCGCCTCAATGGCGGCATTGAGAGCCAACAGGTTAGTCTGGTCGGCAATATTGGAGATCACCTCCAGCATGTCAGACATCTGGCCGGTGCGTTGATCCAGTTGTTCAATGCGCTGTGCGCCACTCTGAACTTCACTGTTCAATGCCTCGATGCCTTCAACCGCATTGCGGGCAAGGCTTTCCCCTTTGCTGGCAGATTCCGCCGTATCTGCGGATTTGCGAGTGGTGTGAATGGCGTTTTCCCGGACCTGAACTGCAGAAGCAGCCATCTCGGTGGTGGCGCTGGCCACCTGATCGGTATTGTCACGCTGGGCAAGCACTTCCCGCTCTGTGGTGTCAGCTTTGCCTGCAATGCTTCTGGCCGCCTGCTCAACCTGTTCGGCATTGTCCATAACAGTATTCATACTGTCGCGGATCTTCGCCATCATCCGGTTGAATGCCCGGGAGACGGAACCGATTTCGTCGTTGCGGGTGACCTCAAGCTCAATGGTCAGGTCAGAATTGCTGGAAATCTCGTCCATACGGTCGTGGAGTCGTCGTAGGCGGGAAAACACCAGGCGGGTCAAAGCGGCCGCAGTCAGAAAAAACACCGCAGCAAAGATAGCCACCTGAATGCCGCCACTGGTCAGCAACTGTTGCTGCAAACGGGCATCGCTTTCCGCCAGCGAATAATCCACCCGTATGGCACCAAGAACATCGCCCTCACTAGCCTGATGGCAGCCAAGACAGTTCACGCCCTGGTAGTTTTCCATGGCGATCACTGGCTCAATCAGGGTGTAGACTCGACCATCCTCATTACTGGAGTAGGATTCCACCCGCTCACCCGCCAGCGCTTTCTCATCCAGCGGCTCTCTTTTCTGCTCCGATGCATTGCCGGCCCCGAAGGTGCGGTTCAGATGGTCACTGCGAATCACCCGAACATCCAGCACATCGTCAGATGCCATCACCTTTTCCCGGAGCACATCCCGGTTACCGATGGTGCCGGTGACCATCATGGTGTTCAGCCCATCGAAATAGGATTTAGCCAGCCCGTCCACGTATTTGTGGCTGAACTCTTCGAGATGATCACGCTGCGAGTCTGCGCT
>PYVH01000261.1 GCA_003030785.1 Marinobacter sp. B9-2 | reverse complement strand
CATTGAGGTGGACCCAATCAGTTGGACAACCTGATGGTGTCCCTAAGCTATGATCCAGTTGTTTCCCTGGCTCAGGCGGCCAAGGCTATGGGTTGCCCGTAGTACACCTCATCGGGCGTTTGGTAATCAAGGGTTTGGTGGTACCGGGTCTGATTGTAATGCCGGAAGTACCGGTGGAGCGCCTGCTTTAAGTGTTGTCCATCCTCGAAGGCTGTGAGGTAGACGCACTCGTGTTTGACGCTGCGCCAGAGCCGTTCCACGAAGATGTTGTCATGGTAGCAGCCCTTGCCGTCCATGCTGATCCGGATGCCATGTTCTTTGAGAGCGCCTGTGAAGGCTTCACTGGTGAACTGGGCACCCTGGTCAGTGTTGAAGATTTCTGGCGTTCCGTGGCGTTGTAGGGCTTCTTCCAGGGCATCGATACAGAAATCGGTATCCATGGTGTTGGAGACCCGCCAGGACAGCACTTTACGGCTGTACCAGTCGATGATGGCGACCAGATACATGAAGCCCCGAGCCAGCGGCACATACGAAATGTCAGTTGCCCACACCTGGTTTGGGCGATCGATTTTCAACCCTTTGAGCAGGTACGGATAAACCTTGTGCCCATCGCCCGGAATGCTGGTCCTGGGCCGTGGATACACCGCCTGAATGCCCATAGTGCGCATCAGGCGCTGAACCCGCTTGCGGTTTATCAGGTGGCCTTTGCGTTCCAGGTGGACACGCATCTTACGAGAGCCATAGTACGGCGTTTCCAGGTGCTGCTGGTCAATCAAGTACATCAGATCCAGATCCTCCTGACACTGTTCACGAGGGATGTAGTACACCGATGAGCGGCTCAGTTTGAGCAGCTCGCACTGGCGCACAAGGCTGACTTGGGGATGACCTCGCTCGATCATCGCCAACCGGCGTTGACGGTTTACTGATCGAGCTTGCGCGACAAAAAATCGCGTTCCACCGTCAGTCGGCCGATCTCGCGATAAAGCTCGTCAGAGCTGGGCTCGTTGGGCTGCTTGCCGGACTTTTTCTTGCCTTCGAAGAGGTCCGGGGCATTCTCCAGCAGTTCGCGCTTCCAGGTGCTGACCATGGTTGGATGGATCTGGAATCGGGCGGCAATTTCGGATGTGGTCTGGTCACCTTTGAGTGCGGCCAGGGCGACTTTGGACTTGAATGATGCGCTATATTGCTTGCGTTTCTTGCTCATGATTCTCCTCCTTGTGGAGATGATGAATCAGAGCTTAGGCACCTGTCCAAATTTCGGGGTCCACTTCACA
>PYVH01000260.1 GCA_003030785.1 Marinobacter sp. B9-2 | reverse complement strand
CACGCCGGGGGTGATAACGAACTTGGCGCCAGCGGCTTCCACCTGGCGGTACTGGGCAATGCTGGTGACGGTGCCCGCGCCTACCCAGGCGTCCGGGATGGCTTTGCGGACTTGTTCGATGGCTTTGAGGCCGTGCTCGGTGCGCAGGGTGATTTCCAGGACGTTGATACCGCCATCAACGAGCGCCTGACAAAGTGGCACGGCGTCTTCGAGTTCTTGAATAGCGATCACAGGCACGAGGGGTGAGGATTGCAGTACTGCCCTGACGCGCTCGCGATGGTAATCGGAAAGTTGGTTCATGATTTTCTCCATAACAAAGGTCGGGCGTTTCAGGGGCTCCAGAACAGCTGGAGGCCAGGCTTGAGGAAAGCTCTGATGGGCATTTCGAGAACCTTATCCGGTTCGGTCAGGGCGCGCTCCAGTGTCTGCAGCTTGTCTTCTCCCTTAAGATGCAGTGCCGTGAAGCGGGCATCTCTCAGCGGCGGCCACGTCAGGGTGATGCGTTTTTGCGGTTGCGACGGGGGCGTGGTCGCCGCAACGATGTCCTGACACTCCGGATCCATGGCACCCTTCAGCTCCGGTGCGTCCGGGAACAGCGATGCCGTGTGGCCGTCGTTGCCCATGCCGAGAATCAGCACGTCGATGGGCAGGGCCAGATCCGCCAGCTCGGCCTTGACCCGTTCCAGGCCTTCGGCAGGTGTGGCACCGGGCTGTTTGAGCGAAAGGAATCGGGCCGACGCCGCCTTGTTCTGCAGCAGATTCTCCCGAACAAGACGGGTGTTGCTGGCGTCATCGCTTTCGTCCACCCAACGCTCATCCGCCAGCAGGACTTCTACCCTTCCCCATTCCAGATTCTTGCCGGAAAGCGCCTTGAAAAATGGCAGCGGCGTGGAGCCGCCGGATACCACCAGGCTCGCCCTGGGCGCCTCTCTAAGGCGGGCATCCAGGAACCCGGCGACCGCATCCGCAAGATTCAGGGCCACTTCCTCCGGCGTTTCACCTGAACGGTCGCTAACTCCCTCGGGCAAGCGAAGATCAGACATCTTCATACCAGCTCCTTCCGTCCCGGGTAATCATGGCAATGGAGGCAACCGGCCCCCAGGTTCCAGCGGCATACCGCTTGGGCGGCTCACCACCGTCTTTCCAGTTCTGGATCACCTGGTCTACCCAGCGCCAGGCATATTCCACCTCGTCGCGGCGGACAAACAGGTACTGGTTGCCCTTCATCACCTCCCACAGCAGGCGCTCGTAAGCGTCGGGTATACGGTCGGTGGCA
>PYVH01000259.1 GCA_003030785.1 Marinobacter sp. B9-2 | reverse complement strand
GTCGCGTTCACTTAGGGGCACAAAGCCGCCATCCTCGGTGTTCCGGAACAGGAAAAACTCGGTCTCGATACCGAGATTGAAGCGATACCCCATATCAGCGGCAGCACTCAGCTGGCGCCGGAGGATGTTTCTGGAACAGGCCTCAAACGGTTCACCATTCAGGAACAGGTTGCCCGGAAACCACGCCAGCTGACGATTCCAGGGGCAAATGGCCAGCCCGTCCGGGTCCGGCATGGAAGCGACTTCATCATCGGAAATATCCTGGGGCACACCATCCAGGGCGGCCCCGGTGTACAGCTCGGAGCCTTCCATCATCTGCCCCAGATGAGCCACGGGAACAAACTTGCCCTTGGTTACACCGTGGATATCCACATAGCTGGCGATGGCGTACTTCACGCCTGCCTCGCTGAGCTTCTGTTTCAGGGCCTGGGTATTGGTCAATTTCGTCATTCTGTTTTCTCTCCGGCCCGTCGGGCGGGCAATCAGTTTGGGTTCTGGCACGTTTCTTTCTTTGTTTCTGCCATTCAACATACATGCCAGCGTGTATATAAAAGAGCGAAGACGAGAAAGCCCGGGCAACTAGTACGCCTGGAAGAGAGGAAAAGAATGACGGTGAAGCAGTGGCTTGTAGAGGATTTCGGAGCGGGCGACCTGCCTCTGGCCTCCGGCGAAACGCTCTACTCCGCACGATTGCGGTACCACAAGATCGGCAAGCTGAACGCACCAAAAGACAACCTGATTCTGCTGCCCACGTACTACGGTGGTGCAGCGGCAGGCAATCATCCCTGGATTGGCGATGACAGCCCGCTGGATCCGGACCGTTACTGCATCGTCATTCCTTCGTTGCTGGGAGCCGGGGAATCGTCCTCTCCCTCAAATACCCCAGGACAGCAGGCCGGCCCGGACTTTCCCGCGGTGAGTCTGTATGACAATGTCATGCTGCAAAAACGGTTGGTTGAGGACGTATTCGATGACGCCTGTATTGCGCTGGTGATGGGCTGGTCCATGGGTGGGATGCAGGCGCTTCAGTGGGGCTGCCTGTTTCCGGACCAGGTGCGTTCGGTGCTGGCCACCTGCTGCGCCGCACGGTGCTACCCCCACAATCAGGTGTTTCTGGAAGGTGTAAAAGCGGCACTGACCTGTGACCACGCCTTCGAGAATGGCCGCTACCGGACTCCACCCGAACGCGGACTCCGGGCCTTCGGCCGGGTTTATGCGGGCTGGGCTTATTCCCAGGCGTTTTTCCGTCACGAGCTCTGGCGCGAACAGGGTTTTGG
>PYVH01000258.1 GCA_003030785.1 Marinobacter sp. B9-2 | reverse complement strand
CTGATTTTGTTTGGAAAAATCTCTTCAGCAACGTCGAAAGGTTTTACACACCGGATACACCTAAGCGATAACTATTTGATTCAATAGGAATTAAAAATCTGGCACGGTGTTCGCTTAGTTAACACCCGAACCAGGTTTAACTGCCCGGTTATCGTAGCCAAACCATTCGCGAGGATGGGACGGAAAGCCAAGGGTCTCTTTGAGACAGCCTGGCTGCATGGAACGCCACTAGCAGTTGGAGATTTATATGGATTGTAAAAAAATTGGACTGGGCGTTGTACTGACAACCATGGCACTGTCAGTCTCAGCCACTCCTCAGACTATAAACACCATGGCCCCAGACACTCTGGACCTTGATCAAGGTCCTGGCTATTACATCTGGAATAACGAAAGTTCGCCAAGCGAATGGCGCGTACGCTGGAGAGCGGATGACCTCTCAGCGCCAAGCATTGTGGACTGGTTTGGTAGTCTGACCTTCAGAAATGCCAACCTCGATCACGACTCCGTTCAGAAAATCAGTTTTGAAACCGGAGGAGCATATCCCGACCTTTTAAACCATGATCCAAATGACCCTACTTCAGTCATAGACCAGTGGGACGGCACTCAAGCCCTAAAGTGGAACGCTTACACAAATAACAGCGGCGGCTATGATGGGTTTGATTTTACCCTGGACGGCTACACCGAGCTGCTTGCGTTCTCGCTTGGCTCAAGCCTTTTTGGAACCTCAAGCGACGACTTTTATCAACTTACCGAAAATAACTCGGATGCAAACGCCGCTCCAGCGCAAGGTATCTTCATCGGAGAGGACTATCTTGCCCCGGACGTATTGGTAAACACTCGTTTTGGTAAAACTTATCAGGAGTTCGAGGTCCTCGTACCAGAACCCGGGACTTTGGCCCTTCTCGGAATGGGTCTTATAGGCCTAGGCGCTGCGCGCCGCCGTCAGTCTGCCTGATTCAGGCGGACCGCGACCTAAAAACCAGCCTCCGGGCTGGTTTTTTTGTTAATGAAAATCGATCAACACTCCAATGCAAGAAAACCAGCTAGACCCAATCCACACTCTTTTTCGGAGTTGCCTGGCGAGATGTCGAGTTCCTTTACATTTTTGAGTAATTCTTAACCAAAGCTTTTCCATGACTCAATTTAACCCCCTGTATGGACGCCTATTTTCACAAGTGGCCCGCTGTTTGCTGGTTAAATAATGAGCTGTCCAACTACACAGCGAAAGAACCCGGTCGAAAAAATAACCTTCGAACGCAGGGATGAGTCACAGAAAAGG
>PYVH01000257.1 GCA_003030785.1 Marinobacter sp. B9-2 | reverse complement strand
CCCGGGGCAGCGTCGCGGGTTGAGAAGTTTCTAACGTCGTCTACGGGTATTTGCATACGTGCAGTAATGGTTTCTGCATACGTCCGTGAAAGCCTCTTTCAAGTACACTAATCATTAGCTTGAACACAATGCATCGACAAACGATGTTTGCCCGCTGCAACTGATCGATGGGAGAAGCCTCTGCAAAACGGAAGCAGGATCCATCGAAAAACCATTGGAGGTTTTCAAACTTATGAACGTCATCCCTGTGATTACCCTATTTGGCGGCTTGGCTGCATTTTTCGCTCTGGCCGTAACACTGAGATACGCCGCCTGCAAAACTCAGGTGGTTGATAAGCAGAACGACAACCAACTCGCTGGCTCATAAAAGCTAGCCACCCGGATTACTGGCAAGCTCTTTAAGCGCTCTCATCGCCTCATCAATGCGATCGCTAGGCACAAACATGTGATCGTGATAGAACCCTGCTATCACGTTAGTGGTAATGCCCCGTTCAGCCAATAGGCTTGTGACGACAGATGTGAGCCCGAGAGCTTCAAGGCTGGAGTGGCCCTCCAGAGTGATGCGACGGAATACTCTGTAGTAGTCCAGGCCTTCGGTCTTGGCCTCATCTAGAGGAATGACCAGGGTAAGGCCTTCCAGTTCGGCAATGCTGACAATGGGCTTGAGGTGTTCCAGTTCACCGTACTTTGCCTTTGGCACCGTGCAGTAGACATAAGTTGTCGAATCCTGTGTTGGCGAGAGCTGCTTGATCAATTCCTGAAGAAATTCGCTTCGCATCATGTTTACTATCCTTTATCGAAAGGTCATGGTCATGGTCATAACAAAAACTTAGCACTTTCTGCAGGCTACCAAAGCAGAATACTCGTTTTTCCTCCCCATTAACTTTTTCAGGGCACCGTTAAGCTTGGCGGCATGCTGATTCAGGGCAATATCGTCAAATACGGTTGGAAAGCCGGCGCTCCGATGATTCAGACGCTCACTGGAGCGCTTTTTCCACGGCCTCCAGAAAGCCAATCATATCCACCACCTGTTCCGAATCCGGATCAACGGTTTTGCCCTTCAGATCGGCAGTAACAATGCCCCGGTCGACTGTATCGGTTAACGCGGCCTTCAATTCAACGGCGTATTGGCTCAGGGGCTCGTTACCCTCTCTTTCACCAAGGGTCTCCAGGGCGTTGGCCAGCGCGAAGATCAACGCCGACGGATTGAAATGGGCCACTTTCCCGTCGCTCTCCAGATACTTCAGGTACAGATCATGGGCGGTGCCGTGGGGCGCCTCG
>PYVH01000256.1 GCA_003030785.1 Marinobacter sp. B9-2 | reverse complement strand
CAGGTCCGGGCAGGGGAAGTAGCGGTAGTCGTTGGCTTCTTCCTTGGTGCGCATGGACCGGGATTCGTCACGGTCGCCGTTGTACAGGCGGGTCTCCTGAACGATGCTGCCGCCGTCTTCCAGAATATCCATCTGCCGCTCGACTTCGTGGGCGATGGCCTGTTCCATGAACCGGAACGAGTTCAGGTTCTTGGTTTCAGTACGCGTGCCCAGCGTGTCGGAGCCCTTCGGCTTCAACGAAATGTTGACGTCGAAACGCATGGAGCCCTGGGACATGTCGCCATCGCAGATGCCCAGTGACGTCACAATGCTGTGCAGCTTCTTGGCAAAGGCAACCGCTTCTTCCGCGTTGTTCATATCCGGTTCGGTGACCACTTCAATCAGTGGAGTGCCTGCCCGGTTGAGATCCACGCCGGTCATGCCATGGAAATCCTCGTGCAGGGACTTACCGGCGTCTTCTTCCAGGTGGGCATGGTGAATGCGCACCCGCTTGGATTCACCGTTGGGCAGATCAATGTCCACGTAGCCGGGGCCGACAATGGGGCGCTCCAGCTGGGTGGTCTGATACCCCTTGGGTAGATCCGGGTAGAAGTAGTTCTTCCGCTCGAACACCGAACGCCGCTCAATCTCCGCGTTCACTGCCAGGCCAAACATCACCGCATAGCGGAACGCCTGCTCGTTGGGCACCGGCAGGGTGCCGGGCATGGCCAGGTCAACCGCGTTGGCCTGGGTGTTGGGCTCGGCGCCGTAAGCGGTGCTGGAGCCGGAAAAAATCTTGGTCTTGGTGGCGAGCTGAACGTGAATTTCCAGCCCGATCACAATGTCCCACTGCATACTCGTTCTCCTGTCCCGGGCTTATTGCGGTTCACGCTGGTGCCAGTCGGTCACCTGCTGGAATTGATGGGCGGCGTTCAGCAAACGCGCCTCGGAAAAATAATCCCCGATGATCTGCAAACCCACCGGCAGACCGTCCACGAAACCAGCCGGTACCGACATGGCCGGAACGCCCGCCAGGTTGATGGCGATGGTGAATACGTCCTCCAGGTACATGGTCACAGGATCGCTGGTTTTTTCGCCCTGAATAAATGCCGGCGAGGGTGTGGTGGGGCTCATCAGCACATCCACTTCCTTGAAGGCATTGATGAAATCCTGCTGAATCAGCCGCCGAACCTT
>PYVH01000255.1 GCA_003030785.1 Marinobacter sp. B9-2 | reverse complement strand
TCACCGCCCGGCCCCTTTTTGCCAGAGAAAAAATTGTAGGGTATGGACTCTCACCTGCGCTCCTGGGGTCGCTTCGCTCCCCCGTCGCTTGTCTCGGTCATACGCAGGGAATAAACCTAATCTAGTTTTTATTGGAGAGTGATGGCGTACCTGGCAAAGTAAGAGATCATGGTGTTTGCACCAGTTGTTCCAATGACCAGCCAGATCGAGTCACCTGAATTCAGGTTACGAGAGATGGGTGAATGAATGCGGATAGGTCCTGCAGTGAAGTCCATTATGCCACATTGCATAACGAATTGATTAGGTTCATAGACTGAACCAGCGACAGATGCGAGAGGATTAGCGTTGTAACCTTCAGGTACGTAAACGAGTGCGTAACTGCAGACACCGCCCTCAATGAGAGGAGCGGACAAGGTGACGGTGGTGTGTTTGATTTTGCGCATGCCTTCGACAGAAGTAGGTGGTACGATGTTAATTGCGTTCTGGTACCAGCCGTTTGTTGCTGCAGATGCTGTGGTGACGTTTCCACCTTTGTTTTCGACAGAGTACTTGTCACGAGGACCTCTATAAAATCTTCTACGGCGAAATCTAGCCATTTATAAATGAAGTTATGAAAGGCAAAAAAAGAAGAAAGAAGGTGTGAAAAGAGAATTGGATGAGTGAGTGAATGTTTTTGGGAATTTGCACCTTTTGTTCATTTATATTTTTTTAATACCGCACGAGCATTATAACTGTACCTTTTGTGCAGTTATAATTTTAATAACTCACGAACTTTTTTTTTTCATACCTCACGGGGCCGGGTAATACTAGGTGACTGACGTCACCGCCCGGCCCCTTTTTGCCAGAGAAAAAATTGTAGGGTATGGACTCTCACCACCGTCACCTTGTCCGCTCCTCTCATTGAGGGCGGTGTCTGCAGTTACGCACTCGTTTACGTACCTGAAGGTTACAACGCTAATCCTCTCGCATCTGTCGCTGGTTCAGTCTATGAACCTAATCAATTCGTTATGCAATGTGGCATAATGGACTTCACTGCAGGACCTATCCGCATTCATTCACCCATCTCTCGTAACCTGAATTCAGGTGACTCGATCTGGCTGGTCATTGGAACAACTGGTGCAAACACCATGATCTCTTACTTTGCCAGGTACGCCATCACTCTCCAATAAAAACTAGATTAGGTTTATTCCCTGCGTATGACCGAGACAAGCGACGGGGGAGCG
Organism: Marinobacter sp. B9-2; assembly: GCA_003030785.1. GTDB lineage: Bacteria > Pseudomonadota > Gammaproteobacteria > Pseudomonadales > Oleiphilaceae > Marinobacter. The sequence continues at coordinate 74 of PYVH01000255.1, read as the reverse complement.
AAGCGACCCCAGGAGCGCAGGTGAGAGTCCATACCCTACAATTTTTTCTCTGGCAAAAAGGGGCCGGGCGGTGA
>PYVH01000254.1:304-1302 GCA_003030785.1 Marinobacter sp. B9-2 | reverse complement strand
CGGATTTCGACGGCGACATGGACGAATTCATCTACATGGCCGGACTGCTGTCCGGTCTGCAGGCCCTGAACGCCCAGATCCAGTCCACCTCCTCCATTGTCTTGCCGGCCAACGTTGGTTCCATTGCCGCCCGGGCCACCAGCTGTCTTGATAATGAGAAATGGTGGGGTGCGCCTATGGCTCTGAGAGCAACGGTCTGGGCCATGATCCCTGGCGCCCAGCCAGAAGGCGAGGATGCGTTTGAGCGGCTGGCCATTGCCGGCGAGCAGGGTGATGCTGCCGGCGTTCGCCTGCCTCACGTCTTCCATGCCATCGCGGCCCTGAACAAGGGCGACGAGGTGATGGTACGGAACGTGATTCGGGAACACGCTGAATCGATCGAGACTACTCCGGCGAATGAGGACTGGCGATTCGTGGACGCCATGGCAACCGACATGATCGTCGCAGTGTCTGACCGTCTTTGGGTCGAGAATACCGGGCATCGCACGCCCATGGGCCAGCTCGGCACCTTCTGGGATGACCAGCAGGAAGAGGTCGAAACCATGGATCTGGACGATCTGCTGTAACCACTCCCTACCCAGAGTAATCAGTTATGTCGAAGGGCAGTTTTCATCGTAGCGGGCTGGAGTGGTTTTCATCGCTGCCGGCCTGTCTGCTGTTGCTGGCGGTGGTCATCTTCTCCACGAGCAGTGACATCCACAACCAGATGTTGCGCGGAGGCGAACAGCTCTGGAGTGGCTACTACAAATTACGGATGGATCCGGTTCAGCCCACCTGCGACCCGAACCGGGATATTGAGGCGGCGGTCGCGGCGGAAATGGCGACCGATGACGAGGCGGATGACCCCATGGCGGCCCTGCTGGGGGCCGAGGAAAAAGATCCGGCCGATGTTCGGCTCGCCATCGAACGGGCCGTTGCTGACTGCCGCGAGGCCCACCAGAATTTCGAGAACCTCCGGGACCAGCTGACGCCGGGTGTAAAAGCCTATCGGGCCGTTG
>PYVH01000254.1:0-294 GCA_003030785.1 Marinobacter sp. B9-2 | reverse complement strand
GAACTGTTCATTGCCGACCTCATTGCGTTTGGCCTGGAGTCCCAGCGTTTCATTCTGGTGATCCTGGTCATGCTGTGTGCGGTGACCGCGACCCTGACCCGTCACCACATCGCCATGCGTGCCATGGAGACCCGGCTGGATTACACCGTCTCCCATACCCTGCAAACCATCGCCAATGCCATGCTGCTGGGCTCAAGCGCCATCTTCCGGCAGTCCAGTCTGGGCTCGGACACTGCTGTCTCATCGGAAGAGCTGTTGCTGCACAATTTCTGGATTGTCGGTTTCGCCTGCCTG
>PYVH01000253.1 GCA_003030785.1 Marinobacter sp. B9-2 | reverse complement strand
TCCGATCTTGAGCGCCAGGGCCCAGCCGCTGCGAGCATGGGTGCCGATCATGTCGGAGTCATTAACGAACGCGTCGTAACGGCCTTTGGCAGCCATGATCCGCTGAAGGTTGATCTGGCGGATGACCTCGCCTTCTGGTTTTCTGTCGTGAGTTACGGGAATCTCCGTGAGCTTCGAAAACGCAGGCGCTAAAACCCGAGCTTCATAGTCATGGGTTGGCAGTTGTTCCGACAGGACCGAGATCTCGGTTCCCTTGAGCTCCATGGCTGCGTGGGCGAACCAGGCCAGCTCTTCGGCCTGTTCATCCCCCGACAGGGTCGAATCCGGAAAGTGGTCCTGGATCAGCGTGCGGATGAGCGATCGCTTTTCATCGGACAGCGAGTCGAAGAGGGGGCCGGCTATTGCCGGGCGGCTAATCACTAGCATCAAGCCGATAAATAGCAGAAATGTTTTCATGATCGTCTCTTGTTTTTGTTGCTTTTCGTACAATTAATGATCTTATGACTAGATAGAAGGTTCGTCAACGAAAAATTATTGATCAGTTGTTTATTGGATTAAAGTGCTATTAAACAATAAGTTAAGTGGTTTTTATGGTATTTTTGCCTTTCTGAAGCTCGTCTAAACGAAAATTTTTTCGATCATAAACTTTTCATTTCCGATTTTCGGCGTTAGATTTGTTCTGTTTCGAACTGCTGCGTCTTAAAACGAAAAGCGGGCAGTTCGTTAACGCAGTTAGCCACCCATGGCTATGTCCTTCGCAAGACGTTTTGGGTGGCTGACGATCGTTCAGCGCTAACAAAAACAGGAAGCTAACATGATCGAAAATAACAATGTTCCAACGTCGTCCAACAACCACTCGTTCCGAAAAGCTCCTCTGGCAGCCGCGCTCTTACTGGCGGCAGGCGTTTCTTCGCCAGCCCTGGCGGAAGTTTCTTTTGAGTCTGATAACGGGTGGAAAGCCGGTTTTAACGGGCATATTCCGATCTTTGCGGTGTTCGGAAACTATGACCAACCAACCGATGAGGATTCATTCACCATCACGACCGGCTTTAATCCGGCAACACTGCAAACCAACATCTATGCGCCGACCCAGAATGGCCTGGAAGTCTCTGGTCATTTCCAGATGAACGCCAACATTGCACCGGGCGATGCCAGCGCCGAGTTCCGTAGCCGGGTTTCCGAGATTGCCGTGGCCGGCGATTTCGGCAAGGTCAATATTGGTAAGGGCTTCGGGATCTATGGGGTTCCTGCCATTGGTGATAACGGCAGCGCACTGGGTGTGGGCCTGATCGGTGGGCCGGACCAGGTGGC
>PYVH01000252.1 GCA_003030785.1 Marinobacter sp. B9-2 | reverse complement strand
GGTTCATCGCGCTTTACCGGGAAATGCTGCTTTTATCTTCAGAAAGAAGTAGTCGTTATCCCGGTAGCCGTAGGCCACCCGCTTGATCACCTTGATCTTGTTGTTCATTCCCTCCAACACACTGGTGTTCAGCCGGTAGACCGCGCTGGCGATAATGCCGTCGACGTAGCCCTTGAGGCGCCTGGCAAACTGCTGCACGGGGGCCAGCCCACTACTCATAGCCAGATTTAGCCAGTCTTGCCAGCGTTGTCTGGCATCGGCCTCTGAGGGAGCGTACCAGAGCTCTTTGAGCTGGTCTTTCAGGACGTAGACAGTCATCAGGGGCTGGTTGGCTTGCAGCAGTTCTTCGAGCTTCAGAGCCTGCTCATCCTTGAGGTTGCCTCGGTTTCTGAGCAACAGCCAGCGACTTCGTTTCACTACTTTGCGAGCCGGCTTGTCGTGTCGAAGCTGATTGGCCTGATCGACCCGGACACGGTCAATCACTTCCCGTCCGAACTTTGCTACAACGTGGAACAGGTCATAGACCACCCGTGCTTGTGGGCAGTGGTGCTGAACTTCCAGGTCCATGGCGGTATTCATATCCATCGCCACGGCTTCGATCTGGCCACAGGTTTCCGGCCCCAGCCATTCAAAGAAGGGGCGTACCGCTGCTCGACTGCGGCCTTCTCCAACCCAGAGGACTTGTTGAGTATCCGCATCAATCGCCACGGTGGCGTAGCGGTGTCCCTTGAACAAGGCGAACTCATCCATGATCAGTCGACGAATCCGGCGTTTATCTGGCTCAGTCACTTCTCGTTTGAGGCGCCGATGGTCGATGGCCTTGACCGTATGCCAATGCAACCCTAGCAGCGTTGCCACATGTTGGATCGGCATCAGTCGTACCAGGGATTCAATCCAACTGACCATGCCTGCCGTCAGACGCTGTCGCCCTGGTAACCAGCGAATCTGTTCAAGCTTGGGGCCACAGGTCGTACAACGAACTCGGCGAACTGGCACGTCCAGCCAGACACGGTATTGGAACAGGTCGCGTTCTCGGACTCGTCGGGTGCTGATGTCATGGATGGCAAGCGTGTGCTGATTACAACCACTGCAGCATGGCAAGTAATCGTCGGCAGGTTGCAGTCGGATGAGCAGAGATTGAGCGTCAATCTGGGCATACGATTCTATCGTGAATCCTTCCCAGAACAGGGCAAGAGGATTAGCATTCATAGGGACGGCGGTGAGTCGGTCAGGTTTGTTGTTTTGGCGAACTCAAAACTAACCGGTTTTACCGCCGTCTCCTACTTTTTCACGCTAACCCGCGATGAACCTT
>PYVH01000251.1 GCA_003030785.1 Marinobacter sp. B9-2 | reverse complement strand
CTTCTGCCGCTCCGGAACCCGCTGCACCGTTCTCTGGGCACTGAGTGCGGCCCGAAACACGTCAGCCAATGAAATCTTTACCAAGGCCCGCAACGCCGGTTACGACATCTCCGGCCTTGCACCACGGATGGCACAGCAAGCCGCCGACAAGGGCTGACGCACCAACCGCCTAACCAACGTTCAGGATCTACCGCATGCAATACAAAGGTTCAGAGAATTTCAGCCACAATCAGCCTGACCGGTTGGGCGTGCTGGTCACCAACCTGGGTACCCCGGATGCCCCGACCACGTCGGCACTCCGCCGCTACCTGGCTGAATTTCTCTCGGACCCGCGGGTGGTGGAGCTGCCTAGGCCTTTGTGGTGGCTGATCCTGCACGGGGTTATCCTGCGCATTCGCCCCAAGCGCAGCGCAGAAGCCTATTCGAGCGTGTGGCAGCCGGAAGGCTCTCCCCTGCTTCTGCACACCGCGAAGCAGGCTGAGGGCATCCGGGAGGCGCTCAAGCGCAAATATGGCCCCAACGTTGTCGTCGGATTTGCCATGCGTTATGGCAACCCGTCGATTTCCCGGGTTCTGGACGAAATGCAGGAGCAAGGCGTGCGAAAGCTGCTGGTTCTGCCTCTGTACCCCCAGTACTCTGCATCGACCTCTGCGTCCAGCTTCGACGCTATCGCCAGTGATTTTGCCAAGCGCCGCTGGTTGCCGGATTTCCGGTTTGTTTCCCACTACCCGGATTATCCGCCATACATTGAAGCCATGGCGCGCCATATTGAAGCTCACTGGTCCAACCACGGACGCAACCAGAAGCTGGTATTCTCCTACCATGGAGTGCCACTGAAGTACCTGACCAAGGGCGATCCGTACCACTGTGAGTGCCATAAAACCTCACGGCTACTGGCCGAACGGCTTGGCCTGAGCAAAGAAGACTACATGACGACCTTCCAGTCCCGGTTTGGCAAGGAAGAGTGGCTAAAGCCCTACACGGATGAAACCCTGAAATCGCTCCCCGGCAAAGGCGTCAAATCCATAGACGTGTTCTGCCCCGGCTTCTCTTCAGACTGCCTGGAAACCATTGAGGAAATCGATGAGGAGAACCGTGAGTACTTCATGGAGGCTGGTGGCGAGGGATTCAGCTATATCACCGCGCTGAATGCTACGCCGGGGCATATCGATGCTCTGGTGAAGCTGATCGAGGAAAATCTTCAAGGCTGGCAGGTACCCCGGAACGAGCCGGAAA
>PYVH01000250.1 GCA_003030785.1 Marinobacter sp. B9-2 | reverse complement strand
TTACAAGAATTTACTGCAGGGGGATTTGGGTAAATCAGTGACTTATCGTACCGATTGTAATGCCCACAACTGCCTCCACTAAAGCCACAACACAGCCGATAAAGAGGGATGTCCGTGTGCCCGCCCAAATACGAGACCATAAATCCTGACCAATTGAATTCGTGCCAAACCAAAATTCTGCATTAGGTGCCATATTACGTGCCTGCATCCCCGTTTGTTCATCCAAGTAAATTTCAGTTGGTGATTTTTGCGCTGGTAAATAAGGCTGTAGAAGCGTAAAGCCAACAATGATGATCACCCCAACTAATAAAAAAACGGCCAGTCGATTTTTCAAAAAGGATTGCCATGTAGACCGCCAATAAGAATAATTTGAATAGCCAGTTTCCTCCGCCTGCCTTGCGTCCACTTCGGCAAATTCAAATAAGGTTTCACGTGATTTATTTGAAATATTATTGATTTCATCTGTATACATCCCCATTAACGCACGCCCCCTCCCTTGCCTAATTTAATACGAGGGTCGACAAGTGCCATGGCAATATCCCCTAAAATAAGTCCAATGATACCAAGGGAAGAGAACACTAACACTAGGCCTTGCACAATCGTATTATCCTGTCGCTGAATAGCATCCACAAGCAGGCCCCCCATCCCTGGAATGGAATACAACGACTCTATATAGATCGAGCCTGTTATCGTAAACAGAATCGTTGCAGGTAAATATTGTGCCATGGGAATAAAGGCATTACGTAATACATGCTTGAACATCAATGTCCGCTCCTTTACGCCCTTTGCCCTAGCTAGCTTAATATAGTCCTTGTTCAGTTCATCCACCATATAGCGTCGCATCCACATCGCGTAGGAGGCAGTTGGAGCCAATGCCATTGACGTAAGTGGAAGAATCCAAGTAATCGGCCTGTATTCATCAAACAGCATCGGTAATTGAAAGAGTTCTGTAATATACATTTGAATAACTAAGTAATAAACGGCTGCTGGGACTGCAACAACAAATACGATGTAGCCTGTCCCAAGTCGATCCAACCAACGTCCCTTACGATAGGCCATCATTATTCCTAGCGGCACACCAATCAGGAGTGATATAGCGACAGCTCCTAAACCAAAGAGCAGAGAATACGTGATTTTATCTGCAATAATCGTCACTACTGGGACATCGGTACGATAAGTCACTGATTTACCCAAATCCCCCTGCAGTAAATTCTTGTAAAAATTCCCTAGTTGGACAAGGATTGGGTCTCGCAAGCCGAGACTTGTTAAGTAAATTTCCTGCTGAGCAGGTGGAGGAAACTGGCTATTCAAATTATTCTTATTGGCGGTCTACATGGCAATCCTTT
>PYVH01000249.1 GCA_003030785.1 Marinobacter sp. B9-2 | reverse complement strand
AGGACCTACTCGGGGTGCTTCTTTCGCCACGGAGTTTGATCCTAAAACGGGCGATACGAGGCAATGGATGGAAAGCTATGGCCATGTAGGAGAAGTAATCTGGAGGAAAAGGGGACAGATTTATTTAAGTAACAAAGAGTTCGGAGAATTAAATAAATCTGTCCACTTTTTTTATTTTTACTATTGCTACCAGAACAGCAAAGAACACCACTCGACTGGATTAGCTCGAACCACGAAGCCGTTTGAGCCAACCCCAACTGCGATGTTTTGCTCAACATAAAAAAGCATAAAAAAGGGGACCATAAAAAAGGGGACAGATTTATTTAGCCCCGCTCCCTTTTTCTGGAAAGACTTCACCCAAGAAAGCGAAAAATAAATCTGCCCCCCCTTTTTTCCCTTTTTCCTCGGAAATAAACAATCAGCTATCAAGCCTTAACTTGATCTGAGCACCGTCTGGAAGGTCTTTAATTTGACGAGCAATATCAGCCCTAAGCTTCATTCCTTTGACAGCATCAATCGAATACAGATTATCTAATACAAACCCACCACCTAATACAAAAGGTATTTTCGGCAATAAGCGTTTTCCAGCAGCAAGCTGACCGTTCTTTTTTTGCCATCGGTGCGCCAACGGATACCCCGTAAGCACCTCATAATCACTCACTAGTAGTTGCGCCCACTCCTCAATATCTTGTGCCAAAAATTCTAGCGATCCTGTTTCGGGGTCAAAAGTATAAATTTTATTATTTTTTATACAAAACTGCCCACCAAAAATATCCTCAGCAAAAAATAGACAGCCATCGACCAAGCCGTCATACCCATCACGCCACAGAGAGTTTTCATTCCAATCAAAAATGCTGATTTCATGCTGACTAGAGCGCGTCGAAAACACATGCAGAGCACTTTCCAACGCATAAAATCCATTACATCGTTCGAGCATTGCCAAGAGTGCACAAGCTAAATCGCCAGCCATTTCAAATAATTCTACTGAGAGTTCAGGAACATGCTCGCTCAAAGATGAACTCGCTCTCGATAACAGTTTATCCAAACTCGACATATTCTAATCCACCACGTCTATTCGTACCTTAGTACCATTTGGGAGCCCTCTACATTGAGCACCAATGCAAGCACCTGCCCCACGGTTATCACAACCCAAAAAAAGTGGACAGATTTATTTAATTCACGCACTTCTCATAAATAAATGGATGCTGGCTAACTGGTTAACCAAAGCATCAAGCTACCGAGCACAAAAAAATAAAGCCACGTTATTAAAGAGCTAGCCACCATCATAGAAAAATAAAAGCATCAAATTTTCAAGTCAGTCTCCATTGCAAAAAGGCTGAAAAAGGAAT
>PYVH01000248.1 GCA_003030785.1 Marinobacter sp. B9-2 | reverse complement strand
CTGCGCTGTAGAGCACAGTAAACACGAGCACCAGGGAGAAGGCAGCCGCAAGGGCAGCAAGCAACAGGAAGCGGATGGAGTAGTGTTTTTTCATGGTAACCCGACGCAGAGGCCGCTCTTCTGGCGGCTTGAAGATTGTTTTGACGATTCATAATGACGGCTAAGTGTCGCCAAACTTTATAGATTTGCGTCAATTATTTCCTGACTTAGATCAGATCCGGGAAAGGTCTCTCACGCCCAAAGAAAGGAAAGGGAGCAGCATACTAAAGACTCGTCGAAGTTGGCCTGAAAGCTGCAGTGCAAGGTGGTAAGTATCCGCTATTCCAATCGCAGATTGTTCGGAAGCCACACCGGTTGGCCGAAGGAGGAAAACCATCCATGTCCCTACTGACCTCTCTGATCCGGGCGAGCACCCAGTTCCAGCAGGCCATGGAAAAGCGCCAGACCCCGCCTGCAGGGCCGGACGGCGCGCCTGGCAAAACCCAGACGAACACTGTAGAGACCGAGGCGACACCTGGCGATGACCGCTTCACCCCTTCGGAAAACAGCCAGTCTGACATCGCCCGCCTGAAAGCTCGCCGACTGGCCATGACAGACTACAAACAGACCGTGGGGCAGGATCTTGCCTTCGTTCGGGAAACACTGCGGCACAAACTTGCCGAATACAATCTGCACCCGGCAACCGCATTGAACGTCAGCAAAAATGAAAACGGCAGCGTTGCGGTCGAAGGGAAAATCGCGGACAACACCCGTGCCCAGATTGAAAAAGACCTGAACGTGAACAAGAACTTCAAGGAAGCCTTCAATCGCCTGAGCGTTAACGAGCCAACGCTGCACTTTATGGACAATGCGCTCAAACTGAACCAGGCCTACGGGGTGAACAACCCTCTACTGGACACTCTGATCAGCGAGAACCAGCAGTTCAATGGTCTGCAGGACCTGGTACACCGTTACGACACCATGCGGCGCTCGGTCAGTGCCGAGCAAATGGAAGCAGCGGGGAATAGCCGGGCGTACGCTTTCAACCTGAACGCCCGTGCCTGACAGCAGGAAAAATAACGGCAATCAAACATCGAATGGCGCCGGATCTCCCTTACCAACCCGGGTAACCACCGGCGCATCCCCGGTAAAGTCCACCACCGTGGTAGCTTCCATGCCGCAGAATCCTCCATCAATAATCAAATCCAGCTCATGTTCCAGAGTATCCCGAATTTCGTAGGGATCAGTCATGGGATCCGTCTCGCCCGGCAGAATCAGGGTACTGCTCATGATTGGCTCACCAAGCTCGCCCAACAGTTCCTGCACAATCGCGTTATCCGGCACGCGAACGCCCACTGACCGGCGCTTCGGATGGAGCAGTCGCCGAGGCACTT
>PYVH01000247.1 GCA_003030785.1 Marinobacter sp. B9-2 | reverse complement strand
CCGACCACCAGATTGATATGTTCGCCGAGGACACTGCCCCGGAAACGTCGACCATGACGGCAGCCGGTGATGCCAGCATCGATATCAACGATCTGCTCACCAGCCCGGATAAAACCGAGGCGCTGCTGGTTCAATGGCAGCAGGCGGAGTGGATCCGACCGCTGGATGTGGGTTTCGCCCGGCTGATCCGGGAGCTGTCGGAAGAGCAGGGCGAACGCCCGCACCCACTGGTTCTGCTGCTGGCAGCACTGGTCTCACATCAGGTGGGCCGTGGCCATGTTTGCGTGGATCTGGCCCATCTCCTTGCCGATGCCGGCCATACCCTGTCACTGCCGCCGGAGGAGTCGGTTCACGAGCCACTCGCCGATTCCAGTAGCAGCGGACCGGACCAGCCGAAACCGGCCGAGGTGCTTGCTTTTGTGACGCTCTCGGAATGCTTGAGCATACTGGTAAAGGCCTGCGCCGTAAGTGATTGCTCACATACAACACCACTGGTGCTGAACGAGACCCGGCTTTACCTGCGCAGATTCTGGCGCTACGAGCAACGCATTGCCGAGGGCATCATGCAACGCCTGGCTCTGCCGTCCGCCCTGGCAGACCCGGAATCCGGGCCGGCCCAAACCCTGTCCCGCGCCCTCGGCCAGTTATTCCAGTCGTCAGAACCGGTGGATTACCAGAAGCTGGCCTGTGCCCTGGCGGCCCGCAACCGTTTCGCCGTAATCACTGGCGGGCCCGGCACCGGCAAGACCACCACGGTGGTCAATCTGCTGGCAGCCGTGCAGGCGGTCGCCGGGGAATCCCCCGAACGGGCCGGCCGCAAATATCGCATCCGTCTGGCCGCCCCCACCGGCAAGGCGGCCGCCCGCCTGAACGAATCGATCGGTGGGGCCGTCAGCCGCTTGCCCCTTGCCGAGCTGCCCGGCAACGTGGAGCTTGCTGACATTCCCACCAGGGTCACCACCCTGCACCGGTTGCTGGGCAGCCGGCCGGATACCCGCAAATTCCGCCATAACCGCGACAACCCGCTGCTGGTGGATATCCTGGTGATCGACGAGGCCTCGATGGTGGACGTCGACCTGATGGCGTCGGTATTCGATGCCCTCCCCGCCAGCGCCCAGCTGATCCTCCTTGGAGACAAGGACCAGCTGGCCTCGGTGGATGCCGGTGCGGTACTGGGTGAACTGTGCCAGCGGGCCTTGCAGGCCCACTACACCCCGCAAACGGCACAGTGGCTGGCCGCCATGACCGGCAGCCAGATACCGGAGTCTCTGGTGGACGCATCCGGCCTGCCCATGGACCAGGCCGTGGCCATGCTGCGCAAGAGTTACCGGTTCCGGGAAGACAGCGGCATCCGGGCGTTCGCGGAAGCCGTGAATACC
>PYVH01000027.1 GCA_003030785.1 Marinobacter sp. B9-2 | reverse complement strand
GCCTGTCTGCACGTCAGCAGAGAGCCGACGAGCAAAAGGAACTGGTCTACCCGGGCCGGGATCTCTGAGCCGGCCCAGTCTCAAAACCGGGGCGGCATCAGCTGCTCCGGCCTTTCTCTTACTCTTTACTATCCGCAGACAGATCCGGCACAGACTCACACAACGTGCACTCAGCTGTATCCACAGCGGCCCCTCCGGCTTCCACATACCGGACTTTGTGAGTGGCCTTTCCCCGATTTGCGGACACAGAAAACTTCCTGTCACGACGTTCAGTCGAACCGGCTTCCGGTGTCTGTGTAGTTTGTGAGTCTGTCATAACAAGCCCTCGCGATACCCATGGTCTGATAATGAGGGTAAGGTGACGCAATTCCAAGTCGTGAAAACCACTGGAAATTAAGCGAAATGGGGAACTACAAGGGGGATAGAGCGAAAGGAGAGGAAAAATGGCGGTGGGCCAGGGATTCGAACCCCGGGAAGGCTACTAACCTTCGGCGGTTTTCAAGACCGCTGCATTCAGCCACTCTGCCAGCCCACCGGTTTTTCCATTCGCCGCCATTGCGACAGCGGTGAGCATGATACCGGAATTGCCTGTGCTGTCAACGCTCTGCATAAAACCCGCCGCACTTTTCAACATTAACGGTTTTTAATGGAATCCGGGAGGCGGTTTCCTGTCGTAAATGATTGAAAGTTGCGTATCTGACACTATTATGGGACACAGTATCCAGTCGTTATAAACGGAGATGACAATGGAAGACAGACGATTCGGCGTTCAGAACTCTCAGGGAGCCTATTCCGCTCCCCAGACGGAGCGCGCGACCACAGGCATCAGCGATGATGCAATGAAGGTGTTGCGCAACACCTACATGCTGCTCGGCATGACCCTCGCCTTCTCGGCGCTCACAGCATTCCTGAACATGAACGGGACCCACCCGGGCTTCCTGATCACCATTGTGGGTTACATTGGTCTTCTGTTCGCTACCTATAAGCTGAAGAACAGCCCCTGGGGCATCGTAACCACCTTCGCCCTGACCGGTTTCATGGGTTACACCCTGGGCCCGATCATCGGTGCGTTCGTGGCTGCCGGCGCCTCCTCGATTGTCGCCCAGGCACTCACGCTGACCGCTGTCGCCTTTGTCGGCCTGTCTGCCACTGCGATCATCACCAAGAAAGACTTCAGCTTTATGTCCAGCTTCCTGACTGCTGGTGCGTTCGTGCTGATCGGTGCCATGCTGCTGGCGTTCCTGATGGAGAGCTCGATCCTGCATCTGGCGGTGTCCGCTGGCTTCACTATCTTTGCGTCCATCATGATCCTGTTTGAGACCAGTCAGATCATCAAGGGTGGTGAGCGCAATTACGTGATTGCCACCGTGGGCTTGTATGTGTCCATCTACAACCTGTTCGTCAGCCTGCTGCACCTGCTGTCTGCGTTCAGTGGCGAAGATTGATACCAGGCTGAATTAGCCGCTCGAAAACCCCGGCAGTTGCCGGGGTTTTTGCTTTCGGTAAACTGAAAGTTCGTACACGGCAGATCAGGAACCAACAGGAATCATGGCCGAAACTGCTTCTGTAACCTTCACCCTGGTAATTACCGGCGCGCCCTACTCGTCCCAGGCGCCCCAGACCGCCCTTGGCTTTGCACAGGCTGCCGTAGACGCCGGCCACCGCATTGACCGGGTTTTCCTATACGGTGACGGTGTGCACCTGGCCTCGGCACTCTGCGCACCGCCGTCTGACGAGACCAACTGGTCTGAGGCGTGGTCTCAATTTCTGGCCGACCACAGCGTTCCCGGCGTTGCCTGTATTGCCTCGGCGCTGCGTCGTGGCCTGGTAAACGAAACCGAGCAGAAACGCTATGAGTTGCCGGCGGCCAATCTGCGCGCTCCGTTTGAAATTGCCGGTCTCGGAGAGTGGGTCGAAGGACGGATCAAGTCCACACGAACACTCTACTTTCACGCTGGAGACTGACCGTGAGCACATTGATCATGATTGACCAGCCACCCTATGGCGCGTGGACCGGGCGGGAAGCCCTGGATATGGCGTTCTCGCTTGCAGCCTTTGACCAGCCGGCATCACTGCTGTTCACCGGGGCGGGCGTTAACTGGCTGAGACAGGCTCAGGAAGCCGGCGGTATTGGGCAGAAGTCTGTGGAGAAGAATCTGTCAGCGGCACCCATTTTCGGTATTGAAGCGATCCTGGCCGATCGTTCTGCATGCAACACCTACGGACTGGATGAGAACTCGCTGATTGAAGGCGTGACCCTGGTGGATGCCGATGCCGTTCTGCTCACCAATTATGACCACACTGCTTTCGCAGGTTAGCCACCATGACTGCCATCAAGACATTACACATCCTGAACAAATCCCCCGATCATCCCCGCGCGGCCAAGTGTCTTGAAATGGTCTCGAGGGAGGATGGCCTCTTGCTTATCGGCGGTGGCGTGCTGTTCCTTGCAGCCGCAAAGCTGCCCGACGCCGGCAAGCTATTCGCCCTTTCACCGGACGCTGATGCCCGCGGGCTCGGTCACCTGACAGGCAACGCCAGCGCCGTGGATTTCAACGGGATGGTCGCTCTTTCCTTGCAGGCACAACGGGTAATCAGTTGGTAGACCATGGTCAGTAACGCAATGCCAGAACGAAACAACGAAGGCTTTCTTGAAAACGCCCAGGACTGGACGGAGACTGTCGCGGCAACCATTGCGGCAGAGGATGAGTTGGAGCTAACCGAAAAACACTGGGAAATCATCCAGTTCCTTCGGTCTTTTTATAAGGAACATGAAATGTCGCCACCGTCCAACCGGTTGTTCGTGAAGGCTGTTAAAGAGGCGCTGGGCGAGGACAAGGGCAACAGCATTTATCTGATGCAGCTTTTCCCCGGCACGCCTGCAAAAACCGCCTGCCGGATTGCCGGGCTACCACGCCCCACTAACTGCCTTTAACGCCTTGAGGCAATCTCAAAAGCCTGCAAGGGACAGAAACTGAAGTAGGCCTGCGAGGGCGCCGAAAAGTCCACCCACGAGCATCAACTGTACTTCCTCTTCCCGGAACGCCGGACGAAGAATGTCCTGGAACTCATCGGGTTTCAGCGCTTTCATCTGGTCGGAAAGCACTTCTGCTACTACCGGTGCCCGCTCCCGGTTGAACGCGGGATCACTGAACACATCGCCGGTCGCCAACACCGCCTTCTGGTTCATTACCCGTTGCAGCTCGGTGTAACCCGTCATGCCCATGGTCACCTGAGCAGTCAGCTTCATGATGACAGAGTTGTCCAGCAATGGCCGAAGGTGTTTCTGGATGATTGCGCGTGTCCGGTCGCCATGGCTACCGTTAATCATGGCATCGGCAACTTTTTCGACCGTAATCAGCTCCTCCGCCACCAGCTTTGCCCAGACATCGCTGATCTCCGGTTGCCTGCGCAGAAACAGCCCCTGGATTTTCCAGAACAGAAACCGCCGGGGCCTCAGCGGAGCAAAGATCAGGTTGATTGCAATCCAGTTGGTAACAAAGCCAACCACAAAGCCCCCCAGTGGCAGCAGCCAGGGCTCCGGGTAGCGGGTCCATAATGGCACCAGGAGCGCTCCCAGGATGCCGCCGATAATCGCGCCGCGGTTTATCACGGACTGCAATTCCACGGCACCGGCTTGCTGGAAGATCCGGTTCATCATATCCGGATGCGTCTGCAGTTCCCGGCTGAGCAGGGCCTTGAGGTCCACCAGTTCATCCAGATCGTCGCCGAAATCCTCAACCAGCTCCTCTATCCTGGACGGCAACTGTTCCCTCGCCCACTGGTAAATCCGGTTTCTGACAAACAAAGGCAGGTTGTCCCAGAGAACGGGCTGAATCTCGTACATGACTTCATCGATGTACTCGTCCATCCGCGGGGTCACCTGGGAGATAACCTGCTCAACGATGCGCTCAGGTTCAAGCTCCTGGTAAACGGCGTTCAGATCGCCGAACTGTTGGAGAGTCCTGTCGATGCAGATGTGCGCCATTTTCTCTGCCTTGCGGGGGATAACCCCCTGCCAGCCCACCAGACCCACGCCGATGAACTGGACCGGATAGAAGGACATCTGGATGGCAAGCCAGTTGGTCAGCCAGCCAACCACGGCCGCCATGAGAGGCACGGACAGAAGCGCAACGTCGAACAAGTTTGACCCCGGTATGAGAATGTAATCCGGTTAAGCCGGTAATAGTGCCGTCATCAGGCAAACAGGATAGTACCTGCCTGATGTTTCTGTGTATGCGACGAATGATGAAGTAATTGAAATGTCACAACATTGGCCGTGCAGCCATGGTGATGCCGGTAGTGCGGCAGACGGGAGCAGATACCGCGCCCCGTAGGACGCGGTAAACGGGGGACTGACTGCCTTACTGGTAGTAGGCGTTTTCAGTGTAGGAGTGGTCGGTTACGTCACGTACGGCAGTGATTTCCGGTACGCGCTCTTTCAGGGTGGATTCAATGCCCTGCTTGAGTGTCAGGCTGACCGCAGAGCAGCCCTGACAACCACCGCCGAAACGCAGCACAGCCACGGATTCATCGACAATCTCCACCAGGGAAACATCGCCGCCGTGGGCCGCCAGATTCGGATTGATCTCGGACGCCAGAATATAATTCACCCGGTCCGGGAGGGGCGCATCGTCATCAATCTTCGGCACTTTCGCGTTGGGCGCCTTGATCGTCAGCTGACCACCCATCTGGTCTTTCGAGTAATCCACGTACGCTTCCTCAAGGAAGGGCACCGAGTTGTGGTCGAGATACAGGATGAACTTGTCCAGATCTACCTGCTCGTCCGTCGGAACCACTTCATTGGGCGGGCAGTAGGCCAGACAGGTCTCGGCATTTTTGGTGCCGGGCTGGGTGACGAAGATACGCACCCCCATCCCTTCCACGTCCTGTTTTTCGATAAGTTGTGCAAGATAATCCCGTGCGGGATCTGTCACAGTAACCTGAGCCATGTTTTCAACCCGTTTGAAAGTTTGAATTCATTTTAAGGGAGTTCGCGGGAACATGAAAGACCAAGTAAAATAGTCGGGCTTTACCTGGGTAATGAGTTTCCCGTATTGGCGGGCATTTGCGCAAGGCAATTGATAATCGTCATTCGTACTAAGACTGGCTCAGGCATTTTTGCTATGATCCCGCGCCATTGAAATTAATACAGCGTTAATAACGACATCCGGAAGTAATCCTATGACCGATCGCACCACCCGTCTCGACCAGCTCCAGAAGGCCCTGCAAGAACGCATTGTGATCCTTGATGGCGGCATGGGCACCATGATCCAGAATCTGAAGCTGGACGAGCAAGCGTTCCGGGGTGATCGGTTTGCAGACTACGAGCGGGAGGTCCAGGGCAACAACGACCTGCTGAACCTGACCCAACCCGCACTGCTCCGCAATATCCACGCGGACTACCTGGACGCTGGCGCGGATATTATCGAGACCAATACCTTTAACTCCACCCAGCTCTCCCAGGCGGATTACGGGCTGGAGGCGATTGCCAAAGAGCTCAACGTGGCTGCCGCCCAGCTGGCCCGGCAGATCGCGGATGAATACACCGCGAAGAACCCGGGAAAGCCCCGCTTTGTGGCCGGTGCCGTTGGCCCTACCTCCCGCACGGCCTCCATCTCCCCGGATGTGAACAACCCGGGTTACCGGAACGTCGATTTCCAGACCCTGGTCGACAACTATTACGAGGCGGTCGAAGGCCTCGTTGAAGGCGGTTGCGACCTGATCCTGATCGAAACCATTTTCGACACCCTCAACGCCAAGGCGGCAATCTACGCGACCCAGCAGTATTTTGAAGACAGTGGCATCACCCTGCCGATCATGATTTCCGGCACCATTACTGATGCATCCGGGCGCACACTCTCCGGCCAGACCACCGAAGCCTTCTGGAACTCCGTGGCGCACGCCAAACCCATTTCCGTTGGCCTGAACTGTGCGCTGGGTGCGGATGCCCTGCGCCCCTATGTGGAAGAACTGTCGGCCAAGGCAGAAACCTATGTCAGCGCCCACCCGAACGCAGGCCTGCCCAACGAGTTCGGTGAATACGACCAGACGCCCGAGGAAATGGCCGAGATTATCGAAGGCTTCGCCCGCGACGGGTTCCTGAACATCATCGGTGGCTGCTGTGGCTCACGACCGGACCATATTGAAGCGATTGCCCAAGCGGTCGCCAAGTACCCACCCCGGAAGATTCCCGAGCGCCCGAAGGCATTGCGCCTGTCCGGCCTCGAGCCGTTCACCGGTGACGACAACGTTCTGTTCATTAACGTGGGCGAGCGAACCAACGTTACCGGCTCCAAGCGTTTCCTGCGACTGATCAAGGAAGAGCAGTACGAAGAAGCCCTCAGCGTTGCCCGGGACCAGGTTGAAAACGGTGCCCAGATCATCGACATCAACATGGATGAGGGCATGCTGGAGTCGAAGGAGGTGATGGTCACCTTCCTGAATCTTGTAGCCTCCGAGCCGGATATCTCCCGGGTGCCGATCATGATCGACTCCTCCAAGTGGGATGTCATCGAAGCGGGCCTGCGCTGCATCCAGGGCAAGGCGGTGGTGAATTCCATCAGTCTCAAGGAGGGCGAAGAGGAGTTCATCAAGCGCGCCAGAGACTGCATGCGCTACGGCGCGGCCGTGGTGGTCATGGCGTTCGATGAACAGGGTCAGGCCGATACCTATGAGCGCAAGACCGAAATCTGCAAACGCTCCTACGATGTTCTGACCGGGATTGGGTTCAACCCGGCCGATATCATCTTCGACCCGAACATCTTTGCCATTGCTACCGGCATCGAAGAGCACAACAACTACGCGGTGGACTTCATTAACGCCACTCGCTGGATTCGTGAAAACCTGCCCCACGCCTCCATTTCCGGTGGCGTGAGCAACGTATCCTTCTCGTTCCGGGGCAATGATGTGGTCCGGGAGGCCATTCACTCGGTCTTCCTCTACCACGCCATCAAGGCTGGCATGAACATGGGGATCGTGAACCCCGGCCAGCTGGTGATCTACGACGAGATCGACCCGGAGCTGAAAGAGCTGGTTGAAGACGTTGTCCTGAACCGCCGGGACGATGGCACCGACCGGCTGCTCGAGATTGCCGAGCGTTACAAAGGCAAAGGCGGTAAAACCCAGGAGGAAGACCTCGCCTGGCGTGAGTGGCCAGTGGAAAAGCGACTGGAACACGCGCTGGTCAAGGGCATCACCAACTACATTGTGGACGACACCGAAGCCTGCCGGCAGCGGGCCACACATCCCATCGAGGTCATTGAAGGCCCGTTGATGGATGGCATGAATGTGGTCGGCGACCTGTTTGGCGACGGCAAGATGTTCTTGCCCCAGGTGGTGAAGAGCGCCCGTGTCATGAAGCAGGCGGTGGCGCACCTGATTCCCTATATCGAGGCGGAGAAAACCGAAGACCAGAAAGCCAAGGGCAAGATCCTCATGGCCACGGTGAAAGGCGATGTCCACGATATCGGCAAGAACATCGTGGGCGTGGTGTTGCAATGCAACAACTACGAGGTGATCGATCTCGGCGTTATGGTGCCCTGCGACAAGATCCTGGCCGCCGCCAAAGAGCATGATGTCGACATTATCGGCCTCAGCGGGCTGATCACACCGTCGCTGGATGAGATGGTCCACGTGGCCCGTGAAATGCAGCGCCTGGATTTCAACATTCCGCTGATGATCGGCGGGGCGACCACCTCGAAGGCCCACACGGCGGTCAAGATCGAGCCCCAGTACAAGAACGACATTGCCCTGTACGTGTCGGACGCGTCCCGTTGCGTGAACGTGGCCTCCCAGCTGCTCAGCAAAACCGCGAAACCGGATCTGGTGGGAGCTGCCCGCACGGAATACGACGAGATCCGCGAGCGCCGCAAGAACCGGGGCGACCGAACCAAACTGGTCTCCCTGAAGGAAGCCCGCGGTCGCGCCCCGGACATCTCGTTCGAAGGCTACCAGCCTCCGAAGCCGGCATTCACCGGGATCCGGGTGTTCGAGGAATATAATCTCAATGAGCTGGTGGATTACATCGACTGGACACCCTTCTTCATGTCCTGGGACATTTCCGGCAAGTATCCGGCGATCTTCGACGATCCCAAGCGGGGCGAAGCCGCGCGTCACCTGTTTGACGATGCCCAGAAGATTCTGCACCGGATGATTGATGAGAAGCGGGTATCGGCCCGCGGCGTGATCGGCTTTTGGCCTGCCAGCCGACGTGGCGACGATATCGTGGTGTACACCGACGAGGCGCTGACCGATGAACTGACCACCCTGCACCACCTCCGTCAGCAGGATGAAAAGGCACCCGGCAAACCGATGATGGCGCTGTCTGATTTTGTCGCGCCCGAAGGCTCCGGGGTGGTTGATTACGTGGGCGGCTTTGCCGTTACCACGGGTATCGGTGCCGAGGAATTCTCGGTGGAATTCAAGGACGCCAACGATGACTACAACGCCATTATGGTCAAGGCGCTGGCAGACCGTCTGGCAGAGGCATTTGCAGAACGCATGCACGAACGCGTCCGCCAGGAATTCTGGGGCTACGCCACCGATGAGAAGCTTGCGAACGAAGACCTGATCAAGGAGCGGTATCGCGGTATTCGCCCGGCACCAGGCTACCCCGCCTGCCCGGACCACACCGAAAAGGCCACCTTGTTCAACCTCCTGGAGGCAACGGACAAAGCCGGCATCGAGTTGACCGAGCATTTCGCCATGTATCCGACCGCGGCCGTGTCCGGCTGGTACTTCGCGCACCCCGAATCCAAGTACTTTGCGGTCGGGAAAATTGGCGCAGATCAGGTTGAAGACTATGCTGAACGCAAAGGCATTTCCAAGGCCGAAGCGGAACGTTGGCTGGCGCCAAGCCTGGCCTACGATCCAGCGGAATAAGTTTCGGACCGGACAACGTTCAGGGGCAGATGTATGACTGAGTCTTCAGAGGCAGAAAAAAAGGATCAACAGAAGCCACGAGGACCGGGCGTTCTGAAAATCATGCAGAGCATCCTCGCCGGCGCTTTCGGGGTTCAGTCCGACAAGCGCCGGGAAGAGGACTTTTCAAGCCACAGCCCATGGCCCTACATCATCGCCGGCATTCTGTTCACCGCCGGCTTTGTGGTGGGTCTGATTGTAATCGTGAACCTGGTTCTGGCCAGTCATTAAAATTACTGGCCAGCAACCCAGACCACAGCGAATGCGACAGCAAGAACCACCAAAAGAACGGCGGCAACGGCGTCAGCCTGGCTGTCAGAGCGTACGGTCTTTTTCATGTCTGTTCCTCTTTCCGAGTTTGATCTCGTATTTTTCTTGTCCTTTAAGTTAAGCACTTAATTGATATTCGTCCAGTCCATTGTTCCGCTTGCTTATCGCCTGAATCGATAAACATATTTTGAAATAATCATTTTAAGAATAAAAACCCGCTGTTATCCTTCCCCTCAGATATAAGGCCGTTGGCCTGGATATGTCGCTTTCAAGCAGGATCTTCCCACTATGTACGTATACGATGAACACGATCGGCAAATGGCTGCCGAGAGGGTTGCCCAGTTCCGTGACCAGACCGAGAGGGCCCTGGCCGGAGAGCTGGCTGAAGACGAATTTCTTCCCCTTCGCCTGCAGAACGGCCTGTACGTTCAGCGCCTTGCCCCCATGCTCAGGATCTGTGTTCCCTACGGCATGATGCGCTCGGACCAGCTGCGCCGGCTTGCCCGGATCACCCGGGACTACGACAAGGGCTACGCGCATTTCACCACGCGCCAGAACGTGCAGCTCAACTGGCCCGCACTGGAAGACGTTCCCGACATCCTCGCGGAGCTGGCGGAAGTGGAAATGCATGCCAACCAGACCAGCGGCAACTGCATTCGAAACACCACCACGGACCAGTTCTCCGGCGTTCAGTCGGATGAGATTGCTGATCCTCGCCCTTACTGCGAAATCATTCGGCAGTGGTCCACGTTTCACCCGGAATTCGCCTTCCTGCCCAGGAAGTTCAAGGTTGCGGTAAATGCTTCCGAGCACACCGACCGCGCCGCCATCCAGGTGCACGACATCGGCCTGCAAATGGTACGCAATGAAGCCGGCGAGCTGGGCTTCCGGGTCCACGTGGGCGGCGGCCTGGGCCGCACCCCCATGGTCGGGCCGGTCATTCGCGAATTCCTCCCGGAGATGGATCTGCTGACCTATCTGGAAGCGGTGCTGCGCGTCTATAACCGCTATGGCCGGCGCGACAACAAGTTCAAGGCCCGTATCAAGATCCTGGTCAAGGCCCTGACCCCGGAGGGCTTTGCCGAAAAGGTGGAAGCCGAGTGGCAGCACATCAAGGATTCCCCCACCCGGCTGACCCCGGAGGCGGTTCAACGCATCCAGGCTTACTTTACCGAGCCGGATTACGCGAATCTGGACAATGCCACGGATCTTCTGGCCAGCCAGCGGTTCGAGCACCGGGAATTCGACCAGTGGCTTACCCACAACGTGGACACTCACAAAAAGCCGGGCTATGCCATCGTCAGTCTGACAATGAAGAAGACCGGCACGCCTCCTGGAGACGTGAGTGACAAGCAACTGGAACAGATTGCCGAGCTGGCAGACGAGTTCAGCTTCGGCGAAATCCGGGTAACTCACCAGCAGAATGTTGTGCTGGCAGACGTGCGCCAGGACCGATTGCTGGAACTGTGGCAGGCCATTACCCCAATGGGCTTCGGTACCGCAAACCTGAACACCCTGACGGACGTTATCTGCTGCCCTGGCGGTGATTACTGCGCCCTGGCCAACGCAAAGTCCATTCCGGTAGCGGAGGCCATCCAGCGGCAGTTCGATGACCTGGACTACCTGTACGACCTGGGCAACATTGATCTGAACATCTCCGGCTGCATGAATGCCTGCGGGCACCACCATGTCGGCAATATCGGTGTACTTGGCGTCGACAAGAAAGGTCAGGAGTTCTATCAGATCAGCCTTGGCGGCTCATCCCATCATGACGCCTCAATCGGCAAGATTCTGGGGCCGTCATTTGCACGGGACGAGATGCCCCAGGTGATTTCCAAGATCATTGACGTCTACGTGGATAAGCGCACGGAAGAGGAAACCTTCCTGGATACCTATCGCCGTGTAGGAATTGATCCTTTCAAGGAGCGGGTTTATGCCTAACGTAATTTCACAAGATGGCAGTATCCGTGAGGATAACTGGGTTGTTGTGCCCCGCCCGGCCGAAGGCGAATCGCTGGACATTCCGGCGGACCAGCCGGCGCTGATTCCCGCGGACCTGTGGCTTGCCGGCTATGAGCATTTCACCGGGCGGCAGGATATCGGCGTGTGGTTCGACAGCCACGATGAGCCGGAGATTCTGGAGGGTCACGTGAATGAACTGCCGGTGATTGCGGTGAATTTCCCGAAGTTCAGTGATGGCCGGGGCTACAGCATTGGCCGGTTGCTGCGGGAGCGCTTTGGCTATGTGAACGAACTGCGTGCCATCGGCGACGTGCTGCTGGACCAGTTGCAGTTCATGAAGCGCTGCGGATTTGATGCCTATGTTCTGAGGGCCGACAAGGACATCACCAAGGCGCAGAAGTGCCTGAACTTCTTCAGTCAGGGCTACCAGGCCGCGACCGACACCGACGTTCCGCTATTCCGGCGCCGGGCGTCTTGATTTAGCAGGGAGTCCTCTCTCTTCTATACAACCTTCTGAGTACTGTTTGTCGGGTTAGGCAAAGCCGTAATCCGACAAACACCCCCGACTACAAGCGCCTACTTCGAATGATCCAAAACGATCTTGCCGGCTGACTCGCCTTTCAAGAACGCCTTCAGCGCCCCATCGAGCTCACCACGACCGATATCACGAGCGGAAGCCTCGGTCTTCGGACACGCCCACTCTCCTGAAAACTTCTTCCACACGGCCTCTTTCTCCGCCAGCGGAATCTCAACCGAATCCACACCCAGCAGATTCACGCCTCGCAGGATAAACGGCAGCACGGTGGTCTGAAGACCTGGACCGGCGACAAGGCCGCAGCAAGAGACAGAGCCACCAGGCTGAATCTGCTTGAGCAGTTCGGCCAGCGGGCCACCGCCCACGGTATCCACAGCGTTGGCAAACGCAGGTTTAACGAGAGGCTTCTTTTCTTCCGCCAGGGTTTCACGGCCCACCACTTCCTTGGCGCCCAGAGCCTTGAGATCGTCCGCGTGGTCGGCCTTGCCGCTGATGGCGACGACGTCGAACCCTAGCTTGGAAAGCAGTTCCACCGCAACGGTGCCGACGGCACCAGAGGCGCCGGAAACGGCGACTTTGCCCTGCTCCGGTTTGGCGCCCATGGTCAGGAGTTTCTGAACACAAAGCCCGGCGGTGAGGCCGGCGGTGCCATAGATCATGGCGGTGCGGGCGTTCCACCCGTCAGGCATGGGGACGCACCAGGCGGCAGGAACGCGGATGTATTCGCCAAAGCCACCGTCGGTGTTCATGCCCAGGTCGTAGCCGGTCACGATCACGGGGCTGTCGTTCGACGGCGTGCCCGTGGCAGAGTCAACAACCTCACCGGCCGCGTCGATGCCCGGTGTATGGGGGAAAGAACGGGTGACACCCTTGTTGCCGGAAGCTGACAGCGCGTCCTTGTAGTTAAGCGAGGAGTGGCTGACCCGGATCAGGACCTCGCCATCGGGCAGGTCGCCGGTGCTCAGGGTTTTCTCGGCGCCGACATACTCACCGTTCTGCTCTTCAACACGCCAGGCTTTGAATTCGGTATTGGTTGTCATCATTGTTCCCCGTTTTCAGTGGTCTACTGGAACTTCTGGTTGCGGAAGGCACCCAGCACTTTCCAGACCGTGTGTTCAAGCGCTGCACTGGTTGCCAATCCGAGCTTTTCCGGAAGGGTCCGTTTGCGCTGGTATGCCACTGAGACTACGTCTGCGCGGTCGCAGGCTTCAATGAGATATTCGTCGGAGGTCTTGATCTCATCGATCAGTTTTACCTCCAGCGCCCGCTTGCCAAACCAGATATCGCCATTGGCAACCGCGGTGATATCCAGGTCCGGACGTCGTTCGCTCACATACTCTTTAAAGAGACCGTGGGTGTCTTCAAGGTCTTCCAGGAATTTCTGACGGCCCTTGTCGGTGTTCTCACCGAAGATGGTCATGGTGCGCTTGTGCTCGCCGGCGGTCAGCACTTCGAAGTCGACATCGTTTTTCTTGAGAAAACGGTGAAAGTTGGGCAGTTGGGCAACCACGCCGATGGAGCCAAGAATGGCAAACGGCGAGGCAACAATCCGGTCGGCAACACAGGCCATCATGTAACCACCGCTGGCCGCGACCTTGTCGACACAGGCAGTAAGGCGCACACCCTTGCTGCGAATCCGGTCCAGCTGGGCGGCTGCAAGGCCATAGGAATGGACCAGCCCGCCGCCGCTTTCCAGACGGATGACAACTTCGTCTTTCTCCGGATCAGCAACGCTCAGTACCGCGGTAATGGCACGCCGAAGCGGGTCTGTATCGCTGGCCTTGATATCGCCGTCAAAATCGAGGACGTAAACGCGGCTGCGGCTGTCATCCTGCTCGCCGGTATCCTTCGCGGCCTTGGCCGCTTTTTTCTCGGCCTTCTCCAGTTTCTTCCGGGCCTTGTGGAATGCCTTGCGTTGCGGGCCAGACATCAGCCGTGCCTGAATGGCCTCACGCAGTTTCTCGTATTTTTCGTTCAGTTTCCGGATCTTGAGCTCTCCCTCGCCCTCATGATCGCCCCGATCCTTCTGGGCCGCGGACATGATGACAGAGATCACCACCAGGGCCGCCACTACGAAAGTAACGATCTTGGCTAAAAACAAACCGTATTCTGTCAGGAACTCCAAAGTGCTTCTCCAACTCAGTGTGCAAGGACAAGAGTGTAACTTACCGAATTTATGGTGATAAGGAGAGCAAAAAAATTAAAACAAGCGTTCGATCGATCTTGACAGGACCGACCACTCACTATAAAGTCGGATTGCGAGGTCGGCTCCACCCGGGCACCCGAACAGGCTCGTGCAGCCAGGGACATCAAGCCGTCGTGTTATGACAAGACAACCATCAAAAGGGTAAAACAATGTCTGTAGCTCAGGTATTTGAAAAACTCGAACAGAATTTCAACGCAGACGCAGCGCAAGGCCTGGACCTGGTGTTCCAGTTCGACATCGAAGACGACAAGACCTACCACCTGGTCATCAATGATGGCACCTGCAAGATGCACGAGGGCGCCCATGACGATCCCTCCGTTACCCTGATCATGAATTCCGAAACCCTGCAGGGCATCGTTTCCGGCGAGACCGACGGTATGCAGGCGTTCATGGCTGGTCAGCTGCGCGCTGAAGGCGACATGATGCTGGCAACCAAGCTGGGCGAGCTGTTCAAGATGGGCTGATCGGCCCCGCTGAGCATCATCAAAAACCTGCGTTTCGACGCAGGTTTTTTTGGGCCCGAAGGGCCTACTGATTCCAGAACTGGACGGCCGCCCTCGCCTGCTCATTCATGGGAACGGAGACCAGGCCCGAGGAAGAGAGCTTTACATCAAACACTGCGCCATCCCGCATGGGCATGAAGGTGGCATTTCCATCCACAGCCTCCACAAACGGCAGGTTGACCTCCCGGTCCCACCGCCAGAGATCGGGCCAGACTGCTTCGGAAAGCGTAATGGCTGTTCTTGGCGAGGAACGCTCCTGTTCCAGGGAGGTATAACGACCGCTCAGCCTTTCCAGGCGGTATCCTGACGCAATATCAAGCCAGCGAAGGGGCCCCGAGAAGCGAATAATCCTGACATCAACCTGCCACTGATCCCCCTGAAGTGTTCGCACAGTCGGTACACCGCCGTCGCTGTTGAGCGTCACCTGCCAGATCTGATCGGCCTGTCGCTGTGTGGAGATGGTGGCAACGGTCTGCATGCCAACCAGGGAATGATAGCTGGTGAGGTTCACTGCGATCACAAGCACATAGAGACCGGCCAGAATGACGCCAAACACCGCCATCCCCTTTAACCAGGTCAGCAACCAACCGGGGTGCCTGAAAAACAGCAGGCCCGCTATCACCAGTACGGCACCTGCGGCGGCCAGCACTATGGTAGCGAGCATATGGGACATGAATTACAAACCTACATCGTCCAGCGACGATTCAGCGAGTTTCAGCAGGTCGACATTGCGATCTTCACTCTTGCCGATACTCTCAATGTAGTATTCCAGCGAGGTCAGCGCATCCGCAAGTGCTTCGAGCACCTGGGCTGCCGGAGCTTCCTTGGCATCCAGCAGACGCTCCTGAATAGACGCAGCCACACGCTCCAGAACGCCTGCGGCGGCGGGGTCATTGACCATGTGCAGGCCACCCCAGATGCTGTGGAGGGTTGCCGGAAGGTTGGCCAGGTGGAGTTTGTCGTAGTCGGATTCGATGAAGGCGGTAATCGCACGCTTTGCCAGAGTCAGCGCTCCACGGGCTTCATCGGCAACCACATAGAGCGCCTCCCGGAGATACACCGACTCTTCCCGCTTCCGTTCGCCGCCGGCCAGAGCATCGGTTTCCGACGTAATACCCCGGGTCACGATCTGCATGACGGCGTCTTCAATACCAAGCACGGAGTCCGCCAGGCGGTATAGTTCATCATCGCCCGGCAATCGGGATTCTTCTTCCCAGCCTCGCAGTTTGCCTGCTTCTTCCCGGGCAATGCCCGCCAGCTTGTTCAGGTCCAGCATCACGAGCGTGTTTGCCAGACGCTCAAGGGCATCCGCGATGGAAGACAGTTCGGCCAGATCCGGCTCGATACCACGCTCAATAATGTCCAGTTTGTCTTTCAACTGGTTCAGTTCATCCTGCAGGGCTTCCGCCAGCGATTTGAGGACATCGCTACCGGGACCGTACAACCTGCGGGAATGGGCCTCGAGCATGGAATCCGGAAAATCGGCCGGCGCGAGGTGGTATGCAGACAGCACTTCGGTCACTTCAGGGTTCGCGGAACCGCTACGGTACAGCAAATACACCAGATCCCGGATCAGCGAATCCGGCGCGTCCTTGCCGGTGGCGACTTTACCCACGTACACCACTTCGCGGGCGTATTTTTCGATCCGCATGAACATGCGCTTGCGGGCCTTGTTAAAGACCATCGCCCGGTCAAGCATGGTGTCGGCCACTATGCCGACCAGACACCACATCTGCCCCATGGGCGCACCCTGACACAGGCGGGCCAAACCGCGGGCGGAGCGTCCGATCAGCTTTTTGTTCACCACGTCGTTTCGGTCACGCAGAATGCCGAGAAGCGCTACCTGGAAGGTCAGGCGCATGCGGCGGGCCATAATCTCGTAATCCGCCTCATCACCCTCAGACGCCTGCAAAGACAGGCCGGCGCAGAAATCCGGGCGTTCCTTGACATCCACATCGAAAAAACAGGATTCGGGATAGGGTTTTTCCCGACGGGCCTCCCGAAGCTCATTGATCACAGGCAGAAGAAGCTCGGGATGATCTTCCCGTTGCTGGTGGTAATACTCCACGTAGCGGCGGAGGATAAACAGGGCGCTGTTGAGGGTGGTTAGGAGGATGTTCTTGTCGTCGTTGGCGCCAACCGGCACATCGTTGGCCATGGTGACCGCTTCCTGGCAGAGCAGGATTCCGCCACGAAGTTCCACCAGGATAAAAATGCCCCGCAACTGATTGATGAAATCAACACAGTTCTGGAGATCCTCACCCCTTTCGCGGTTTTCCTGAAAGCGTTCAAGGCTGGATTCTGCCTGCTTGATGGTCTGTTCTATTTCACTTTTGACCAGATCAAACGACTGCGATTTCGTCGCGAGAGACGACTGAACCATAAACGCTTCCCGTTAATGTTGCGGAGACTACCGCATCCTCTTTGGTGGTCACTGGTCCGGCAATAGCGGACCAGGCCTTTTTGTTCTGGGCCGGTTAACCCCTTTTCCGGCCAAAGCCAGTTCGCAAAAAACTGGCGAACTTATCATTACTTATAACATAAAACTCAAGTACCTCAAGAAAGGCGGAATGTAACATTTGGTACAGGCTGACCCAGTTCTCATTCCACGCTCTGGAGTTTGCCCCACACCGTTTCGCCCGCCTGTTTTTCGAGCATGGACATGAACTCCTCGTGGGCTTCGCTTTCGGCCGCGGAAGCGCGAACGACTGAAAGCGATTCCCGGTCCTCCGGAAGTCGCCGGATTCCACCGTTGCCCCCACCGTTCTCGGCATTGGCGTCCAGCGACAGGGCTGTCTGGCCGCCGGTCAGCAGCAGATAGACGTCGGCCAGGATCTCCGCATCCAGCAAGGCGCCGTGCAGGTCCCGGTTGCTGTTATCCACGCCGTAGCGCTTGCACAGGGCATCCAGGTTGTTCTTCTGGCCCGGATGTCGGGCTCTTGCAATGGCGAGGGAGTCGACAATGCCGCAGTGGTCGGCGGTCTTTCGCACCGGCTTCAGGCGGGCGAATTCAGAATCCATAAAGCCAACGTCGAACGCGGCATTATGGATAACCAGTTCGGCCCCCTTGATGAACTCAAAAAATTCGTCTGCGATCTCGGCAAATCGCGGCTTGTCGGCCAGAAACTCGTTGGTGATGCCGTGAACGGTTATGGCTTCAGCCTCAACTTCCCGGTCTGGATTGATGTAGACGTGATAGTTCCGCCCAGTGAGTTGGCGCTCCATAAGTTCCACACAGCCGATCTCGATGATCCGATGCCCCTCGGCCGGGTCGATGCCCGTGGTTTCTGTATCCAGTACGATCTGTCTCATTACCTGTACCCGATTATCTGCGTGTGTCGGTAAAACGTTTATGCGTTTGCAAGCTCTTCAACCCCACGATTGGCGAGTTCATCCGCCAACTCGTTGTCAGGAACACCCGAGTGCCCTTTTACCCAGTGCCAGTTGATCTTGTGCCGGGCCACTTCCGAATCCAGCTCACGCCAGAGATCCTCGTTTTTCACCGGCTTCTTCGCCGATGTCTTCCAGCCATTGCGCTTCCAGCCCGACATCCATTCGGTGATGCCTTTGCGGACATACTGGGAATCGGTGAACAGTTCCACCTCGCAGGGGCGTTTCAAGGCCTCGAGGCCCCGGATGGCCGCCATAAGTTCCATCCGGTTGTTGGTGGTCTGTGCCTCGCCGCCGTGCAGGGTTTTGCGGTTATCGCCATAGCGCAAGACCACGCCCCAGCCGCCAGGGCCGGGATTGCCCTTGCAGGCGCCATCAGTATAAAGGGTTACCTTACCGGCCATTCGGTCTCCTGGTTCGGTTATTGATAAGTTACTTCAACCTGTTAACGGGTGAGCCGTTACGACTGCAGCCACGTGAAGCGCCCACCGTTCCGGTGCCCGGCAGGGTCATGACCTTGCTCTGTCGCCAGACGGGCCGCCTCGGAAGCCGGGCATGCACGCGTTTTTTGGCAAGGATACAGTAATAGGCACCCACTGGCAGGAACCGGTTTCCCGAAAGGCGGGCGTCAACCCGACTGACGGCCTTGCGACCGCTTCGTTGCAGGGGCGTTCTGAAAAACCGGGTAACGGAGGCTTCAACATTGAAACCCAACAGGTGCAGCCAGTCTTCCATGCGACCCCGCAGCAGGAACCGTCCGCCCCAGGGGCCTTCGTTGCTTCTGGAAATCAGCTTTCGTGCACCCCAGAGGCTGAGCGGGTTGAAGCCAATCAACGCCATGGTGCCCTCTCCCCGGAGTACCCGCGCAGCCTCCCGGATTACCTGGTGGGGGTAAGGTGAAAAGTCTGCGGTATGGTGCAGCACAACGAGATCCATGGAGTCCCCGGGAAAGGCCAGCTCATCGGCATCGCAGATGGCAACACCGTCGGGTATGTGGGGATTCCACCGGGGTGTTGTCATGATCTTCTGGGAGAAATCCGTGCCCGTCGCCAGTGGAAGCCGATGGCTAATCCCCACCTGCAACTGTCTGGCACCGGTCAGATGCTGAAGTTCCGCGTCCACAAACCGCCTCTGGTCCGCCAGCAAAGACCGGCCCAGAGGGGTCTGGAACCAGCGTTCAAAGCTTTCATGCCTGGCAGAAAAATCAACTGCGTCGGATTCACTCACCAATGCGCCACTCCCCGAAGCCCGAACCTGAGGTTGGGGCCTTGTATTTAATGCTCTATCATATCAGTCACATTTGATACGCACATGTGGGGCCCCTATGCTGACCATTTCCGCCATACCCGCGTTCAGTGACAACTATATCTGGTGTCTTTCCGACCCCTCCAGCGATAAAGCGCTGATTGTGGACCCCGGGCAGGCCCAACCAGTCCTGGACCACCTGGCCGAGAACGGACTGACCCTGGATACCATCCTGGTGACCCATCACCACCCGGATCACGTTGGTGGTGTAAAAGAGCTGGTCTCCCGTTTTCCGGATTGCCGTGTGACCGGCCCCGCCGAGTCGCCGTTCAAAGGCAGCACCAATCTGGTTCACCCCGGCGATGAGGTGATCTGGGAAGACATAACTTTCCAGGTTCTGGGCGTGCCAGGCCATACTCTGGACCATATTGCCTATTTCACCGATGTCGAGGTTGAAGGCCGGCCGGTCCTGTTCTGTGGCGATACTCTCTTTGTCTGTGGTTGCGGCCGCCTGTTCGAGGGCTCGCCCGAGCAGATGCGCCAATCCCTGCAGACGCTGCGGGCCCTGCCAGGGAAAACCGCCGTTTACTGTGCCCATGAATACACGCTCGCGAACCTCCGATTCGCCCGTAGCTGGTTGCCGGAAGATGACGGGCTCCGGGACTTCGAGCAGCAGTGTCAGGACGCCCGCGATGCCGGAAAACCAACCGTCCCCTCGGTGCTCGAAAATGAAAAGCGGCTGAATCCCTTCCTGCGTTGGGACGACCCGGCGGTGGTGGACTCTGCCCGTACCTACTGCGCCAGTCATGGATTGCCGGCAGATTCCGATGACGCCATTTTTGCGGCAGTTCGCCACGGCAAGGACAACTTCTGACGCCCGGCGATACGCACTTAACAAATCCTCTCAGAGCCGTAACGAGAGGTTTCTTGACCCTTTGAAAAGCGGTCCCATAGAATCGTTTCAACTTTGTGACCGTAAATTGTTCAATATGCCGGTTTTTCAGACTCTGAATCCGGCTTCAACCTGTAACCGGATGTCTTTATGTCGGTAGGACGATTGTCGTTGTTGTTTTTTACCGGAGCCCTCGCAAGTGGCTGCAGTAGCCTGATCAGTCAGGGTGAGGAAAACCCGCTGAACACACAGGAAGTCACTGTTGCCGCAGGTGATGAGGGGCTGAAGAAGGCTGTTGAGACCGGTGAAAACGGCGATGCTGCCCGTAACGAACCCCTCGATGAGGCCATTGCACCGGAACTGAAGGTGGCCGCCAGGGACGCCCGGGAGAAGCTCGACAATCCGGTCCAGAAAGACGCAGAAGAAGAGGTGGTTGAGCAGGATCTCTGGACCAGACTCCGGTCGGGATTTGTGCTGGACCATGACATCGACAACGAGCGCGTGCGGGACCAGCTAAACTGGTATGCCCGCCACCCGAACTACATCGACCGGGTGGTTGAACGGGGCAGCCGTTACCTGCATTACATTGTTAACGAGACCGAAAAGCGCGGCCTCCCCGCTGAATATGCGCTGCTGCCCATTGTGGAAAGCGCGTTTGATCCTTTCGCCTATTCCCACGGCCGGGCCGCGGGCCTCTGGCAATTCATTCCGTCGACCGGAAAGTATTTCGGCCTCACCCAGAGCTGGTGGCACGACGAGCGTCGGGATGTTATCGCCGCCACCGACGCCGCCCTGACCTATCTGGATCGCCTTGCCAACCGTTTTGATGGCGACCACACCCTCGCCCTGGCCGCTTACAACAGCGGTGGCGGAACGGTCTCAAGCGCCATGCGTCGCAACCGGAACAGCAACAAGCCGACGGACTTCTGGTCCCTGCATCTCCCGAGGGAAACCCGTCATTACGTCCCCAAGCTGATCGCGCTGGCGAAGATATTTGATGATCCCGAGGCCTATGGCATCGAGTTGCCCTCGCTGAAAGACGAGCCCTTTTTCGAGATCGTTGACACGGGCTCCCAGCTGGATCTTGCCCAGGCGGCTGAATTGGCGGGCGTGGACGTTGATGAGATTTACCTGCTCAACCCTTCCTACAATCGCTGGGCAACCTCACCGGACGGCCCTCACCGGTTGTTGGTCCCGGTTCAGAACGCTGAAACCTTCCGCACGGCACTGGCGAAGATTCCCGCCGATCAGCGAGTTTCCTGGCGTAATTATGAGGTTCAGTCCGGCGACAGCCTGAATTCGATTTCCCGTAAATTCTCGACAACGCCGTCCGTACTCCAGCAGGTCAACAACCTGAACAGTGACCTGATCCGGATTGGCCAACGCCTGATGATCCCCTCAGCCTCCAAGGGCAGCGATGCCTACGCCCTCAGTGCCTCCCAGCGGCTTGAGCGCAAGCAGGACCGGAAACGTAACGGCAACAAGGTGCGCTACACGGTTCGCAAAGGCGATACCTTTTGGGATATCGCCCGGGAACATCGGGTTTCGGTGCGTGAAGTTGCTGCCTGGAATGGCATGGCGCCCGGCGACCCCCTCATCCCCGGCAAGGAACTGGTTATCTGGTCCAAGACCACTCAACCCACCGTAGTGGCCGCCAACAGTGGCCGCGGAGAAGCGATGGTCCGGAAGGTTGGCTACCGGGTGCGCAAAGGCGACTCCCTGGCCCGGATTGCCAGCCGGTTTTCCGTGAATGTGCGGGACATCGCAAGCTGGAACGACCTGAATACCGCCCGTTATCTGCAACCCGGGCAAAGTCTGGTACTCTACGTTGATATCCGAAACAGTCCCTGACGTGCGAGACTTATGACAAGAACACGGAAAGCCTCATCCCTTACGTCGTTTTTTTCAGTTCTGGCGATTATTGCCACACCGCTCATCTCTCCGTTTTCCGTCGCCGAAGAGGCAATGCCAACCCATGGCATTGCCATGCACGGCGAAACCAAATACCCGGCAGGTTTCAGCCACTTCGATTACGTGAATCCGGACGCCCCGAAAGGCGGTACCCTGAAAATGGCGGTCGTCGCCAACGGCTTCGATTCCTTTAACCCCTTTGATATCCGGGGCGTGGCCGCGGCAGGAATCAGCACCTACCTCTACGACACTTTGCTGGAATCCTCCGACGATGAGCCCTTCTCGGCCTACGGCCTGATTGCCGAATCTCTGGAAACCCCGGAAGACCGCAGCTACGTGGTGTTCAACCTGCGGGAACAGGCCCGCTTCCACGATGGCGAAGCCATCACCGCCGAGGATGTAAAGTTCTCCTTCGACACCCTCACCACCAAGGGCCACCCCTTCTTTCGCAACTACTACGCCGACGTCAGTTCCGTCACCGTTGAGGGGCCGCGCCGCATCCGTTTTGATTTCAGCGACACCAGCAACCGCGAGCTGCCGCTGATCCTGGGCCAGATGCCCATATTGCCGGCGCATTACTGGGCCGACCGTGAGTTTGGCAAAAATGGCCTGAATCCGCCCCTTGGCAGCGGACCCTACCGGATTGGTGAATTCGAAGCAGGACGGTCCATCAACTATGAACGGGTGGAAGACTACTGGGCGAAAGACCTCGGGGTCCGTAACGGCCGGTTCAACTTTGATGAGATTACCTACGATTACTACACCGATGACACGGTAGCCCTGGAGGCCTTCAAGGCCGGCAGTTTTGATTTCCGGCTGGAATCCTCTGCCAAGAACTGGGCGACCGCCTACACCGGTGAACGGTTCGAAAACGGCACCATCAACAAAGAAGCGATAGAGCACCATCGGCCATCAGGCATGCAGGGTTTTGCCTTCAATACCCGGCGCAAGGTGTTTTCCGACCCGCTTGTACGTGAAGCCCTGGCCTACGGCTTCGACTTCCAGTGGGCCAACAAGAATCTGTTCTTCGACCAGTACACCCGCACCGACAGCTATTTTGAAAATAGCGACCTGGCGTCCTCGGGCCTGCCGGAAGGCCGGGAGCTTGAGATACTGGAACCCTACCGGGATAAGCTTCCCGAAGATGTCTTCACCGAAGAGTATCAGCCGCCCACCACCGAGGGGCAGCAGGGGCTGCGCCAGAACCTGAGAACCGCCATGGAGCTGCTCGCCAAAGCCGGGTACGAAATCCGGGATGGCAAGATGGTGCACAGCGAAAGCGGCGATCCGCTGGCCTTCGAGATTCTCCTGTTCCAGAAGAGTTTCGAGCGGGTTGTTCTGCCCTTCAAGAACAACCTTGGACGCCTTGGCATTGATGTCACTGTTCGCCTGGTGGACAGCAACCAGTACATTCAGCGCCTCAGGGAATTCGACTTTGACATGATCACTCAAGTGTTTGGCCAGTCGGATTCACCGGGCAACGAACAGCGGGAATACTGGCATTCGTCAACCGTGGATGCGAAAGGCTCACGGAACTACATGGGCGTCAGCGACCCGGTGATCGACGAGTTGGTGGGCAAGGTTATTCAGGCGCCGAACCGGGAAGAGCTGGTGCACCGGGTACGAGCCCTGGACCGGGTCCTGCTGCACCACCACTATGTGATTCCCCACTGGCACCTGAGAAGCGACCGCGTCGCCTACTGGAACCATCTGCAACGTCCGGC
Organism: Marinobacter sp. B9-2; assembly: GCA_003030785.1. Classification (GTDB taxonomy): domain Bacteria; phylum Pseudomonadota; class Gammaproteobacteria; order Pseudomonadales; family Oleiphilaceae; genus Marinobacter. The sequence goes on along the minus strand of PYVH01000027.1, from coordinate 12,904 downwards.
CGAGACGCCCAAGAACGGCTTCGATCTGGACAACTGGTGGGCGAAGCCCTGAGGAACACCCCGCTAAATGGGCATCTACATACTCAGGCGGCTGGCGCTGATCATTCCCACGCTGATCGGGATCATGCTGCTCAACTTTGTTATCGTGCAGGCCGCTCCGGGCGGCCCGGTAGAGCAGCTTATTGCGGAGATGGAAGGCCACGGCGGCAGCGCCCTGGCCCGGGCTTCGGGCGGCGGCACCGGCGGCGAGGTAGCGGATTCGTCGGGCGACACCCGCGGCTCCCGCGGCATTCCCGATGAACTCCTGAAAGAAATCGAAGTGATGTATGGCTTTGACAAGCCGCCCCATGAGCGTTTCTTCAAGATGCTCGGCGATTACGCCACCTTCAACTTCGGCGATTCCTTCTTCCGTGAAAAAAGCGTTATCGACCTGATCCTCGACAAAATGCCCGTGTCCATTTCCCTGGGCCTCTGGTCGACACTGATCATCTATTTCATCTCCATCCCCCTGGGTATCCGAAAGGCCGTTACCGATGGCTCCAGGTTTGATGTCTGGACCAGCTCCGCCATTGTGGTGGGCTATGCCATCCCGGGCTTCCTGTTTGCCATACTGCTGATCGTGTTGTTTGCCGGCGGCAGTTATTTCGACTGGTTCCCGCTTCGGGGCCTGACTTCCTCGAATTTCGACGAACTCACCTGGTATCAGCAAATCGGCGATTATTTCTGGCACCTGGCTCTCCCCGTTACCGCGAATGTGATTGGTGGTTTTGCGACCCTGACCCTGCTCACCAAGAATTCGTTCCTCGACGAGATCGGTAAACAGTACGTGGTGACCGCCCGGGCCAAGGGACTGGACCAGAAGGAAGTGCTGTACGGCCACGTGTTCCGGAATGCCATGCTGATTGTGATTGCCAGTCTTCCCGGTGTTCTGGTGGCCCTGTTCTTTACCGGCTCGCTCCTGATTGAAGTGATTTTCTCCCTGGACGGCCTCGGGTTGCTCGGCTTTGAAGCGGCCCTGAACCGGGACTATCCGGTGATCTTCGGCACACTGTATATCTTCACCCTGATGGGACTCATCCTGAAGCTGATCAGCGATATCACCTATGTGCTGGTCGATCCGCGAATCGATTTTGAAAGCCGGGAGGGTGCGTGAGCTTCCGGTCCCTGACTCCGATCCAGCAGAGGCGACTGCGTAATTTCCGGAGAAACCGGCGGGGCTTCTGGTCCTTGTGGGTCTTCCTGGCGCTTTTCGGGCTGTCGCTGGTGGCCGAGGTGATCGCCAACGACTCACCCCTGGTTGTTTCCTACAAGGGGGAACTGTATTTCCCGGTCGTTCAGTCAGTGCCGGAAGAGACCTTTGGTGGCTTCCTGCCCACCGAGGCGGATTATCGAGACCCTTTCATCGCCGACGAGATAAGTGCCAACGGCTGGATGGTCTGGCCACCAATCCGCTTCAGCTACAACACCATCAATTACGATCTGGAAGTGCCTTCGCCGGCGCCACCGAGTGCCGAGAACTGGCTGGGAACCGACGATCAGGGCCGGGATGTTGCCGCCCGAGTGATTTATGGTTTCCGTATTTCCGTGCTGTTTGGTCTTACCCTGACAATCGCCAGCTGCATTGTTGGCGTTATTGTTGGTGCCATCCAGGGCTTTTACGGCGGCAAAATCGATCTGCTGGGCCAGCGCTTTATCGAAATCTGGTCCGGTCTGCCGGTGCTGTACCTGCTGATCATTCTTTCCAGTATTGTCCAACCGAACTTCTGGTGGCTGCTGGGGATCATGCTGCTGTTCAGCTGGATGGGGCTGGTGGATGTGGTTCGGGCGGAATTCCTGCGGGCCCGTAACTTCGAGTATGTGAAAGCCGCTAGAGCACTGGGACTGGACAACCGCAAGATCATGTTTCGGCATATCCTGCCCAACGCCATGGTGGCCACCCTCACCTTCCTGCCATTCATTCTCACCGGCGCAATCACCGGGCTGACCTCCCTGGATTTCCTCGGCTTCGGTCTGCCCTCCGGGTCGCCTTCGCTGGGTGAGTTGATTGCCCAGGGCAAGGCCAACCTGCATGCGCCCTGGCTGGGCATTTCTGCCTTCGTCTCCCTGTCGCTCATGCTTACCCTGCTGGTGTTTGTCGGCGAAGCGGTACGCGATGCGTTTGATCCGAGGAAGAGCTGATATGAACCAACTGCTTCAGATCTCCGACCTCTCGATCTCTTTCGATCAGGGCCCCGCAGCGGTTGAGTCCCTGTCACTGGTCATTCGGGAGGGCGAAACCCTGGCTCTGGTGGGTGAAAGTGGTTCCGGGAAATCCATTTCCGCGCTTTCCATTCTGCGCCTTCTGGATCCCCGTCACGCCAGTTATCCCAGCGGGCAGATTCGCTACCGGGATGAAAACCTGTTGGCGGCTACCGAAAAGCGTATGCGCCAGATTCGTGGCCGGGAAATCGGGATGATCTTCCAGGAACCGATGACATCCCTGAACCCCTTGCACACAGTAGAAAAGCAGATCGGCGAAACCCTGGAACTTCATAAGGGAATGCGGGGACCCCAGGCCAGAAAACGCTGCCTGGAGCTGCTCGAATTGGTGGGCATACAGAATCCGGAAACCAAGCTGGTCGCCTACCCACATCAATTATCAGGTGGCCAGAAGCAGCGGGTGATGATCGCCATGGCCCTGGCCAACGAACCCGATCTGCTGATCGCTGACGAACCCACGACAGCGCTGGATGTCACTGTTCAGAAACAGGTTCTGGAATTGCTCCGGAGCCTTCAGGAAAAACTGGGGATGGCCATCCTGCTGATTACCCATGACCTGACCATCGTTCGCCGCTACGCGGATCGGGTGGCGGTCATGGAACAGGGCAAACTGGTGGAAGAGGCCGATACCGACACCCTGTTCGCCAGCCCGCAACACGCCTATACCCGGAAATTGCTGGACGCCGAACCGCCGGAGGCGCCCCTCGCCCTCGGAAAAGAGGCGGAGCCCTTGTTGACCGTCGAAAAACTCGATGTCCGCTTCACCATCCGGAAGAGCCTGCTGGGCAAAGTGAAAGAATCCTTCCACGCCGTGCAGAGCGCGGGTTTCGAACTCAACCGAGGTGAAACCTTGGGCATTGTCGGGGAAAGCGGCAGCGGCAAGACCACCATTGGCCACGCCCTGCTGAAACTGACCGCCAGCACCGGGAGTATCCGCCTGGCGGGCGAGGAACTGGCGTTCCTGAACCAGAAGGAATTCCGACCCTGGCGGCGGCGGGTCCAGATTGTCTTCCAGGATCCCTTTGGCAGTCTGAGCCCGAGAATGTCCATTGCCGAGATCGTCCGGGAGGGTCTGGAGATCCACGATGCGGATAACGCCGCCGAACACGACCAGAAAGTAATACGTGCGCTGACCGACGTTGGTCTGGATCCTGAGGCGCGGCATCGGTACCCCCATGAATTCTCCGGTGGCCAGCGCCAGCGCATTGCCATCGCCCGGGCGCTGGTGCTGCAGCCGGATCTGATCATACTGGACGAACCCACCTCGGCCCTGGACCGAACGGTACAGAAGCAGGTCATTGAACTGTTAAAAGATATTCAGACCCGTTATGGTCTAAGCTATATCTTTATCAGCCACGATCTGGCTGTTGTGCGTGCCCTCAGTCATAAATTACTGGTACTGCAACATGGCCAGATCGTGGAGTATGGTGACGCGGCCAGGATTTTCCATACACCCCAAGCGGACTACACCCGTGAACTGCTGAATGCCGCGTTCTTTTACCAGAACACAACTACGACTATTTGAGCGTTACCCCGTCCAGAGCACTCAGGGATAATGCTCCAAAATCAGGAACACAGGGAGAACGACCTATGGGAATCCTCAGTGGCAAAAAAGCACTGATCGTTGGCGTAGCCAGCAAACTGTCCATTGCTTACGGCATCGCCGAAGCCTTTGCCCGGGAAGGCGCCGAACTGGCGTTTACCTACCAGAATGAAAAACTGCAGCCACGGGTTGAGAAATTTGCCGAACAGTGGGGCAGCAAGCTGACCTTCCCCTGCGATGTCGCCAGCGATGAAGAAATCGAAAATGTCTTCAAGGAACTGGGCAAGCACTGGGACAACATCGACATCATCGTCCACGCGGTGGGCTATGCCCCGGGACACGAGCTGGACGGCAACTATGTCGACGTTACCACCCGTGAGGGCTTCCGCGTTGCTCACGATATCAGCTCCTACAGCTTTGTCGCCCTGGCGAAGGGTGCCCGCGGCATGATGCACGAAGGCAGCTCCCTGATTACCCTGAGCTACCTGGGCGCGGAAAAGGTTCTGCAGAACTACAACGTGATGGGCCTGGCCAAGGCCTCACTGGAAGCCAACGTTCGCTACATGGCTGCCAGCCTGGGCCGTGACGGCATCCGCGTGAACGGCATTTCCGCCGGTCCGATCAAGACCCTGGCCGCCTCCGGCATCAAGAGCTTCCGCAAGATGCTGGCCGAAAACGCCAGGCGTGCACCGCTGCGCCGGAACGTTACCATCGATGAAGTGGGCAATGCCGCCGCATTCCTGGGCTCCAACCTGTCCAGTGGCATTACCGGCGAGATTATGTACGTGGATGGCGGCTTCAACATCACCGGGATGGGCGAACTGGAAGAGTAAGTTTTCCCTCACCCGGAACCGAAAGAGCCGGCTTGATGCCGGCTCTTTTCATTTTGCGGGGCCAGGCTTTTTCAGTCCTGAGCCATCGCTGAGGCCACCGCTTCCATCCACTCAACGTAGGCGGTCTCATCGGACTCGATAATCCGTACCCCCACCAGAAAGCCGGACTCATTCGGTCGACACCAGACGACCTCAACCATTAAGCCAAACGGCTCTTCGTGATTGCCCAGGAACACCCTTGCCGGCAACAGGGCGTCCAGTGAGAGGGGCTCGCCTGAGGACAGGCACAGACCGCTCGCTGAGATGTCGCGAATGCCGCAGACCAACTCCCTTGCCTCGAACTCTGCCTCTTCCGGCAGGCCGGATTCAAGTTCCAGAATCGCCCGTGCCCGGGCCGTTAGCCGGTAATCCGCCCGGTTGTCCTTATCCGCAGGCGGATCACTCCGGGTTCCAAAGCTGTAATCGTTATCTGCCATTGTTGTTTTTCCTGCTTCGGCAATATCAGTTGCGGCCTACACGGATTCGGCCAACCACCCTGCTGAGGGTGTCGTCGAATTCCGCGGAGGTCCCCAGGACCCGGATCCGCCCTTCGACTATCCCCTCTACCAGCGCCTCCTCGAGAAACTCACGCCGGTTCAGGCCCAAACGGTCCACAAACACCAGTTTTCTGGAGGCATTGATACGTACGGCCAGTTTTAGCCGAACCGGTTCTTCCGATGACTCATCCGGTTCGACAACAATCCAGCCCCCCAGCTTGATGCCATCCACCTGTTTTTCCGCCAGCAACGTTCGTTCCTTCCTGAGGCGCTCCTGTTCGGCGTTTTCATCGGCAATACGCTGTTCTTCAGCGGCCTGTCGCTGTCGCTCAAGCTCCGCTTCCCGTTTGGCTTCCTCGGCCCGGCGTCGTTCATCCGCCGCTTCCTTCTCGCGCCTCAGTTCCTCAGCACGAAGCCTGGCAGCCTCCGCAGCCTGTTCCCGCTGCCGGCGTTGTTTCTCACACACCCGGGCCAGCAGTTCAACGGTTTCCGCCAATACTGCCCCAAAAGGCGTCAGCTTTGGCAGGGGACGGATCTGCTTTTTATCCACGGCGGTCTGGAATTCGCTCCAGGTCTGCAAGCCCAGTTTCACCCCGGCACCGTTGGTCCAGAGGATTTCTGCTGATTCGGGCAGGAACGCGTAGAAAAAACGGCGCTGCTCACCGGCCCCCTCGCCCTCGACAAACCACTGCCCCTCGAAGGGCTCGAACGCTTCTTTGGGGGGCACCTCGAAGCCCAACCAGCTGCTGTCCCATTGGAAACTGCCGGCGGCGGACAAAGCATCGACAAGGTCGGGGGCCTCGCCCCGCAATCGTGAAACCATAACGGCTTCGATGCCTGCCAGGGCCTCCGGGGGCAAGGTTTCGTTGTACACTCGCTTCCAGACATCCAGAATCCGGTCGCCGATCTGCTCGCCGACATGATAAAGGCGGTTCCTGTCCTTGTCGGAAAGCGACGGATCGCCAATCCACACCAGCCATTCCAGAAGTTTGCTACCGTGCCGGAAGGTTTCGCCTTCAAGCCCGGAGTCCCACACCGACTGCTTGAGCAGGCCCTGCCAGTAATCCAGGATGAAGCGGACAATGGCAATCGGGAGTTTGCGCCCCTGAAGTGCACGACCAATCAGGGCCCGTGCGGTCTGGTCGGCCTTGCGCTGTTTGGCGGCCCCCTGCTCGGTATCCAGCAGGCGCTGCCGAAGCTTTCCTGCCTGGGCATCCCTCTTTGCGGAGTCTTCCTGCCACTGATGGCAGAAGTCCTCCACAGGCGCTGTCGCGCCGGACTCGAAACTGGCCGACACCGCGATAACCAGGGAATCAAGCTGGTCCAGAAGCACTTTGGAAGAGCGGCCGCCGGAATCACTCCAGCCGCGCCACTCCTGGAGACTGTCCAGCCACGACAGCAGGGGTTTGCTAAAGGCCTTCTTGCCTTCGAGGTTCATTCGCCAGGCAAGATAGAAGCGCAGCCTTGCGATGCGCCGGGCGAGGTTCGGGTGCAGGCCACTGGTTTTGAGAAAGACGTCCATGATCCGATCAGCGACATAGGCCGCGTTGACCTGACGAACGGACCATTCCAGGTTCACAGAACGGATAACGTGGGTAACGCGTTCATCACGCTGTTCGGACCAGCAGGATATCAGCAACGGGCGCCAGTCACTGACCGCATCCGGTTCAAGCTTGCCTGCCGGGTATGGGAGGTCAGGAACGCGAATGCCGGCCAGGACATCATCGATCTTGCCTGAAACCGCTGCAACGGAAGGCGCATCCTTTGATCTCTGCCTGTTTTGCGACATCCGTTCCCCATACCTAAGAAGCGTTGAAAAGGCCCTGTAAATGACGCAGTATAACCAACTCGCCGGGGTTTACCGCAACCGTGTGCCGGCGCTATTCGCGTTAATCTGCAACCTTGTTGGCATATTCAATGGTCCATCAGGGCTGCAACGATCAGAATCGGGGAAGCAGAACAACATGTCGGGCAACAAACTAGAGAATCTGAATGTGGCGAGCCAGGAAGCACTGATCACTCCTGAAGCGCTGAAAAAGGAGATGCCGCTCTCCGACAAGGCCGCAGATACCGTCTCAAAGGGCCGCCAGGCCATCTATGACATCATGGATGGTAAAGACCACCGGCTGTTTGTCGTGGTTGGTCCCTGCTCCATTCACGATGTCGAGGCCGCCAGGGATTACGCCGCACGCCTGAAAAAGCTTGCCGATGAAGTCAGCGATACCCTGCTGATCGTCATGCGCGTCTACTTTGAAAAGCCTCGCACGACCGTCGGCTGGAAAGGCCTGATCAACGATCCGCACCTGAACGACACCTTTGATATTGAGCAGGGCCTTCACATCGGTCGTCGTCTGCTGCTGGACATCAACGAGCTGGGCCTGCCCGCAGCCACCGAAGCGCTGGACCCGATTTCCCCGCAGTATCTGCAGGACACGATCGCCTGGTCGGCCATCGGCGCCCGAACCACCGAGTCCCAGACTCACCGTGAAATGAGCAGCGGCCTGTCCATGGCGATCGGTTTCAAGAACGGTACCGACGGCAGTCTCGACGTTGCCGTCAATGCCATGAAATCCGTGTCTCACCCGCACAGCTTCCTGGGCATCGATCAGCAGGGCCAGGTGGCGATTATCCGCACCAAGGGCAACAACTACGGTCACGTTGTTCTCCGTGGTGGCGGCGGCAAACCCAACTACGACTCTGTGAGTGTCGCCCTGTGTGAGCAGGCAATGGACAAGGCAGGCCTCCGCAAGTCGCTGATGATTGACTGCAGCCATGCCAACTCCAGCAAGGACCCGGCCATTCAGCCACTGGTCATGCAGGATGTGACTCATCAGATCCTGGAAGGCAACACCTCGATCCAGAGCCTGATGGTGGAGAGCAACATCAACTGGGGTAACCAGTCCATTCCCGAGAATCTGGCAGATCTCAAGTACGGGGTATCGGTGACCGACGCCTGTATCGACTGGCCAACCACGGAAAAGGCCATTCGGGATATGCGCGACAAGCTGAAGGATGTATTGCCCAAGCGCAAGATCGGCTGATCTAGCGTGATATAAAACGGGGAGCCTCAGCTCCCCGTTGTCATAACCCCACCTATCCAGTCCAGCCTTTCTCTGAGCGCCACAACGTGGCCGATAATCACCAGTGTTGGCGGCTGAACGGCTTCCGCCTCTACCCTTTCGACGATGTTGCAGAGATTCCCTGTCACCACACGCTGATCCCTTGTTGTGCCCTTCGAGACCAACGCCACGGGCATATCCTGGGACATACCGTGGGCGACCAGCTGCCTGCATATGATCGGCAGGCCCACCAGGCCCATGTAGAACACCAGGGTCTGGTTGTTCTGGACGAAGTCTTTCCAGGGTAGATCGCAGGTGTCGTTCTTGAGATGGCCGGTCACGAACCGCACAGACTGGGCGTGATCACGGTGCGTCAGAGGAATACCGGCGTAGGCGGCACAACCGGAGGCGGCGGTAATTCCCGGCACAACCTGAAACCGGACGCCGGCATCGGCGAGGGTCTCAATCTCTTCGCCACCGCGACCGAAGATAAACGGATCACCGCCCTTGAGACGAACCACCTTTCGCCCCTGCCTGGCCAGATCCACCAGTCGCTGATTGATCTGATCCTGAGGCAAGGTGTGGTTAGCCCGCTGCTTGCCAACATGAATCATCTCGGCGGTGTCCGGTATCATGGCCAGTATTTCCGGAGAAACCAGGCGATCGTAGAGGACAACCTCAGCGGACGTAATCAGCCTCCAGGCCTTGAGTGTCAGCAGTTCAGGGTCGCCCGGCCCGGCCCCGACCAGGGCCACTTCGCCCGCAGATGTATTCGGATTCGAAGTAACCGGGTTGACCCTGTACCTTACCGGTGCAGGGGCTGCACCAACGCCCTTCCCTGGTGCGCGTTCTTGCTGATCACTCATTGGATTATGTCGACGCCTCCCATATACGGCTTGAGAACCTCCGGAACCACGATGCTGCCGTCTGCCTGCTGGTAATTCTCCATGACCGCAATCAGTGCACGACCAACGGCAAGACCCGAGCCGTTCAGGGTGTGGACGGGTTCGGGCTTTCCGGTTTCCGGGTTACGCCAACGGGCATGCATGCGGCGTGCCTGGAAATCACGGGTATTGGAGCAGGAAGAGATTTCACGGAACTTGTCCTGCCCCGGCAGCCAGACTTCCAGGTCGTAGGTCTTGGCCGCGGAAAAGCCCATGTCGCCTCCACAGAGTGCAACCACGCGGTAAGGCAGTTCCAGCAACTGCAGCACCTTTTCGGCATGGCCGGTCAGGGCTTCCAGTGCGGCGTCTGAATCCTCCGGACGAACCACCTGCACCAGCTCCACCTTGTCGAACTGGTGCTGACGGATCATGCCGCGGGTATCCCGGCCGTAAGAGCCCGCTTCACTGCGGAAGCATGGCGTGTGGCAGACCATCTGCAGCGGCAGCTCAGCGGCATCAAGGATCGAATCCGATACCAGGTTGGTGGCAGGCACTTCCGCAGTGGGAATCAGGTACAGCGGATGCTCGCCTTCGGTTTTGAACAGGTCTTCCTCGAACTTGGGCAGCTGACCGGTGCCGTAAAGGCTATCCGCATTGACCAGATAGGGTACGTAGGTCTCCAGGTAGCCATGCTCGCGGGTATGCAGATCCAGCATGAACTGGGCCAGCGCCCGATGCAGCCGCGCAACCGGGCCGCGCATGACGGCAAACCTTGAGTGCGCCAGACGGGTCGCTGTCTCGAAATCCAGGCCTTTCAGCCCCTCGCCCAGGGCAACGTGATCCCTGGGCTCGAAGTCAAAGCTCCTTGGCGTGCCCCAGGTACGGATCTCAACGTTATCGTCTTCACTTTCCCCTGCCGGCACATCTTCATCCGGGAGATTCGGGATACCGGCCAGGAACGCGGTGATTTCTTCCTGAAGAGTCCGGAGCTGGTCTTCAGCTTCAGACTTCTGTTTCTTCAGGTCTTCGACCTCGTCCAACAGCGGCTGGATGTCCTCACCGGCAGCCTTGGCCTTGCCGATCGACTTGGACCGCTTGTTCTGCTCGCTCTGCAGGTTTTCCGTGCTCACCTGAAGGGCACGGCGGCGTTCCTCAAGCTGCTCGAAGGTGGTGGTATCGAATTCGAAATTCTTGATGGTCAGCCGACGGGCGATCTCTTCTGTCTGGGTGCGGACACGTTTGGGATCGAGCATGATTATCCTGAATCTTCCGGTTAGCGATGTTTTGAATGACTGGCCATTATACCTGCACTGGCGCTCGTGGCTACCGCCGCAAACGGCTCAGGTGTAGCGTTTGCGGGGGCTTTCGGCGTTGCGGGAGTCCAGACGCTGTCGCTTTTCAGCCAGTTTGATCTCAAGGCCGCGGTTTACGGGCTCGTAGTAGCGGCGCTGATGAATGGCCTCGGGCAGGTAGGACTCCCCGGCGGCGAAGCCTTCGGGTTCATCATGAGCATAGCGATAGGTATCGCCGTGGCCCATACTTTTCATCAGCTTGGTGGGCGCATTACGCAGGTGTACCGGCACTTCATAGTCCGGATCCTGACGGATGTCGGCCATGCACCGGTTGAAGGCGTTATAAACAGCGTTGCTCTTGGGCGCCAGGGCCAGGTAGGTCACCGCCTGGGCCAGCGCCAGCTCCCCTTCCGGAGATCCCAGGCGTTCCTGTGCGTCCCAGGCCTCCATGCTTAGCTGCAGGGCCCTCGGATCGGCATTACCGATGTCCTCACTGGCTATGCGCACCAGACGGCGGGCAACGTAGAGCGGATCACAGCCGCCATCGAGCATCCGGCACAGCCAGTAAAGCGAACCGTCCGGATCGGAACCACGAACGGATTTATGCAGTGCGGAGATCTGGTCGTAGAATACATCTCCGCCTTTGTCGAAGCGGCGCAGGCTGGTCTGCATGACCTGTTCGAGCTGATCGGCTGTAACCCGATCGATTCCGGAGTCGTCCGGCTCGGCCAGATCCGCTGCCACTTCCAGGATGTTCAGCGCGCGGCGGGCGTCGCCCCCCGATGCCGATGCCATCAGGGTCAACACATCCTCATCCACCCGCAGGCGACCGCCAAAGCCTTCGTCGGCTGCCAGCGCACGGCGTAACAGCTGAAGCACGTCCTCTTCTTCAAGATTCTTGAGCACGTAGACCCGGGTTCGGGACAGCAACGCGCTGTTCAGCTCAAAGGAAGGGTTTTCGGTGGTCGCGCCCACAAAGATGAACGTGCCGTCCTCGATATGGGGGAGAAACGCGTCCTGCTGGCTTTTGTTGAAGCGGTGCACTTCATCCACGAACAGCAGTGTATCCCGTCCCTGAGACTGTTTCCGATTGCGGGCCCGCTCTACAACCGCCCGAATCTCTTTGACACCGCTCAGGACGGCAGAAACGGTCTCGAAGCTGAGATCGCTGACATTCGCCAGCAGCTGGGCAAAGGTGGTTTTACCGACTCCGGGAGGCCCCCAGAGGATCATGGAGTGAAGCTGTCCCTGCTCGACCGCCCGTCGCAGCGGTTTTCCGGGCCCGACCAGGTGGGCCTGGCCAACATAATCATCCAGGGTTGCAGGCCGCATTCTCGCGGCCAGAGGCCGGAAACCCGCGGACTCCGCGAACAGGCTATCCTGCATCAGGCCCCGTCCCGGATAATATCCACACCCTCCGGGTACTCGAGGGTAAATGCGCCGGCTTCAACCGGTTCGTTGAGCCTGATCCGGTCAAAGCTCAGGACACTCAGTTGAGCCAGGGAGTCCTGCATGCGCATTTCCTGGAGCTCACCTTTGAAGAAAGTCAGTCTCAGGGAGGTAAACAAAGAATCCGGGCTGCGTGGCTCGAGAGTAAATTCCCGGGTGTTATCCCCGATCTTACGACCGGACACCTTGTAGGTCTCCTCCAGGTTATCCACCTCACCGCTGAGCAGGAGTGCCGGGGTGGATTGCACACGATCATCGAGATTGTGGATCGTGACCTGCTCCAGATCCGGATCGTAGACTTCCACGGTTTCGCCATCACTCACAATAAACTGCGACAGCGGCGCGCTGGTTTCCCAGTAGAACAGTCCCGGGCGCTTCGCTTTCAGCGTGCCCCGGGTTTCCTGAACCTTGTTGCCATTTTCATTGACGACGATCTGGATAAAATCCGCCTGATAGGATTCGTAGCTTTTCAGCAACGAGGCCAGCTCGTCTGCGCCCAAGCCCTCTTCGCTCGCAGCTACAGGGCTTAAGAAAGACACAGTCATCGCCAGTATCACCAGGCAATTCAGAAAAGACCGTTTCATGATTCGTTACTCCTAATCTCTGGGGGGCGGCGGTGCCAGAACTTCGCGGGCACCGTTGTGGCCCGCAGCGCTGACCACGCCGGACGCTTCCATGGCATCAACCAGGTTAGCCGCCCGGTTGTACCCGATCTTGAATTTTCGCTGTACCGAGGAAATTGAAACCCGGCGGCCCTCGGTGACAAAGGCAACCGCCTCATCGAAGAGCGCATCCCCCTCACTATCCCCGCCACCTTCCGACAGGTTTGGCACGCCCGGCAGGCTCTCGCCCTCGGCGCCATTGAGAACATCGTCTACATAGACCGGCTCGCCCCGGGCTTTCCAGGCGCTGACCACACGATGGACCTCATCGTCATCCACAAACGCACCATGGACCCGAACCGGCAACCCGGACCCCGGTGGCAGGTAGAGCATGTCACCATGCCCCAGCAGCTGCTCAGCGCCGCCCTGATCCAGCACAGTGCGCGA
>PYVH01000246.1 GCA_003030785.1 Marinobacter sp. B9-2 | reverse complement strand
TGAACCGTAATTATATGATATCTCTGGATAAACGTCACTAATTCAATGACGTTGGAGTCCATGTAGGTGAAATAATTCTCTATATGTCCCACTAATAACCTCACCTTGCAATTACCGACGAAAATATGAACTTGATTTTACCCACAAAGAAAAAGCGAAGTCTCTATCGGCCATTATGGGTAGAGGTTCCGATCACTCAATCCTTCATAAGCAACATCGCCCATTCGGTGTCGACCTCTTGTTTTGGTTCATCTGAGCATATGCTTTTTCATGCGGATGGGTGGTGGCAGCCAAGACAGGGCTTTTCAGACTGCAAGCTTCAAGCGGTGTGTAAATCAAACACAGTAAGATTCCGGCTTATTGATGGTGGACATCAAGAACCGATAGTTACGAGCGGTATTAATGTTAAGACACTTGCTCGATTAAATGAAACTTGCGGGACTACTGAAAAGGTTTTCTATAGTAAGGACGTGCCGGTCCTGATGGCTATATACTACTCGACTAAACGATACGAGACCTTTAAATGATGCATAAGGCTGGGGCTATATACCTAAGGAAGATCTGAATAACCGCTGGTTTTTGCCCCTTTTCCGCAATCTTGGCGGAAAAGGGGCGCATTGGTCTTACGCTGCAGGTTTTTTATCAATCAGCAGGTTGCTGAAAGCGACCAGCAAATGCAGACGGTTGGTATACTTGGCATTTAAAAGCGATATGCAACACCGATGCTCACGATAGTGGGGTCCACTTCCACTTTTGCCTGAACAGGGGCCGGGCCCAGGTTACCGGTGATATCCGCCTCGAAGGGTGCATATCTAACGTCAAAATTTGCCGACCAGTTATTGTGTATCCTCCAGCGAAAACCAGCCTGAACCGCAGGGGCCCATGTATCTTCGACGTCGAAGTCGGTTAGTGCGCGATCCTTCTCATCTAAAAAGAGAATCCGTCCTACACCCGCTCCAAAGTACGGAGAGAAGTTGCTACCCGTCAAAACATGATACTGAAGCGAAAGAATTACCGGACCATAATCTGTTTGACCAAGAAAAAGACCGGAGAGAGACTCTTCGCCCTGGAGGTCCGCACTAGCGGGAATGCCGCCAAAAATGTTAAATGCCAGCTGATTACTCAGAAAATACGACACGTCGAATGATACGGTCGTATCGTTGTTAATAGACAGGTTGGAATTTGGAACGGGGGCACTCCCCGCAGAGGCTGATCGCAAATCTTCATCGGTTAGAACTCTAGTGGCATTCAGCCCAACCACCCAGTCGCCTCTACTGTAAACCGGCTCAGATTGAGCGTTGGCCAGGCTCGCAGCAAGTGAAAGTAAAAGGAACGCCACTAACGAGACTTTACTAATTATTTTAGGTTTCATTTTTTATTATCCTTTTT
>PYVH01000245.1 GCA_003030785.1 Marinobacter sp. B9-2 | reverse complement strand
TATATGGTCTCCTCCCCGTTTGCAAGGTCTCAGCACTCAATGTCAGGGACAGGTTTGCGCCCGTATATCCGGCCTGTTTGATGAGGCGGCTTTGTCGCCTCTGGCCTTGATGGAAGATCCGCGCCTGCCGTCCTTATCGACCTAACGGCCTCTGGGGCCCTTGGATTAGTCAGGTTTTCGGCAGGCCGGTCTGACCTGTTATGCCATCGATTGCTGTGACCCTCGCAACCTGCGGGAAGGGTAACCGCTTTACTTTCCGACGTCGCGTCGGTGATTTAGCTCAGTCAATCCCTGACTTATTCATACCGCCAGCCGTTGCTCCGATGGCTGGTAGTGCTCGCCTCGGGCGATAATCACCCAGGCAATGCGAACCAACTTGTTGGCCAATGCGACGGTTGCCTTGTTGAACCCTCGCTCTGCCTTGAGTCGCTGGATCCATCGGCTGAGGCGGTCCATTTTCCCGTCCGCACGGGCAACCACCGCTCTCGCCCCGTGAACCAGTTGGGCGCGTACGTACGGGTCGCCTCGCTTGCTGATTCCCAGTAAGACGTCTTTGCCCCCGGTGCTGTTCTGACGGGGGATCAGGCCCAGCGCTGCGCCAGCGTCTCGGCCTCGCCGGAATTGGCGGCCATCACCCATCCAGCCCTTCAGCAGACTGGCGACGACTTCACCAACGCCCGGTATCGCTTGCAGGCGCCGACAGGTCTCATCCTGTCTCGATCTCTGCTTTACTTGTTGGTCGTACCAGGCCAGTTCCTGCTCTACTTCCAGAAAACGCTGATACTGGCGGTGCAACAACTGCCGGGCCCGCTCGCTCAACCCGTTGTCAGCGTCTTCCAGTGCCAGTGGCAGCTCCCGGCGCAGCGCCGCTATTCCCTGGGGCATGATCACACCGTACTCGGCCAGCAATCCTCGAAGCTGATTGCTGATTCGTACCCGATCCTTGCTCACGCCCTGGCGCAGCTTGTGCAGCATCTGATCATCCTGCTGCTCGACCTCTTTGATCGGCACCGGGCGAATTCGCCCATGTTCACTGGCCTCCGCAATGGCCTGAGCATCGTTGTAATCGTTTTTCTGACCTCGAAGATAGCCCTTCACATGTTGAGGCGGTAACAACTCAACCTGATGCCCTAACGCTCGTATCTGGCGAGCCCAATAGTGCGAGCTCCCACACGCCTCAAGAGCGACTGTGCAAGGCTCCAAACGCACCAGCTGCTCCAGCAACTGCTTGCGGCGCACTTTGCGCTTCCACCCGCTGTGACCTTTAGGGCCCAGCCCAAAAAGGACAAACGTGTTCTTTGCGAGATCAATGCCAACCGTTGTAACCTTACTCATGGTCTCCTCCCACTCGTTTCTGATAGGAAAATTCTCCTTCCCTATCCTGGCGCATTGCGACGCCGATTAGGAGGGGAGGAGACCATCTCATCGACCT
>PYVH01000244.1 GCA_003030785.1 Marinobacter sp. B9-2 | reverse complement strand
GGCTCTTGGTGCCCCCCAGTCCGAGACCATGAAGAAGGTGATTTTTCCCGCCGCACTGCCCGGCATCATGGGCGGTATTCTGCTGGCGGTCTCCCGGGCCATCGGTGAGACCATGATCGTGGTGATGGCCGCAGGGCTGGCGGCCAACCTGACGGCCAACCCGCTGGAAACGGTAACCACCGTCACCGTCCAGATCGTGACCCTGCTCACCGGTGACCAGGAGTTCGACAGCGCCAAGACGCTGGCCGCCTTTGCACTGGGCGCCATGCTCTTCCTGGCAACCCTGCTGCTGAACGTCATTGCACTGAAAATCGTACGCAAATATCGGGAACAGTATGACTGATCAACGTTCACAGGCGGAGATTGTCCGCCAGTCGCTCAAGCGCCGCTACCGGAAGGAACGTCGGTTCCGTGCCTACGGTGTAATCGCGATCGCGATTGCTCTTGGGGCTCTGTTAACCCTGTTTACCGATATCATCGGGAAGGGCTATACGGGCTTCATGAAGACCACCATCACCATGGATGTGCAGCTGGATGGTGAAATGATGTATCTGGACGACCCCACGGACGAGCGCCAGATGAAGATGGCCGATTTTGTTGAGCCATTGGTTCAGGCCCTGATCAAAGAGATTCCGGGGGCGAGCGAAGAGGATCGTAAGCAGGTTCGCGAACTGATTAATCCCTATGCTTCGGTGGAGCTGCGCGATGCGCTCAAGGCGAATCCGGAGTGGCTGGGTACGACTCAGACCCTGACATTCCTCAGTCACACCGATGTGGATGTCTACGTGAAACACGCGGGGGATGATGCCTACTCGATCAAGCTCAACGATCAGCAGAAAGCCTGGGTGGACGAACTGCAGGAGCGGGGGGTTATCGAGACTTCCTTTAACGATGTGTTCTTCAGCGGCGGCGATTCCCGGGATCCGTCCAAGGCAGGTATTCTTGGCGCCATTGTCGGTTCGCTGCTGACCATGTTCGTTACCCTGATCCTGTCGTTCCCGATTGGCGTGGCCGCGGCGATCTACCTGGAAGAATTCGCGCCCCAGAACAAGTTCACCGATTTCATCGAGGTGAATATCAACAACCTGGCGGCGGTTCCATCCATCATCTTTGGTCTGCTCGGCCTGGCAGTGTTTATCAACCTGTTCGGCATGCCGCGTTCGGTTCCGGTGGTTGGTGGTCTGGTACTGACACTGATGACCCTGCCGACCATCATTATTTCCAGCCGGGCCGCTATCAAAAGCGTACCGCCCTCGATCCGCGAGGCTGCTGAAGGTATCGGTGCCTCCAAGATGCAGGTGGTTCTGCACCATGTACTGCCGCTGGCCATGCCGGGCATGCTGACCGGCTCCATCATCGGGATGGCCCAGGCGCTGGGTGAGACCGCACCGCTGCTGCTGATCGGTATGGTGGCGTTCATTGTGGATGTGCCCGACGGCTTC
>PYVH01000243.1 GCA_003030785.1 Marinobacter sp. B9-2 | reverse complement strand
AGTCATTGCTCACTATGTGCAACAGCTGGATGTCGAAGCCCTGGAGGGTGATCAGGTCGGTGATGTTGTGCGGTGCTTTGTTCGGGCCAACATAGACAGCCTGGTGACCGGTGACAAGGTTGTCTGGCGGCCGGGTAAGAATGAAACCGGGGTGATTGTCGCCCGCAGTGAGCGCCGTAATCTGCTGCAGCGGCCGGATAATTTTGGCGCCCTGAAACCGGTGGCCGCCAATATTGACCATATTATTCTTGTGATCGCGCCGGAGCCGGAGCCCCACGATAACCTGATTGATCGGTATCTGGTGGCGTCCGAGATCACGGACATTCCGGCGGTGATTCTGTTGAACAAGACGGATCTGATCAACGAGAGGAATCAGGAAAGCATCGATGCGCTTCTGGGCCGCTATGAGACCCTGGGCTATGAGGTGGTGCGAACGTCCGCAGCCGAGTCGGGGGATAAACCCTCGCCGGAGGTTGAGGCGCTGGTGAAGGATCAGACCAGTGTGTTCGTGGGTCAGTCCGGGGTGGGCAAGTCATCCATTATCCAGACTCTGATGCCGGATGAGGCCATTCGCGTTGGGGCTGTGTCAGAGAGCACCGGCAAGGGAATTCATACCACAACCACGGCCAAACTGTTCCACCTGCCCCTTGGCGGTGAGCTGATTGACTCGCCGGGCATTCGTGAGTTCGGGCTCTGGCATATGACGGCGCAGGAAATCGAGTATGGCTTCCGGGAAATCCGAGAGGTGATTGGCACCTGCAAATTCCGCAATTGCCGACACATGGGTGACCCCGGCTGTGCCATCGACAAGGCCGCTGACGAGGGGAAAATCAGCCCGGAGCGGCTGAAAAGTTTCCACCGGATTCTGCAAGACATGACAGAGCAACAGGCCCGGGGGCTCAAGCTGGACTGAGGTCTCCGGCTTTACCAGTTCAACTCGCCCGGCGCAGGCTCTTCTTTTTCCTGCTGCCACTCACCGCTTTCCAGGCGCTCACGGGCCGCCTCCCGCTCTTCCTCAGTCGGCTGGGTCAGATCGATCAGGGGCTCATCCGACTGGCCGGCGCTGCTCTGAATGTTATCGACGGTTTTCTTGTTCAGGACGATGATGGAGATGCGGCGATTCACCGGCGCATTCGGGTCTTCCTTGTCGAACAGCACGGAATCGCTCAGCCCCACAACGCGGGCAATCTGCTGCTGACGCACGCCGCCGGCAACCAGGGCTCTTCGGGCGGTATTTGCCCGGTCTGCTGACAACTCCCAGTTGGTGTAGCCGGGCCGGCCGCCGAAGGGTGTCGAGTCGGTGTGTCCGGTAATGCTGAGCTTGTTGTTCACGGAGCCCAGGGTCTTCGCCAGTTCAAACAGAATATCCTGGGAGTAGTACTTGAGCTCGGCCCGGCCGCTGTCGAACATGGGGCGGCCGGATCGGTCGACAATCTGGATGCG
>PYVH01000242.1 GCA_003030785.1 Marinobacter sp. B9-2 | reverse complement strand
CACCTCTAGACAATTTTAATTGTAGATACAATTGAGCGTATTAAAGCATTGTCTCCTACATTTGTGCGTAATGATGCAGGGGTAGAGGTAGGAGAAATTGTATCTACAATTAAAATTGTCTAGAGGTGAAGGCACTTGCATGTTTTGGCAATAGACGGTGGTGGAACGAAAACGATTGCAACAATCTCAACATGTCATGGGCAAATTATGGCGCTAGCAGAAACAGGCAAAAGTAATCCCACGTCCATGAGCTTTGAGCATTTTACAGAGACGATAACAGAATTAATAAATGATTTAAAAAGACAACAGCCTCAGGAATTTCAACACATTACAAAGTGCCATGCGGGCCTGTCTGGTGTAACAGAAAATAATAATGAGAAAATTACCTATGCATTATTAACCTCGCTTTTACCGAAAGACTGTCAACTATCACTATCGAATGATGGAATGAACGCGCTGTATGCGGGGACCTTGGGGCAGCCAGGCATTGTACAAATTTCTGGTACGGGTGCGATTACACTCAGTATAGATGCATCTGGAAGAATTGAGCGCACAGCAGGATGGGGTTATATTTTTGATGATGAGGGCAGTGGCTATGATATTGGCATACGCACATTAAAAGCGGTATTTAAAGCATTCGATAAAAGAGGTCCTGAAACGCTTCTAACAACAGCGGTATTAGAATATTTTCGATTAAATTCCGTTCCAGAGATAATTGAAGTGGTATATGGTGAAGGACATCCGCGGGATACCATATCTCCTTTAAGTAAGGTTGCAATTGAATGCGCTAAACGTGGTGATGGAGAAGCCAATACAATTATTGATCAAGTGTGCCATGTTTTTTATCAAAGTATAGATGCTTGTTACAAAAAAAACCCGTTTGCAGATAAGCAAGTCAAAGTAGTGCTGGCTGGTGGAGTTTTTAATGAATTGGAGCTATTTACTAAAAAATTAATCGCTATTGATAAAAAGAATAGTAATCAGTATGACTTCGTGGGTGCTTATAGCTTACCAGTAGGTGGTGCCGCTTTAGCTGCTTTAAATTTACCATATGATGAAGCAAAGTTATTTATCGATCAATATGATGCAAGTATGAAGAAGTTTTTAACGAATTAATCCCCCCTTAACTTAGCAAGTAGAGAATAGTATGTACTATATCTCTACTTGTATTTTGTTAGTCTCCTACTTTAAACATATACCCCTTATATGAATTATGAATAATCATGACGATTCCGATAAGCATAAAATTGGATAATAATGAACTTCCGCCATAGCTTAAAAAGGGTAGGGTGACACCTGTGACAGGTAAAAGCCCAATGGTCATACCGATATTTTGAGTAATTTGAAAGGCTAGTAAGCTTGAAATACCTGCCCCCATTAAAGTCATAAAGGGGTCTCGCGCTACTACCGTGATAACGACAATACGATAGATAACAAAAAATAGTAGCGCTATTACAAA
>PYVH01000241.1 GCA_003030785.1 Marinobacter sp. B9-2 | reverse complement strand
CAGCTTCCTCTTCGCTCAGGCGTTTTGTCAGTTCCAACATAATCAGTTCTCCAGTACCCGGCTCAGAACAGCCTTGAGCTGTATTGATTAAAAGAGATGGTAGCGCTGGGCCAGAGGCAGCTCGGTGGCCGGCTCACAGGTGAGCAGTTCGCCATCGGCATGCACTTCGTAGGTTTGCGGGTCCACGGTGATGTGCGGGCACGCGTCGTTCAGTTTCATATCGCTCTTGCGCACCTCACGCACGCCTTTGCAGGCGGACAGCGGGCTGTCCAGGCCAAGCTCTTTGCCAATACCGGCATCAATGGCAGCCTGGCTCACAAAGCTCAGGCGGGTGGCACTGGCGGCTTTGCCGAAGGCGCCGAACATGGGGCGGTAATGCACGGGCTGGGGCGTGGGAATCGAGGCGTTCGGGTCGCCCATGGGCGCGGCGGCAATCATCCCGCCCTTGAGAATGGTGGCCGGCTTCACGCCGAAGAACGCCGGGCTCCAGAGCACCAGGTCCGCCAGCTTGCCCACTTCCACCGAGCCCACTTCATGGGCAATGCCGTGGGTGATAGCGGGGTTGATGGTGTACTTGGCGATGTAGCGCCTGGCGCGCACGTTGTCGGCGCCGAGGCCTTCGTCTTCCGGCAGCAGGCCGCGCTGCTGTTTCATCTTGTGGGCGGTCTGCCAGGTGCGGCACACCACTTCGCCCACCCGGCCCATGGCCTGGGAGTCGGAGGCGATCATGGAGATCACGCCCATGTCCTGCAGGATGTCCTCGGCGGCGATGGTCTCGCGGCGGATGCGGGAGTCGGCGAAGGCGACGTCTTCCGGGATGTTCGGGTCCAGGTGGTGGCACACCATCAGCATGTCCAGGTGTTCGTCGATGGTGTTCACGGTGTAGGGCCGGGTCGGGTTGGTGGACGACGGCAGCACGTAATCCTTGGAGCAGGCGGTGATGATGTCCGGTGCGTGGCCGCCGCCGGCGCCTTCGGTGTGATAGGTGTGGATGCAGCGCCCCTTAAACGCGGCCAGGGTGTCTTCCACAAAGCCGGATTCGTTCAGGGTGTCGGTGTGGATCGCCACCTGCACATCGTATTTGTCGGCCACGGTGAGGCAGTTATCGATGCTGGCCGGGGTGGTGCCCCAGTCTTCATGCAGTTTCAGGCCAATGGCACCAGCCTGGATCTGCAGTTCCAGGGATTCCGGCAGGGAGGCGTTGCCCTTGCCCAGGAAGCCGATGTTCATGGGCAGCGAATCCACCGCCTGGAGCATCTTGCCAATGTGCCAGGGGCCCGGTGTGCAGGTGGTGGCGTTGGTGCCCGTGGCCGGCCCGGTGCCGCCGCCAAGCATGGTGGTGATGCCGCTCATCAGGGCTTCTTCCACCTGCTGGGGGCAGATGAAGTGGATGTGGGCGTCAATGCCGCCGGCGGTGAGGATCTTGCCCTCACCGGCGATGATTTCAGTGCCGGGGCCAA
>PYVH01000026.1 GCA_003030785.1 Marinobacter sp. B9-2 | reverse complement strand
AAGAGGCCTGGTGCCTTTTGCCCTGGGTACCGACACCGCCGGTTCCGGCCGGGTGCCTGCCGGGCTGAATAACCTGGTGGGGCTGAAACCGACCAAGGGACTGTTCAGCATTCGCGGCGTGGTGCCGGCCTGTCGTTCGCTGGATTGCGTGTCCATTTTTGCACTTACCGTAAACGACGCGGGCCTGGTAGCGGATGTCATGGCCGGCTTCGATGTCGACGATGCCTTTTCTCGCAGGGCCCCCTATGCGTTGCCCCTGGATGGCCCCGCGCTTCGCCGGCCCGGCCCCATCAAACGACTGGCCATTCCCGAGCACCCGCACTGGTTCGGCGACCAGCAGGCGGAAGCGGCCTGGAACACCGCCATCAGCCAGTGGCGGCAGCAGAATGTTGAACTGGTACCGCTTGATTTCAGTCCCATGCTGGAGCTGGCTGCGCTGCTGTACGAAGGCCCCTGGGTGGCAGAACGTCATGCGGCGGTAGAATCGTTCATGGCCAGCCACGGCGATGATATGAATCCGGTGGTGAAAGGCATTATCTGCAAGGCCGGCAATTTCAGCGCCACCGATACCTTCAAGGCCCAGTACCGGAAGGAGGAGCTGCAGCGCCAGATCGACGAACTGCTGACCGATGTGGATGCCCTGCTGGTACCCACGGCTCCGACGGCTCCCACCATCGAGGCGGTGAACGCGGACCCGGTCACCCTGAACAGCCAGTTGGGCACTTACACCAACTTCGTGAACCTGGCCGACATGAGCGCCCTGGCCATTCCTGCGGGCTTCCGCGACGATGGTCTGCCTTTCGGCGTTACCCTGATCACCGGCGCCTGGAAAGACACTGAGCTGCAGCACCTGGCCTGCCAATGGCTGAATTCTCATCCCACACCTCTGGGGGCCACCGATAAAGAGCGCCCGGAGGAAACACCCGGTGCCGAGATTTCCACACCAACCGTCAAGGTGGCTGTCGTAGGCGCCCACCTCAGTGGCATGCCCCTCAACACCCAGCTCAGCGAACGCTACGCAGTTCTGCTAGAGCAAACCACAACCTCCGCAAACTACCGGTTGTACGCCCTGCCAAACACCACACCGCCGAAACCCGGACTGAAACGGGCGGCCCCTGGCCAAGGCAAGGAAATCATTGTGGAAGTCTGGGAAATGCCCGCCTCGGCCTTTGGCTCCTTTGTGGACCTGATACCGGCACCCCTGGGAATTGGCAACGTCGAACTGGCTGATGGCCGGTGGGTGAACGGTTTTATCTGCGAAGGTTATGGCTTCGAGGGCGCACAGGACGTTACGGATTTCGGTGGCTGGCGCGCCTATATCGCCTCCAGAGCCTGACCATATCGGGGCAATCTGGCGCCCCACGAGGGAAAAGGTGCCAATGGCAAACCCTAGACGAAAAGAATCCGTCGCCGACAGGGTCTATGAGGCTCTGAAAGAGGACATATTCGAGTTCCGCCTGATCCCCGGCGACCGATTCAGCGAGGGGGATGTCGGAGGCCGCCTGAACGCCAGCCGGACCCCGGTCCGGGAAGCGCTCTACCGTTTGCAGCGGGAGGGTCATGTGGAGGTGCTGTTCCGCAGCGGCTGGCAGGTAAAGCCATTCGATTTCCAGCAAGTGGAGGAACTCTATGACCTGCGCATTACCCTCGAGCGGGCGGCGGTGCACAAGATCTGCGGCCTGGCCGAGGAGCCTGCAGCGCTGCGAACACTGACCGCCCTGTGGAACCCGGATCATCCCTCGGAGCGCGCGGTAGGCAGCACGGTTCGGATGCTGGACGAGAGCTTTCACTGCGACTTGGTGGCCGCTGCCGGAAACCGGGAAATGACCCGGATTCATCGGGAGATCACCGACCGACTGCGGATTGTCCGGCGCCTGGACTTCAGCCGGGATGAGCGGGTGGATGCTACCTATGTGGAACACGCCGCGATTCTGGAAGCTCTGAGGAACGGCATGGCCAGTGAGGCAGCGGAACGGCTGACCCGCCACATCCGGGCCAGCCAGAGGGCCGTGCGGGAAATCACCATGGAGCGAATACGAGAGGCTGCAGCGGCCCACCGCAGCGAGCAATAAATTGCCTCGCAGGCCGCACAAACAGTGAACTCGCGTTCATTTCCCCAGCCGCCAAAATGCTCACGAATCTGTAAGACATATCGCACAAATCTGGGAGCGATTCTCCGATAGGTAGGAATTCGATCCTCAGTAGAATGGTCAGTGTCAGGGATGACAAGCCAGCAAGGAACGTTGGCTCAAGGACGAGGACTTCAGGGAAGAGAACTCCAGGGAAGAGCCCTCCGAGGCTCAGGAGTTGCCCGAAGGATCAGGGCTTACAGGGATGAACACAGGGAAGACGCGCTCAGGATGAGTCGCACGCCTGAAGGATCAGGCAGGGGTCAGCCACGGAATCGGGGATCACAAGGATTGTGGTCCCGTCCGTGCACTCCCCATCCCCCACAGACATTTCTGCTCTCTTCTTACATTTCGCTTCTGCTGCTTTGCGCCCTGGCACCACACCAATAACGCAAATTAGCCTCAGGAGCTTACACCCATGAAACGCACACCGCTTTTCGCAACACTCGTTCTGCTGTTCAGCCTGGTTACCGGTTTTGCCTACGCCCAGGAAGCCACCATCAATATCAACACCGCCGATGTGGCTACCCTCGCCAGCCTTAACGGCATTGGCCAGAGCAAGGCGGAAGCCATCGTTGCCTATCGCGAAGCCAACGGTCCGTTTGCGGTTACCGCAGACCTGGCGAACGTGAAAGGCATCGGCGAGCGCACCATTGAAAAGAACGCCGCGCGCCTGGCCGTCAAGTAATACCCCGGGCAGTGGCGCGCTGCCGCTGCCCTTCCCCTTCCTGCATCATTCCCCGCCTTCTATTTGCGGCTGCCCATAAAGTCGTCTGGCAACACCGCGCCCGCCACCCTATTATTGCTGGATAACAATTCAAAAACCGTTGAGCATCCGCACATGGTTGATCCGATCAAGGTTTATCCGTCCAAACCTGCGAAAGTCTATTTCTACGGCACCTGTCTGGTGGACATGTTCTACCCGGATGCGGGCATCGCCGGCGTTGAGCTGCTGGAGCGTGAAGGCATTGAGGTGCTGTTCCCGCAAGACCAGACGTGCTGCGGCCAGCCGGCCTATACCTCCGGCTATCATGACCAGGCCCGATCAGTAGCCAAAGCCCAGCTCGATCTTTTCCCTGGCGACTGGCCGATTGTGGTGCCGTCCGGCTCCTGCGGCGGGATGATGCGCAAGCACTACCCGGACCTGTTCAAAGACACCCCGGACGAAGTTAAAGCCGCGGAGGTAGCCGGCCGGGTCTGGGAGCTGACGGATTTTCTGCTCAACGTCTGCCATATCAAGCTGGAAGACCTGGGCGAGCCCACCACGGTTGCCATGCACACCTCCTGCTCCGCCCGCCGTGAAATGGGCGTGGCCGAGGTGGGGCCGAAGCTCCTTGGCCAGTTGAAGAACGTGAATCTGGTGGAGCAGATCCGGCCGGAGGAATGTTGCGGCTTTGGCGGCACCTTTGCAGTTCGCCACCCGGAGATTTCCGGCGCCATGGTCAGTGAGAAAGTGGAGACCCTCGTGGACACCGGCGCCAAAGAATTTGTCACCACCGATTGCGGCTGCCTGATGAACATTGCCGGTTATGCCGAGAAGAACCACAAGCCGGTTTCAGGCCAGCACATTCTCAGTTTCCTGTGGGCGCGAACCCAGGGCAAAGGGGGGCAGCAGTCATGAGCGAGACAGCCGAGCACACTGGCCATCATATCGATGTAAAACAGTTTCACCCGCGTGCGCAGGCGGCGATTCATAACCCCAAGATCCGCAAGAACTTCCGCAGCGCAATGGACGGGCTGATGTCCAAGCGCAAAACGGCGTTCGAGGGCTGGGATCTGGAAACCCTCCGGGATCTGGGCGCCAATGTTCGCCTGCGGGCCCTCGCCAACTTGCCCGACTTGCTGGAGCAACTTGAGGAGAAGCTGACCGAGAACGGCATCAAGGTGCACTGGGCGGTGGATGCCGATGAGGCCTGCCGGATCGTGCGGGATATCTGCAAGGCCCGGGATGCCAAGACGGTAATCAAGGGCAAGTCCATGGTCTCCGAGGAAATGGAACTGAACCATTACCTGGAGGAACAGGGCATCGAAGCCCTGGAATCGGACCTGGGCGAGTACATTGTGCAGTTGGCGGATGAAACGCCATCGCACATCATCATGCCCGCGATTCACAAGAACACCGGCGAGATCTCCCAGTTATTGCATGACAAAACCGGCACCGATCTCTCCAACGATGTGGAATACCTCACCGCCAGTGCACGCCAGCAACTGCGTGAAAAGTTCATGAACGCTGATGTGGGGGTTTCCGGGGTTAACTTTGCGGTGGCGGAAACCGGCACCCTGTGCCTGGTGGAAAACGAAGGCAACGGCCGGATGACCACCACCGTGCCGCCCTGCCATATCGCAGTGACCGGCATCGAGAAGGTGGTACCGAGCATGGAGGACGTCTCTGCCCTGCTCGCCTTGCTGACCCGCTCTGCCACCGGCCAGCACATTACCACCTACTTCAACATGATCTCCGGCCCCCGAAAGGCCGAGGAGCTGGACGGGCCGGAAGAGGTGCATCTGGTGCTGGTGGATAACGGCCGATCGGCCATCTACCAGGACGACGAGCTGCTGGACACCCTGCGCTGCATCCGATGCGGCGCCTGCATGAACCACTGCCCGGTATACACGCGGGTGGGCGGCCATGCCTATGGCACCACCTATCCGGGCCCCATCGGCAAGATCCTGATGCCGCATCTGATTGGCCTGGACGAAGGCCGGCATCTGCCCAGCGCCTCCAGCCTGTGTGGCGCCTGTGGCGAGGTCTGCCCGGTGAAGATTCCCATACCCGACTTGTTGGTGCGGCTGCGCCAGGAATCGGTGGACGGAGACAAACTGCACCCGGCCAAGGTCCGTGGCCATGGCGCCAAGCGAAGCTCCATGGAAGCGATGATCTGGAAGGGCTGGGCCTGGATGCATGCCAGCGCCGGCATCTACCGTTTCGGCACTGGTGCCGCCAGCAAATTCAGGGCGTTACAACCCTCGAAAGCCGGCGCCTGGACCGATTACCGCACGGCCCCCAAACTGGCCGCCAAAACCCTGCACCAGCGGATGAAGGAGCGTGGCCAATGAGTTCCCGGGAAACGATTCTTCAGCGTCTGCGCAATCGGACCGGCGGCGAACTGACGGTGCCGGAATGTGACTTCTCGGTTCTGGTTCGCGATGACTGGTCGACAAAGGAGCGTATCGAGCGGTTCGAGAAGATGATCGAATCGGTTCACGGCGAGGTGCACCACTGCACCGAAGACATGTGGATGGATCGCCTGGCCGAGCTGCTGAACACCCGTGGTGCCAGGAATCTGCTGATTCCCAAACAGCACGAGATCGGCCAGGCGCTTCGCGATGCCGGCCGTGACGATCTGCCGGAGCTGCTGATTTACGACGAGCCGATCGAGAGCTGGCAGGGCCACCTGTTCAACGAGGTGGACGCCAGCATTACTTCCACACGTGGCGGTATTGCCGAAACCGGCTCGCTGATCCTGTGGCCGAATGATGATGAACCCCGGCTCATGAGTCTGGTGCCGCCGGTACACATCGCCGTACTCAAGGCCTCGGAACTCTACACAACCTTCCATGAAGCCATGAAGGCCCAGAACTGGGCCGCTGGCATGCCGACCAATGCCCTGCTAATCTCTGGCCCTTCCAAAACCGCCGACATCGAGCAAACTCTGGCTTACGGTGTTCACGGTCCCAAAGAGCTGATTGTGTTGATGATTGAATGATCCAAGGCGCCCTGTTGATCGCCCTGGCTGCCCTGCTATGGGCGACCACGGGCATTGTTGCGAAATTTCTGTTTACCGGTACCGAACTTCAGGCCATTACCCTGGGCTTTCTGCGGCTGGCGGTTGCACTGCCGTTTTTCTGGTTGCTGATGCGGCGGGAGCAGACGCGGCTTGAACGCGCAAACCCGGGCGGGCGGGTGCCCGGCAGTTCGCTACGGAGCCTCACCCGCAAGACCCTGATTCCGCTGGCAGCGTTGGGACTGTTCCAGGCGTTTTACCAGGGCAGCTACCTTCTCGCTGTGGATCTGACCGGTGCCGGCATTGCCACCCTGATCGCGCTCTGTCTGCCCCCGGTGCTGGTGGCCATTCTGGCGGCGCCCTTGCTGGGCGAGAAACCCAGCCTGCTCACGGTTCTGTCACTGATTGCGGCCATTGGCGGCACAGCCATGCTGGTTCTCAGCGACATGGACACCAGCGGCACGCTTCGGCTTGCCGGCATTCTGGTGGCGTTACTGGCCGCCTGTGTGTATACCGGTTTCACGCTCACCAGCCGCTACAGCTCCGCCGGCACGCCGGTGTTTACCACGGCGTTTATCTGTTTCTTCACGGCGGCGTTGATTCTGTTGCCGGTAGTGGCCCTGAGTGGCGGGTTCGAGGGGTTGGAAAGCCTGGAGTTCGGGCACTGGCTGATGGTGGTCTATGTGGGCGTGGTGCCAACCTGCATCGGGTATGTGTGCTTCTTCACTGGCATGAGAACCACACCGGCCACGCTTTCCAGCATCATCGTGACTCTGGAACCGCTGTTTGTGGCGCTGCTGGCCTGGGTGTTTCTGGAGGAGATTCTGGGGCCGATCGGCATTGCCGGGGCCTTGATTCTGACCGCAGCGGTGATTGTGGCCTCCCGCTACGGCCGAAAGCCCGCAGTCGGCCAGGAGGCCGGCGCGGAGTAAGGTGGATCAGCCTTCCTTGCGCTGCTTCTCCAGCATGTCTGGCTGCAGGATTTCAATCCAGTAGCCGTCCGGGTCCTTGATAAAGGCCAGGCCTTTCATCTTGCCGTCGTCCGGCTTTTTCACGAATTCCACACCGAGCTTATCCAGGCGATCGCAGGCGGCGTAGACGTCTGGTACCGCAACGCCAATGTGGCCAAAGCCCTGGGGCTCGTCGTTACCATTGTGGTAGCCAAAGTCGTTGTCGTCTTCGGTGCCCCAGTTGTGGGTCAGCTCAAGCATGGCTTCGCGGCCGAAGGTGTAGGTGGTGCGGTGGGCGTCGTCATGGGGCACGAGGCCGGCCTGACGATCATCCAGGTAACCCAGGAAATACAGGGTGAACTTCATTTCGGGGAAGTCCAGTTTGCGCACCAGGCGCATGCCCATCACTCGGGTGTAGAAGTCCATGGAGCGCTCGGGTTCCTTGATGCGCATCATGGTCTGGTTGAAGACGTAACCTTCGGTTTCGGGAACGGTTTCTTCGTATAGGCCAGGGGCCTGTTCGAAATGCTTGGGCATGTTGGTTTTCCCTTTTTTTCGCAGGATTCAAAGGTTATACCTGTGTGCGTTTCAGGGAGATTTCAAGAGCGTGAAAAAAGACCCCGGGGCCAGAGACGAACCGCCGGGGTCTTGAGGGCCGGTTTTTTAGGCCGGCGTTTCTTCAGAGACGCTCTGAAGATCGGTGGCTGGCAGGGCCATGAGGGGGTTCTTTCTTCCGGGAATCCGAACTCGCTTCGCTCAGACAGTCGTTTCCCTGCAGAAAGAACCCCCTCACACCCCTGCCGACCGAACCTTTGGAGTGGCCCGCTTTCAGGCCAACTGGTGTTCTTCTCCTTCGTAATAAGCCTCTACCCTTGGGTTCATTACCCGCCGCCAGAGTGGGGGGAACATTGCCAGGACGATCATTGCGGAGTAGCCGGCCGGTAGTTGGGGAGCCACGTCGTGGTGGCGGAGGATCTGGTATCTGCGTTTGGCCCAGGCGTGGTGGTCGCTGTGGCGTTGGAGGTGGAACAGGAAGACGTTGGTGAGGAAGTAGTTGCTGTTCCAGCTGTGTTCGGGGCCGGTGCGTTCGTAGCGGCCGTTGTCGATTTTTCTCCGGTGCAGGCCGTAGTGTTCGAGGTAGTTGACGATTTCCAGGAGGGTGAATGCGATGAAGCTCTGGCCGAGGAAGAAGGCGGCGCCGAGCCAGCCGAAGACGATAGTGAAGGCGGCCAGTATCAGGGCGCTGAGGCTGTACCACCAGATCAGTTCGTTGTGCCAGCTAACAGCCTTGTGGCCTTTGCGTTGGAGGCGTTCGGCTTCCAGTTTCCAGGCGTTTAGGAAGTTGCGTACGTAGGCCTGGGGCAGGAAGTTGTAGAGGGACTGGTTGTACCGGGATGAGCTGGCGTCTTCCGGGGTGGAGACGTGGACGTGGTGGCCGCGCAGGTGTTCGACTTTGAAGCCGGCGTAGCAGACCAGTGACAGCAGGAAGCCGCCAGCCCGGGTTTCGAGCTTGTCGTCTTTGTGGATGAGTTCGTGGGCGACGTTGATGCCGAGGCCGCCGACGATGCCGATGGAGACGATCCAACCAATACTGCCCACCAGGCTGAAGGTGCCGGACGCCAGTTCCAGCATGCTCCAGACCAGTAAGGCTGCAAAGCCTGCCACCCAGCCCAGGGTAATGGCTTTATAGAACCGTTCGCCGACCATCCGCGGCACGTCGGTTTCTTCGTCCGGGTTCAGGGAATCCTTGCCGAGCAGCATGTCCAAGATCGGAATGATCCCGAACACGACCACGGGGACGCCCCAGGAAAACAGGTTCACCAGATCAGTGGCCTGGCCGGCGGCCAGCAGCAGAGGCGGCAGCAACAGGGGCACCATGGCGATCAGGTAGCTGTACTTCTTGAGGGTCAGCAATATCCTTCGGCGGGTGGCCTCTCGATTTACCGATAACTGCGTTGTGCTCATTGGGTTCTCTCCATCAAATGCTTGTTGGTGAAACTCTGATCACCTGTTGTTTTGTGCATTATTGTCCTACAATACATCAGTCGTCAACATTTCTGGCAAGGTTTTTTGACAATTGTCAGGAAGCCCCGCCGAATCAAGGCGTTGTCGCTATCGCACTCAGAGGCTGTGATAAACTCATGCGCATACACTCTTCCGCCGTTCGGCTTACTGCAGAAGCCGACCGGTTTTTACGACCTGTCCAGAGAGCCTTTATGGATTTTCAGGTGCCGAACACACTGGCCGAGCAGATTGCCAATTACCTTGCAGAACGGATCATGACCGGGCAGATTCGTCCGGGTGAGCGGATTCAGGAGGCCACGCTCGCCGGTAAACTGAAGGTGAGCCGGGCATCGGTGAAGGAAGCCCTGTACACCCTGGAGCGCTGGCATCTGGTGGAGATCACGCCCCGTAAGGGCGCTTCGGCAACCCGGCTGGATGCGGCCCATGCTTCGGAGCTCTACGATGTTTATATGCACTTGCTGATGATGATGGCGGTGCGTTTGTGCGAGCGCTGGCAGGAACGCGACAAGCCTCTGGTGCTTGGGGCGGTGAGCAAGGTTGTTGACAAGATAAACGACGGATCTGCCGACATCTCCGGGGTGGTTGAGGCGAGTTTTGATGTGATGGATGCCTGTTGTGAGGTGGTGGGGAATCCGTATCTCACGGAGGCACTGTCGAATTTCAAGCCGGCGGTCAGTCGGGCCTATTATCTGAGTGCCGATCGGTATCGTCGAGGTTTGACGCAGACCAGTGAGTTTTTTGCCAATCTGCCGCAGGCGGTGCTGGCGCGGGATTCGGTTAAGGCGCAGGCGTTGATTCGGGAGTTTGCGGAGCACCAGAAGTCTCTCATTCACCAGGCTCTGACTTCTTAACCTCGACCCTGGAATCCATGGGGTTCGCCGCCAGCGACACTGGACACCCACCACACCCTACGCTGTAAACTGCCCGTCTCACTCTGACGGGCAGCCCATGACTGACTCCACGGACATCAACCATTCGAAGCGTGCCTCGGGAAAAAGGCTGGCGGTTTTCAGTCTGTTGTTTGTGGCGCTCACCGCTGCCGGGCTGTATGCCGTTTACCATCTGTTCGCCGAACGCACCCTTACCTTCGATACCAGGCTGATCGCTCCGGGAACCCTGTTATCGGTGGCTGGCCTTCTGCTGGTTTATTTCATCTCGGATGGCCTTCGGCTCTATTTTACCCTGAGAGCCCTGGGGCACCGGCTTCCCCTGCCGGCCATGGTGCGGCTGGTGTTTATCAATCTGTTCTTTTCCAACATCACGCCGATGGCCACCGGGGGCGGTTTCGCCCAGATCTGGTTTCTGAGCCACCATGGCGTTCCGATTGGGCGTGCGACGGCTGCGACCACGATCCGGACGATCCTGGCGGTGCTGTTCATATTTTCGCTGACGCCGGTATTCCTGCTCACGCTCAAACCCCTGGACGGCAATTCCATCACTGGCGATATCGGCACCGCTCTGGCAGTTCTGATTGTGTTGTACCTCGGCTTTTTCCTGGTTCTGCTGCTCCGGACCCGCTGGCTGATCGGCCCCCTGGCCCGGCTGCTGAGGGCCGCGCGTCGGCTCCATCTGATCAGTGAACCCCGCCATCGGCGCTGGCAGTTCAAGGCACGCCGGGAAATGCTGCGGCTGTCACGGAGCTTTGGTGATTACCTGCGTGGTGCTCCGGTGTTCGTCTGGCTGTCCATCCTGTTCACCGCCGTGTTTCTGCTTAGCCTGTTCAGCTTCCCGGCGCTGCTGATGCACAGCCTGGACTACAGTGTTGATTATGTGATGTCCGTGGGCCTGCTGGTTGTGACCACCTTCGTGATGTACTTCTCGCCCACGCCGGGCGCCTCAGGCATCTCGGAGGGTGTTTTCGGGAGCTTCTTCCGGGATATCCTCTCGGGAAACCACCTGATTCTGGTCATCGTCTGCTGGCGTCTGCTGACCATCTATCTGGGCATGATTATCGGGCTGGTGGTGCTACAGAAGGAACTTGTTGCCAATCGCAGGAGAGCCGGATGATCTTCCGAAACCCACTCAAGCTGCTGTTTTACCTCTGTCTTCTGGTGGTGTTTCTGCTGGTTGGCTACAAAACCTACCTGAATCTGTTCACGGAGGATTTCGAGGGGGTTCATACCGAGCAGGTAGAACGGATTTATCAGGCACTTGAACCCGGCGAGCCCTTCAGTTTCGCGGTGGTGGGCAATATCAATAATTCGGTGGGCATCTTCGAGGACCGCATCATCCCGGAGCTGAATCGATCCGGGCTGGATTTTCTGGTTTCGGCGGGGAACGCTGTCAGTGGTGGCGGCGAAGACAAGTACCGGGCACTCTACGGCACTCTGAGCCACCTGGAGATCCCCTATCTGCTGACCTTCGGTGCCCACGAGTACGAGGACTTTGGCAGTTTCCGTTTCTACGATCACTTCGGCCCGCACTTCTTCAGTATCGAAGCGGGCAATAGCCGGCTGATTTTTCTGGACAGCACCGGTAAAACTCCCTGGCGCTGGCAGATCCGCTGGCTGAAGGATTTGCTGGCCCAGGACACGTCGAAGGCGAGGATCTTGTTCATCGGGCACCCTCCCCTTCATCCGGACGAGAATGCCCCGTTCGACCAGAAGGATGATTACCTGGCGCCGCCCGAGTTCCGGGACGCCCTTCTACAGGCCATCGAGGAGCATGACGTTGACCGGGTATTTTCAGCCAACCTCTCGCTCTATTCGGAAAAGACGGTAGAAGACACCACCTTCGTTACCACGGGTGGCGCCGGTGGCCTGGTTATGAACAACGACACCAGTTTCTATCACTACGTGCAGGTGAATGTAGACTCAGATGGCGAGGTAACACACCGTCTGCAGCGACTGGAAGTGGGCCAGCACCCGGTTCTGAAGCGGCTGGAAAGTCTCTGGTTCTTTATCTACTCCCTGTTCTACACCGGTTACCTCAACTTTATTCTGATCGTCGCCGTGTTTGCGGCCATTGCGATCAAGCTGTACGGCGCCATTTTCATCGGCAAGGATTATTACCCGGACTACGACCTGGACCCCTCGCCCTGGCTGGACAAACCGATGCGGGTGGCCATGTTTACCAACAACTACCTGCCCTTCATCGGCGGGGTACCCATTTCCATTGAACGCCTGCGCCGGGGCCTGGAAGCGCTTGGCGATAAACTGCTGGTCGTGGCGCCCCGCTACAAGGGGCAGCCGGAAACCGAATCCCACGTTTTGCGAGTGCCCTCGCTACTGGCCATGGGCGAGAAGCGGGAATTCCGGCTGGCCAATATTTTCCTCGGGCGGATTCGCAAACGGGTTCGGGCGTTCAAGCCGGATATCATCCATCTGCACCATCCGTTCTGGCTGGGGTCGCTGGGCCTGTTCGTGGCTCGCACCCTGAATATCCCGGCCATATACACCTACCATACCCGCCTGGAGCATTACGCCCACTTCGTGCCGCTACCCGGCATGCTGTTCCGGAACCTGATTTCGCACGCGCTGATCAAACGCTTTGCCAACAAGTGCGACGGTGTGATCGTGCCTACCTACTCCACGGAGGAATATCTGCGGATGATCGGGGTTAAAACACCGACCTTCGTGCAGCCTACCGGCATTGAATATCACAAGTTCCAGGAGGTTCAGGAAAAGGACGTCGAGCAACTCCGGGAGAAGCTGAAGCTCAGGAATGAGAAAGTGTTTGTCAGTGTTTCCCGGCTCTCGAACGAGAAAAACATCGACTTCATGATTGAGGCCATTGATGCCCTGCGGCGGGAAACCCATGTGCCCTTCCGGTTCCTGATGATCGGCGATGGCCACCAAAAGGACCGCTTGCAGAAGAAGATCGAAGACCTGGGACTTCAACAACACTTCACCCTTGTTGGTGCCGTGCCGCCGGACGAAATGGCCACCTGGTACCGACTGGGGGATGCCTTCCTGTTCGCCTCCATCTCCGAAACCCAGGGCATGGTAATTCTGGAGGCGATGGCTGCCGGTTTGCCGGTCGTAGCGGTTCGCTCCAGTGGCATTGAAGACGTTGTCCGACACGGGTTCAACGGCTTCAAGACGCCGGAAAAACAGGACCAGTGGCGGGCGCAAGTCAAAAAGCTACTGGAAGACGACGATCTGCGTGAAAAACTCTCCGAACAGGCCCTGGAATTTGCCAGGGACTACTCAGTGGAGCAGTTCGCCCAAGACGTCCGCACCATCTACGCCACCACACTCGCCATGGCCGCGAAGAAACGAAAAGGCTCGATAATCCATCCTGAATAGGTGGGGTTACAGTTTTCCGCAGCGGCCTGATCGGGCTAGACTGAATTCACGTATTACAAAGACAGTTTTAGCTATCAGACCTGGTTATTATCGGAGACTAACGTGAGCGGCATCCCCGTCGGAATCAGCACCTGCCTGCTGGGCAAGGAAGTTCGCCATGATGGCGGCCATAAACATTCCCGCTACTGCACCCAGGTGCTCTCGAAACACTTTGATTTCCGCTCCATCTGCCCGGAGCTGGAAGCCGGCCTGGGCGTACCCCGCCCTGCCATCCACCTGCGCGAGTACAGCGATGGCCTGCGCCTGATTGAAACCAAAGGGGCAGCGGATCATACCGACGCCATGCGTGGCTTTATCGAGCAGATCATGCCCACCCTGGCGGACCTGCGCGGTTATATCCTGATGGCCAAATCACCCAGCTGTGGCATGGAGCGCATCAAGGTTCATAACGAGGAGGGCAACGTGACCCGCCGCGATGGCCGGGGCATGTTTGCCGAGGCGTTGCTGCAAGCCTACCCGCTGATGCCGGTGGAGGAGGAAGGACGCCTCAATGACGACATGATCCGGGAGAACTTCATTGAGCGGGTGTTTGCCTACGAAGACTGGATGCAGAACGTGGCCGGCGACAAGCTCTCCGCCAAGGCGCTGATCGAGTTTCATACCCGCCACAAGTTCCAGCTTCTGGCACACTCGGAAAGGATCTACCGCCAGCTCGGCCCCATGCTGGGGGACTTGAAATCCGAGCCACTGGAAGACATCGCCGAGCGGTACATCCACCTGTTCATGGAGGCCATGAGCAAGAAGGTGAGCCGGGGTTCACACATGAACGCCATGCAGCACCTGATGGGCTACCTGCGGGATTCCATGGGTGACGAAGATCGCAAGGTGCTGATGGAACAGATGGAAGCTTACCGCCGGGGCGAGGTGCCTCTGGTGGTGCCGATGACCCTGCTGCGCATGGCACAGCGGAGGGAGCCGGTTGACTAC
Source organism: Marinobacter sp. B9-2 (assembly GCA_003030785.1). Taxonomy (GTDB): domain Bacteria; phylum Pseudomonadota; class Gammaproteobacteria; order Pseudomonadales; family Oleiphilaceae; genus Marinobacter. Next base: position 23,105 of record PYVH01000026.1, on the reverse strand, counting down.
CTGCATGCCCAGCAGTACCTGACCCCCTACCCGGATGAGCTTGGCCTCAGAAACAACGTCTGAAGTCTAAAATTGGGGTCAGATGAAAATGGGGTCAGATGAAATTTTCATCTGACCCCGAATTCACGCTCTCAATCAGAAACCATAGAGCAGTGACAGCGAGGTTTCGGTGTCGGTGTTTTCAGAGCCAACCGGGGGATCCGACAGGTGCTTCACCCGGAACGCGGCTTTCATGGACAGGTTCCCGATCACGTTCGCCTGCAGTGACGTTTCCGATTCGGTCACGGTGTTGCTGTCGTCCAGGCCGATTTCGGTACTGAGTTTCTGCCGGAACAGGGAGTTGGCGGTCAGAGCGTAATCAAACTTTCCCGCCAGGCGGGCAATCGCTTCTTTCTCGGTGTCCTCGCCCTTGGCGTTGACCATCTCAAGTCTATTATAGCGGTAACCGCCACCGACCGAGAGATCGAGGAAGGAGCGCTCGCCAGAGGTCCAGACCCGGTTACCGTAACCGGTGGTTACCGTGGATTCGAAATCGTAGCCGGAGAAACGATCATCTTCGTATGATCCCCGCAGAAACCAGTACTGATTTTTATCGAACTTGTAGTTCGTCTCCAGCTCAGCGAGGTACTTCTCGGTGGTGGTCTCGTCCTCTGTCTCGGAGTAGTTGGTTCGGAATTCCCCGCTGTTGCGCCAGGATTCGACTTCATGAAGCAGACCCAGACGGCCCTTGATGTTGGTCTCTTCGGTAGTGCCCGAGGTGATCAACACACCCAGCTCGGTTTCGCCCTTCAAGTTGTCTGCCTCCTGCGCACTGGCAAAGGGCGCGATTGCAACTGCGGTAATGGCTACAGCCTGTCGTAAATCCATGAAGTCTCCTTTGGGGGTTGGTCAGGCGCCCTCGGTGCTCCTCGCCCTCTCGCCATCGAGGCTTTTCCGGGCCTGACGTTCTCTTTCAGCCTTTTTCCGGGCCTTGCGCTCGGCAATGATGCGCGCGGCTTCACCACCAACGTGGGCTTCGCCGCGCTCTTCCGCCAGACGCATCTGACGTTCACGCTCGGCAAACCGGGCTTTCTGCTCTTCAGTCAGCGAATCGATGCACTGATGGCAGCTCACGCCCTGCTCGTACTCGGGGCGCTGTTTGTCTTCCTCGGTGATTGGCCTCCGGCAGGCATGGCACTGGTCGTAATCGCCGCGCTCCAGCCGGTGGTTGACCGTTACCCGGTCATCAAACACGAAGCACTCTCCGTGCCACAGGCTCTGATCTTCCGGGACCTCCTCCAGGTATTTCAGGATGCCGCCCTTGAGGTGATAGACCTCCTCGAAACCCTGCTCCTTGAGATACGCGGTGGATTTCTCGCAACGGATACCGCCGGTACAGAACATCGCCACCTTCTTATGCTTCGAAGGATCCAGGTTCTGTTTCACGTATTCCGGGAACTCCCGGAAGGTATCAGTGGCCGGATTGACGGCATTTTCAAAGGTGCCGATTTCCACTTCGTACTGGTTGCGGGTATCCACCAGCACCACATCCGGATCGGAAATCAGTTTGTTCCATTCTTTCGGATCCACATACGTGCCGACAATCCGCTTCGGATCAATACCGTCCACACCCATGGTGACGATCTCTTTCTTGAACTTCACTTTGGTGCGTTTGAACGGCTGGATGTCCACAAAGGACTCTTTGTAATCAATGCCGTCGAACCGCTCGTCGCTGGCGATCCAGTCTTTCACGGCATCAATGCCTTCGCGGCTGCCGGCAATGGTGCCGTTGATGCCCTCGCGCGCCAGCAGCAAAGTGCCGTGCACGTCTTTCTCGAGCATCAGGTCCAGCAGCGGCTGGCGGAGGGATTTATAATCATTCAGGACTGCGAACTTGTACAGTGCGCAGACAACAACGTTGTTGCTCATCATTTTCTCCTGCGGGCCGGACCGTAAATCCGGAGCATGGTTTCGGAACTGGTTGAAAGTATCAAAGGCTGGAGCCTGAGAGGGCGCAAATTTTAACCAACTCAGGCTCACGATCAAGTGCGGGGTTACCCGGGGATCAAATCCTCATTCCGCCTCATCAGCCAGTTCACGCTCAACTACGGCGGAAAGTTGACCCCAGCCCGGTCGGGTCAGGCGAATGTTATCCACCAGAACCGTCGGTGTGCTGGTGACTCGTAACTGCATGGCCACCTGGCGGCTCTGCTCGACAGCCTCGCGGTGCAGTTCGGTGGTCATGCACCGGCGAAAGCGGCGCTCATCCAGCCCGAGATCCCCGGCATAACGGGTAAAGGTTGCGACCGGATCGTTCGAAGCACTCCACTCGGTCTGAAAACCGTAGAGGCGATCGTGCATTTCCCAGTAAGCGTCCTGGTCACCGGCGCAGCGGGCTGCCTGTGCAGCGGGCATAGCGTTCTGATGCTGCTGCAACGGCAGATCAAAGTAGACGAAGCGAACCTTGCCGGCCTCCACGTATTCCTCTTTCAGCTGCTTGCTGGCAGAGGAAAAGCTGCCGCAGGCGGGGCACTGGTAGTCGGCAAATTCACGCACCACCACCGGGGCATCTTCGGGGCCGACGGAGACACCGTACTGGTCCAGCTGCGCCGGAAACTCCTCGGCATTGGGCGCAGCCACAGGCAGTTCGTCTGAAGTCGGTTCGGGTGCGGCGGTCAGGAAAAAGACACCGAGAAGCACCGCCGCCAGAACCAGCAAACCAATGCCGGCATACAGCGGCTTGTTGGATTCTGCTTTTGGGGGAGGCGGTGCACCGGTTTCCTTGCGACGTTTTGCTTCACCCATGGAGGGGCTCCTTTTTGTGTTTCTGGTTTTCCGGAATTAATTAGCTCGCGACCGTTTTCAGAACCGGCCGGGCACGCTAAGATCCTTTATATCCTACAAAAGTTCCAACAAAAATTAAGGAATCCTCATGCCGTTGCCCGCTTCCATGAAAGACTCTCTCTCACTGCCTCTGGTGGCCGCACCCATGTTCCTGATCTCTGGCCCGGAACTGGCGCTTGCCTGCTGCAAGCAAGGCATCGTTGGCAGCTTCCCGGCCCTGAACCAGCGTACCAGCGAAGGCTTTGAAGACTGGCTGATCCAGATGAATGAAGAGTTGGTAGCCTTTCGAAGCACGAATCCGGGTGTCACAACGGCGCCCTACGCCGTTAACCTGATCGTGCACCGGACCAATCACCGCTGGCAGGCGGATCTGGAACTGTGTGTAAAACACCAGGTGCCTATCATCATTACCTCTCTCGGAGCCGCCAGCCAGGTGGTGGAAGCGGTTCACAGCTATGGCGGCGTGGTGTTCCATGACGTGACCAACCAGAAGCATGCCCGCAAGGCAGCGGAGGCGGGGGTTGACGGTATCATCGCAGTGGCGGCGGGTGCCGGTGGCCATGCGGGCACCATCAACCCGTTCGTTCTGGTGCACGAAATCCGGGAAGTCTTTGATGGCACGATTCTGCTCGCCGGTGGGCTGTCCCACGGTGAGGACCTGCTGGCGGCCCAGGCCATGGGCGCGGACCTGGCCTACCTGGGCACCCGGTTTATCAACACGTTCGAGTCCCAGGCCGACGAAGCCTACCGGAACATGATCATCGAGGCGGTGTCTGGCGACATTATTCACACACCGGCGGTATCCGGTGTGCCCGCCAGCTTCATCCGCCAGAGTCTGGAGGCAGCCGGCTTCCCCATGGACAAATTGAACCAGGCCGGCGAGATCAACTACGGGGAAAAGCTGAAGCCCATTGATGATGAAGCCAAAGCCTGGAAAACCGTGTGGTCCGCCGGCCAGGGGGTCAGCCAGATCGACGACGTGCTGAGCGTCCCGGACCTGGTGAGCCGCCTGACCGACGAATACAGAAGCGCCCGGGAGCGCCTGCTATCTTCAGGTTCCTAAACCTGAAACTGTGAGGCTTTATCCTTCAACGAGGTCAGTGTCCGGGCAATCTGGCCACTGGCCTCATCGGAGCGCTCAATGGCTTCAACCGTCTGGCGGGAAGAGCCAGCAATATCGCTCACGCTCACGCTGACCTCACTGGCATGCCGGCCCTGCTCTTCTGCCACGGATGAAATCGCCAGGGCCCGATCCTGAAGGCTGCTGAGCAGCTGATTGATCCGATCGAAATGTTCATCGGCCCGGCGGAACTCCGAGGAGGATTCGGCAACCTGGCCAGAGACCTCACCGATAGCGCTGACCGCCTGTCGACTGCCCTGCTGCAGGCGTTCGATGATGGACTGGATTTCGGTGGTGGATTCCTGGGTCCGGCTTGCCAGGGTGCGGACCTCATCGGCCACCACCGCAAAGCCCCGGCCGGATTCTCCTGCACGGGCCGCCTCGATGGCGGCGTTCAGTGCCAGCAGGTTCGTTTGCTCTGCAATGGCACCAATCACCGACAGCACCGAACCGATTTCCTTGCTCTGGTGGTCCAGCTGATTGACCGCCTCCACCGCCTGTTCAACATTGCGGACTACCTGATCCAGCCGGTTGCGCACTTCCTGGGAAATACCCGCGGTGGCCTCGCTTTCGGAACTGACATTGCTGACCGAGCCGGCGATGTCCTGAATGTTTTCCGCCACCTCCGAAATACTTCGAGACATGGCTTCCATGGTGCCGGACACCTCGGCCACGTCCTGCTCCTGGCGATTCACCGCGGCCACGGCACTGCGGCTTATGTCGCCCTGAGCCTGGGCCTGGCCGGCGGCCGATTCGGCGGACTCTTTGACCTCGGAAACCAGCTCCTGGATTCGGGCAATAAAGCGGTTCACACCTTGCGCCATTTCCGTGAGCTCATCCTTGCCTTTCATGGAAACCCGGCGGGTGAGATCGGCCTCACCATCGGCAATACCCCAGATCGCCGAGCTCAGACGGAAAACCCGGGGCAGCAACCCGCCACCAAGCACCAGGGCCACCAGCAGGATCAGAACCACCACGGAGCCGATCGCCAGCATACTGAGGTTGGCGGAGAGGCTTGAAGCCTCGGCATTCAGTGCTTCCACCGTGCTCTGGATTCTGGAGCGGGTGTCTGAATCCATGCCGGCCAGCTGCTGCTGAAGACGCTGGTTCACCTGTTCGGTTTCCGCCTCCAGAGTGTCGCGAAGGGCATCAATGCTTCCGGTAATCGTGGCACTGAATTCCTCTTCCAGGGCAGCCAGATCACGGTTGATGCCTTCCAGAGACAACCCCAGCTTCAGCTGGCCAATGGCCGAACCCTGGGGTGCAATATCTGCGGTGATGACGACAACGTTGGGGTCACGACTTGCCGCATCCAGGACCTTATTTGCCGCACCACGGCCTTCCCCCTGCTCCATTAAGGTGCGTACCCGGTCGTCGGTGCGATCCACATAGCGGGTCAGGCGATCACCGTACTGGTCGTAATACACCGCGAACAGCACCGATTCCCGGGCGTCGGCCAGTTCCACCAGATCGGTCAGGCGGGGGACATCCCGGTCCCAGATCAGCGGGGCAGCAACAGCAGCCAGCACATCGGCCAGCCCCTGGGCTTCGGCCATAACAGCGGTCCGAACGTTGCCGGCAACGCGTTCCTGTTGTGCAGTCTGCTGGCGGGTGAGCTCGGCGGAGAGTTCCTCGGTGGTCTTCTGCCGCATGGTCTCCAGACGGGTGCGGACATCCTCGCGGGTATCCCCGAAGGAGGCGCTGACCTGCTGACTGCTGGCCTCAAGGGCAGACCCTGCAGTGTTGACCAGGCGCTCCACCTGACTGGAAATCAGCCACTGGCTGACCAGGACCTGAACCAGACCGGCCACCACCAGAACAATGAAAACCGGTCGGAGAAGGCGGCTTGAGATCAGCCGCCTGATAAAACTGAGTGACATACGAACTCCGCGAGCATGTGAGCTTCATGCATCCTGCACAGTCGGTAACAGCGTCCCTGCGAAGCGTGTCCGTATGTATAGCAAAACCCGGGCCGGCGTGGGCCGCATTTATGTACGGGTTTTGTAGTTAATCGTCATCGCCTTCGTCATCGTCTTCGTCTTCCTCGAGTTCAATTTTGTCGATCACATACCGTGTGCCTATAAATTGGTACTCAACTTCCACTTTTGGTCGTTGACGATCATCAACAAGCTCTTGCAGTTCACCACGCAAAATGTCGTAAAATTCCGTCTCCGCATTGATATACAGATTCACGCCCAAGACCTGAATTCGATCGCCCACCATTTCCGAAATTCGACCGGTTAGCTCGAATTCTCCATCCGGCGAATCGTCATCACGCTCGACTTTCAAAGCCTCGAGATAAATGCTGCCGTCACTACCTACGCGCTCTATCCCTTCGATTTCCAGCTCACGCGGCAACGCCAGATCGTTCAGCGAAAGGCGTGAATCGTCATCATCATCGGTGATAATCGTCAGTGGAGTGACCTGAACAAAAACACCACCGACCCTGAACTGACGCGCCGATAAATCGATTTCCTCGGCGGGGCCACCCTCGAGCTCCGAATCCGCCTCACGCAGCTCAATTTCTTCAGCAGTCACCGAACCGTCCGACTCGAAATCTCCTTCGACCTGCACGAGAATTGCCTGAACCAGATCATCGGGACCAGAGAGACCATCGAACTCGGTGTCACCTGTCACACGCACCGTGATGCCATTGACCGTAAAGGTGCCCGAAGACTGACTGTAAGCCGAGGAAACAGGGCCCACGAACTCGGTATCATCCTCCGTACCCCGCAGGTAACGTCGAGAATCATCTGGCCTGATTTCCTGTGCCATCAGAGTACTACCAGAAAGCGATCCTTCTACTTCCACCGCCTCGCCATTTTTAAGATCGGCCAGAACCAGCCCATCGGGCGTTGCGCCGGAATAATTCACCAACTGGGATCCAATCATGAAATCCGTCCCTGTCAGGCCGGAGACAATTCCTTCCAACTCCACTTCATTCAGGGAATCAAAATCGTCGCTATTGCTCTGCGTCCGAAGACCCAGATAGCTTGCCCGAAATTCTCCATTCGGCAGGCGCCACCCCGACATACGGACGAACCCACCATTGAAATTATCGAGAGTCTCAACAGTCATGCCTTTAACGACCGTCTGGGAATCAATTCTTACGGTCTGGCCGAGAACCTGAACCATTGCCGTTTTGCTTATAGGGTCCCAGGGCGCCAGAACCTGCATCTCACCACGCAAAGTGTCGTCGTATTCGACCGTGCTCGCATCGCCAAGCCCGTTGTCTCTCCACTCCCCATCGACCCTGAGGATCATGCCCTCGACAAGCCGCCTCTCCTGATCAGGCCCGCTGATACCATCATCGCCAGTCACGGTTCGATCGGTCGAAAACTCCACACCATTAACAAACACACTTCCAAACCCGGAAACCGGCCCAACGCTGGATCCGGTGCCGCGTATACCACCATCGGCAACATCCAGGCCTCCGCCACCGCCTCCTCCGCCACAGGCGGAAATCACCCCGAAGGCCACTGTGCCGGCGGCCAGCCCGATAACTCGATTGCGGATGTGCCGTTTCATACCGTTCCTCTCCCTTGCCGGCATTCCTGGCCGGTCTTTGCTAAATAGCATCGGTGAAGCGCCTGCGGGGAATCTCGTCCTCGGCTTCAAAAACCTGGTCTGCATGCGATTCACTCGGAAGCCGGGGCTGCGAAGGTGCATACACGCTTCGCCTCAGCATCAGGTAACCGCTATCCAGCGGTTCAACCACACCCTTCCTAAGCAATTCATTCAGAACCACCGTGGGGGCGAAATCAGGATTGGTCGCTTGCACCAGATTGCGGAAAGAATTCGTTGCGTGATTGTCCATCAACAGCATCAGAGGGTCGTAATGCTCATCGAGAAACTCGTTGGAGCTGATCCAGGCGCGAATCACCTGCCGGGACGATGCGGAAAGTATTGTGCTCGCAAGCTCCGTTGGCTCCCAGCGACGAATGATGTTCGGCTGCCTCGTGAGACTCATAGCACTCAATCTCCTTTCGGCTCTTTCCCGGCAGGCTCTTCAAAAAAGAAGATGCTCACGCCGGTGCGGACCGGATCCCCGGATTCATTGCCGAACGTGTTTCCGGATATATCGCGGTCATGGGGGCCAAGCCACTTATCCAGTTGTTCCAGCAGTGCCTGAGACTGGGCAGCGGCATGCCTGCGCCAGCGCTCCATCACTTCCGGAGGAATGTTGTTGTAGGTCAGGGTTCTCTGGAACAGCGGCGGCTGTCCGGACTCGTCACTGACCAGATTGTGATCAATGGTCGCTATGAGATCAGATACGTCCTCGCCGAAAATCTGGAGCATTTCCTCGCTGTCTCCGGCCGGAACATAGGCCCTTTGCTGCAAGATCAGGCGACCCGATTCACCATCAACTGAAACCACACCCACCCGAAGCAGTTCATCCAGCACGGCACGGGGCGGCATGTCACCGCTATAGCGCTTGACCAGTTCGCTGAAACTCCCCGGGCCGTCGAAAGACAGCATGGCTGGCTCTCCGTCTTTGGCCTGGAAGACCGCATCGTGGACCCAACCTGATACCACCCGGGACGCCCGGTTGGTATGAAGTACATCGCGGCGCCCAGTATCTTCCCCCGCCAGGATCTCCCGCTGGCGCTTTACTTCCTTGCGGGTCAGCCCGGTCATGACCGCAGCGCGTGAATCCGTGGGCTTTCGCCGGCCGTCGGCAAAGTCCTCCAGGGCGGCTTCCACGTAGGCACGTTTCACCAGCTCAGAGAACTCCCCGAAGGGAATGCCGTTTCGCAAGAGCAACCTCGCCAGAGGGCGCAGAATGCGAAACAGCGCTTGATGCAGGGGGTTGGACTTTTTCATGTTTGGGATTGTATTCCCATAGCGACTTCGAAAGCCAGGATGCGGGCCGACAACTGTCCGGCCCGCATTGGCGGTTCACTGATCAATCATCATCGTCGTTATCGTTGTCGTTATCGTTGTCATCGTCGTCCTCGACTTCGACATCTTCGGTCAGCTCGTACTGACCACCGCTGGTCTGGCGGTACTCGATTTCCACTTCATCGCCAACCTGGGCGCCGGACAGGCTGTAGCCATTTCGGAGCACCTCAAGGTTCATGATGGTAATGGAATCGGCTCCGATCGCATTCACCCGTGCTTCGAGTTCGAAATCGTCATCGTCGTCATCATCCTCGCGCTCAATGCTGATGGCTTCGAGGAACCCTCCGTCACTGCTGCGCTGGCGACCTTCAATTTCGAGATAGTCACCCACCTGCAGGCTCTGGATATCCTGTACGCGGCTGCGACGGTCATCGTCATCATCGTCGTCGTCATCAATCAGGGTATTGCTGGTTAGCTGAACACTGACGCCACTAACGATCATGGTTTCATTGGCCAGATCAATGGACTCGATGCGGCCATCCAGCTCGGCGTCGGACTCACGACCCTCGATCTCCTCAGCGACCAGGACGCCATCGCGGTAATCCCCTTCCACTTTCACGAACAGGCCATCGGCCAAGCTGCTTTCGCGGAGATCGTCAAACTCGGTGCCCCCGTCAATCTGGACTCTGACCCCATTTACCGAGAACTGACGGCTGGCCTGGTCGTAGTCGTAGATGCTTCCGGAGATTTCAACATCGTCATCATCGTCGAAGAGGTCGTCCTCATCGTCGATTTCCTCGGCCATGATGGTGTTGCCATCCAGATAGCCTTCCACTTCCACACCGATTCCGTCTGCCAGATCATCCAGGGAGAAGTCGTCATCGCCGACAGCACTGGTGTAATCGATGAGGAAACCGTTGATGGTGAAAGTCTCGGCGCTTGTATCCAGGTTGGCGACAATGCCTTCAATCTCGACTTCATTATCGTCATCAAAATCCACGCCGATTTGCCGTGCGCCAACAAAGCTGGCCCGGAAGCTGCCATCCTCAAGACGCCAGGCGCTGACTCTTACCCGATATCCCTCAGGGTTGCCAGCCAGGGTCGTCGGAGTCACGCCACGAAAGACAGTTTTGCCGTCCAATGCGATAGTCTGGCCCAGCATCGTGAGGCTTCCGGTGCGAGTTACATCGTCCCAGCTCATACCGGAAATCGGTCCGCGCAGGGTATCGTCGTAACTGACCCTGTCGGCCCGGCCCTGGCCACGGTCATCCCAGTCGCCCTTAATTTTAAGGATCATGCCCTTTTCGAGCTGGTCCTCACGCTCCAGACCATCGTCGCTGCTAACGCTGCCATCGGTCCCAAAGCGAGTACCGTTAACGTAAACACTGCCGAAGCCCGATACCGCCCCGACACTGGTACCGGATGAGGTGCCACTGGTAGAGGTGTCTCCGGAGCCTCCGCCGCCACAAGCGGCAAGGGCACCGGCCAGAGCTCCCGTCATGGCCAACTTCACTGCGATTGCTAAAGGTTTGCGATTCATCGTTCTTCTCCAGGCTTGTTATTGCGTCCGCGGGCGACCACGTCTAAACACCCGATCTTAAATTGGGATATTTTTCCCAATATTGTATTTGGGAATTTAATCCCATTTTTTGATCCTGTCCAGTTTTTGATCATGAAAATTTTGTGAACTTTATGGAGCGGGAAACGTAAATGTTTGAACAGTCAGCCAAAACAGGTCCATTACTATGCTGGGATTTTTGAAAGGCGATCCGAGGAAAAAACTGCAGAAGGAATATGAGGCGAAGCTCGCCAAAGCACTGGACGCCCAGCGCAACGGCGATCTGAGAACTCATGGAACCCTCATGGAGGAGGCAGAAAAGATCTACGCCGAGATCCAGGCGCTGGACGAAAAGAAATAAGCGGGGGGAGCGTTTACTCCCCCATCAATTGCCGGATGCGGTGATTGAGGCGGGCCACTTCCCGACGCCTTTCCTCCACCTCATCGAGCAGTTCCAGAGACATGGCCAGGCCGGGCAGATTCATTTTCAGGTCCCTCTGTAATCTCTGCGCTTTGCGCAATCGGCTCAGGGCAGCGACATCGAACTCCCATTGCCGTGCCTCCGGGTAATCTTCCAGCGGGGCAATGATCCCGTAGTCCACCAGTTTTATGACAAACTCGGCATGGCACTCGCCGCGCTCGCAGATTTCACGCAGGGTGAAGGTGCTGCCATCCTGGTCGACCACCTCTACCGTCAAAATATGATCCTGCTTGCTCATACCTTACTCCCGCTTACACGTGAAGCTTGCTGCGTGGATTGAAGTTTTTCTCTGCCTCGGCCAGTTGCTCGTAGAGCTTCTCGGCCTCGGCGCTGTGTTTCTCGGGCATGGTGATCTGCAGAATGACAATCTGATCACCCGGATGCTTGCCCGGGAACCCCTTGCCCTTGAGCCGCAGCTTCCGGCCACTGGTGGAGCCCTTCGGCACTTTCACATTTACCTTTGAGCCTACGGTTGGCACGGTCACCGTTGCCCCCAGAGCCGCTTCCCACGGCGCTATCGGCACAGTAACCATGACATCCCGGCCCTCCACGGAAAAATGTGGATGCGGCGCAAACTCGACTTCAATGAACAGATCGCCCGGCTCAGCACCGCCCACACCCGGCGAACCCTGGCCTTTGAGGCGGATGTGCTGGCCTTCGCGCATGCCGGCGGGGATCTTCACTTTCAGGGTCTTTTGCCGGGGAATCACCCGGCCATGTTCATCGGCCTCGTGGACCGCGAAAGACACCTGTTTTTCACAGCCGTGAAACGCTTCTTCCAGGAACAGCGCAATCCTGGCGTGCACGTCCTCACCGCGCATTTTCATATTCTGGCGGAAACCGCCACCACCAAAGCCACCGGAAAAACCGCCCCGGCGTCCACCACCGAAGATCTCCTCGAAGAAGTCACTGAACTGGCGCGCATCGGCCTCGGTATAACCACCGCCACCGAAGCCGGACCCACTTTGCCAGCCCGGAGGTGGCTCGAAAGACCCATCCGCACGGGCGCCGTATTTGCGCAGCTGATCGTATTCCTCCCGTTTCTCGGGATCTTTCAGTACTTCGTAGGCTTCACCCACATCCTTGAATTTGGTGTCGGCGTCCTCTTCCTTGCTGACATCCGGATGGTATTTCCGGGCCAGCTTTCGATAGGCCTTTTTGATCTCCTCGGCGGAGGCAGACTCACTGACACCGAGTACGGCGTAATAGTCCTTGAAGTCCATTCTGGTCCTCATCACTGATTATCGCACTGAGCGTTTTGCTCGTTTACTAACCACTATATTTGATGAGGTTCGTGAAATTACAAGGGGCGGGTTGGTTCTAGTTGAGCTGGATCATGGTGGGGAGTTTTTATCTGCAGCCTGAAATAGTTGGTGCAGGCGCCGGCGTGGAGGGAGCGTTCAGAAAACGCCCGTGAATACGTCCCTGTAGGGCTTCGTCGCGCCATCCCTGGCGCTCCAGATTTCTGAACGCTCCCTCCACACCGACGCTTTGAACATCAAGGATATATCGGGAGGTTCAAAATAATTGGGGCGGAAGCCCCAATTCCGCCCCCAACCTTCAGGCTACGAGACAACAGCTACCGAGTTTACTTAACCTTCGGATCAAGCTCACCAGAGGCGTAACGCTCGAACATACGCTCGAGGTTAACCGGCTTGATCTTGCTGGCGTTGCCGGCACAACCAAAGGCTTCGTAACGCGCCACGCATACGTCGGTCATGGCCTTCATGGTTTCCTTGAGGAATTTGCGCGGGTCGAACTCGGCCGGGTTTTCAGCCAGGAAGCGACGGACCGCGCCGGTGCTGGCCAGGCGCAGGTCGGTGTCGATGTTGACCTTGCGCACGCCGTGCTTGATGCCCTCTACGATTTCCTCGACCGGTACGCCGTAGGTTTCCGGGATCTCACCACCGTATTCGTTGATGATCTTCAGCCACTCCTGGGGTACGGAGCTGGAGCCGTGCATAACCAGGTGGGTATCCGGGATGCGGGCATGGATGGCTTTGATCTGGTCGATGGCCAGGATGTCGCCTGTGGGCGGACGGGTAAACTTGTAAGCACCGTGGCTGGTGCCGATGGCGATGGCCAGGGCGTCAACATGGGTTTTCTTGACGAAGTCCGCCGCTTCTTCCGGGTCGGTCAGCATCTGGCTGTGGTCCAGGGTGCCTTCGGCGCCGATGCCGTCTTCTTCACCGGCCTGGCCGGTTTCCAGGGAACCCAGGCAACCCAGCTCGCCTTCTACGGAGACGCCACAGGCGTGGGCCATTTCAACGGTGCGACGGGTTACGTCGACGTTGTAGTCGTATTCGGTGGGGGTTTTACCGTCTTCACCCAGGGAGCCGTCCATCATCACGGAGCTGAAGCCCAACTGGATGGAGCGCTGGCACACGGAGGGGCTGGTGCCATGATCCTGGTGCATGACCACCGGGATGTGCGGGAATTCTTCGATGGCCGCCAGGATCAGGTGGCGCAGGAAGGGGGCGCCAGCGTATTTGCGGGCACCGGCGGAAGCCTGGACAATCACCGGGGAGTCGGTTTTGTCGGCGGCTTCCATGATGGCGCGCATCTGTTCCAGGTTGTTGACGTTAAAGGCTGGCACACCGTAACCATGCTCGGCGGCGTGATCCAGCATTTGCCGCATCGAAATCAGGGCCATGGGTCGTCTCCTTCATTTGGACTTTGGATGTTTAAATTCTGTTCGCTTCTTGCTTGGGAGTCTGCTGCGGCAGGTGGGGGAACCCTTCCCGGGACACGCTGTTAATACGTCCCTGTACGCTTGACTGCAGCATCCTTGCTGCAGACAGTCCCGGGAAGGGTTCCCCCACCTGCCTTGCGATTCTGGTCTTGTTGTTGGACCCGATCAGAATCGCGTCTGTTTCTTTACTCTCCGCGCTCTTCCAGCACGGCTACTGCCGGGAGCGTCTTACCTTCTACGAATTCCAGGAACGCGCCACCACCGGTGGAGATATACGAGATTTTGTCAGCAACGCCGTACTTGTCAACGGCGGCGACGGTGTCACCACCGCCGGCGAGGGAGAAGGCGTCGCTTTCGGCGATGGCTTCGGCCAGAGCTTTGGTGCCGTTGCCGAACTGGTCGAATTCGAAAACGCCTACCGGGCCATTCCAGAGGATGGTTTTGGCGCTCTTCAGTACGTCGGCGAACTTGCCGGCGGTTTCCGGGCCTACGTCGAGGATCATGTCGTCGTCGCTGACGTCGGCGATGTTCTTGGTTGTGGCGGTCGCTGTTTCGGCGAACTCGCTGGCAACAACCACATCTACCGGCAGCGGGATTTCAACGCGGCTGGCGATTTCTTTGGCGGTGTCGATCAGGTCGTGTTCGCACAGGGATTTGCCAACCGGGTGACCAGCAGCCGCCAGGAAGGTGTTGGCGATGCCGCCGCCCACGATGATGGAGTCGCAAACCTTCTCGAGGGCGTTGAGCACGTCCAGTTTGGTGGAGACTTTGGAGCCACCAACAATGGCCACCACGGGCTTGGCCGGGTTATCCAGGGCTTTGCCCAGGGCTTCGAGTTCGGCCGCCAGCAGAGGGCCGGCGCAGGCTTCGGGAGCGAATTTGGCTACGCCGTGGGTGGAGGCCTGGGCGCGGTGGGCGGTGCCGAAGGCGTCCATTACGTAGACGTCGCACAATGCCGCGTACTTCTTCGCGAGGTCTTCGTTGTCTTTCTTTTCGCCTTTGTTGAAGCGGACGTTCTCGAACAGGACAACTTCGCCATCGGCCACTTCAACGCCGTCCAGGTAATCCTTGATCAGGCGAACTTCCTGGCCCAGCACTTTGGTCAGGTGGTCGGCGACAGGCTTCATGGAGGAGGCTTCGTCGTACACGCCTTCTTCCGGGCGGCCCAGGTGGGACATCAGCATGACTTTGGCGCCGGCGTCTTTAGCAGCCTTGATGGTGGGCAGTGAGGCGCGGATGCGGGCGTCGCTGGAGACTTTGCCGTCCTTGACCGGCACGTTCAGGTCTTCGCGGATCAGCACTCGCTTGCCAGCGAGGTTAAGGTCGGTCATTTTCTTGATGGCCATAACGTTCTTCCCTTGATCAGATCTTGCACACTTGAAATCTGGTCTGGCTGTCGGATTTTCACTACGTTCAATCCGACCTACGGTAGGTCGGTTCGAGCGCAGCGATAACCGACAATCAGGTTTTTTGTTTCGTCAGCCAACTACGGCTGACATCGAGCATCCGGTTCGCGAACCCCCACTCATTATCGAACCAGCACAGCACTTTCACCATGGTGCCGCCGCTGACCCGGGTCTGTCCGCCGTCGACAACGCCGGAGTGGGCGTCGTGGTTAAAATCGGAGCTGGCCAGCAGTTCGTCGGTATAGCCGAGTATGCTCTTCAACGGGCCGTTGGCGGCCTCTTTTAACAGGTTGTTCACCGCTGCCACGTCGGTGGCTTTGGCCACGTTCACCACCATGTCGATGGCGGAAACGTTCATGGTCGGCACCCGCATGGCCACCGAGCTGAATCGACCTTCCATATGGGGCAGCAGCCGCTCGATACCCTTGGCGAGACCGGTTTCCACCGGAACGATGTTGTGCAGGGCGCTGCGGGTTCGGCGCAGGTCCTGATGGTGGTAGGCGTCGATGACCGGCTGGTCGTTCATGGCTGCGTGAATCGTGGTGGTACTGCCCTGTTCAACACCCAGCGCTTCGTCCAGCACCTTGATCACCGGCACCAGACAGTTGGTGGTGCAGGAAGCAGCGGCAACGATCACATCATCAGCCGTTAGATCGGCGTGGTTAACACCATAGACCACGGTGCGATCGACGTCCGACTCGGCCGGCTGCGAGAACAGCAGCTGTTTGGCGCCGGAATCGATGTGTTTCTGGGCCGTGGCACGATCAGAGAAGGCGCCGGAGCACTCCAGCACCAGATCGACATCCAGCAGTCGCCAGGGCAGTTCTGCCGGGTCAGCATGACTCAACACACGGATGGCATCGCCATTGACCATGAGATCCTGGCCCGATACCGAAATATCACCCTGGAAACGGCCATGGGTGGAATCATATCGGGTCAGGTGAGCAATGGTGTCGATATCCGACAGCTCATTAATGGCGACCACCTGCAGGTGGTCGCGGAAGCCGTTTTCATAAAGCGCGCGCAACACGCACTGGCCGATTCGGCCGTACCTGTTGATGGCGATACGAAAAGGCGCAGAGTCTGTCATCAGGCGTCCAGAAGCTCGGCGGCCACTTCCAGAACGTTGTCGACGGTGAAGCCGAATTCCTTGAACAGTTCGCCAGCAGGCGCGGACTCACCAAAGGTGGTCATGCCGATGATGCGACCGTCCAGGCCAACGTACTTGTACCAGTAGTCGGCAATGCCGGCTTCGATGGCGATGCGGTTGGTCACGTCCAGCGGCAGAACCTGCTGCTTGTACTCGGCGCTCTGGGCATCGAACACATCGGTGGACGGCATGGAAACCACCCGGACTTTTTTGCCCTGCTCACGCAGCGTACCGGCAGCTTCCTGGGCCAGGGCCACTTCGGAGCCGGTGGCAATCAGGATCAGGTCCGGTGTGCCCTCGCTGTCCGACAGGATGTAAGCGCCCTTGGCCACATCCGCGAGCTGCTGGGCATCGCGGGGCTGGGCCGGCAGGCCCTGACGGGAGAACACCATGGCTGTCGGGCCATCGGTGCGCTCGAGGGCTGCTTTCCAGGCCACCGCGGATTCAACGGTATCGGACGGACGCCACATGCTCATGTTGGGCGTGGTGCGCAGGCTGGCCATCTGCTCAATCGGCTGGTGTGTCGGGCCGTCTTCGCCCAGGCCGATGGAATCGTGGGTGAACACGAAGATGGAGCGCTGCTTCATCAGTGCGGCCATGCGCACGGCATTGCGGCAGTATTCCATGAAGATCAGGAAGGTCGCGCCGTAGGGTACGAAACCGCCGTGCAGAGCGATGCCGTTCATGATGGCGGCCATGCCGAATTCACGAACACCGTAGTAGATGTAGTTACCGCTGGCATCTTCCTTGGTCAGACCCTTGGTGTCGGACCAGATAGTCAGGTTGGAACCGGCGAGGTCAGCAGAGCCGCCCATCAGTTCCGGCAGAAGCGGGCCGTAGGCGTTCAGAGTGTTCTGGGACGCCTTGCGGGAAGCCACAGTCTCGGCCTTGTCCTGGCACTCCTGGATGTAAGCCTGGGCCTTCTCGGCAAAGTCTGCAGGCAGGTCGCCAGCCATACGGCGCTTGAACTCAGCCGCCAGTTCCGGCTCCGCCTTTTCGTAGGCGGCAAACTTCTGCTCCCACTCGGACTGGGCAGCAGCACCTTTTTCACGGGCATTCCAGGCACTGGCAATGTCGGCCGGGATTTCGAACGGGCCATGCTGCCAGCCCAACTGCTCGCGGGTCAGGGTGATTTCGTCGTCACCCAGGGGAGCACCGTGGCAGCTTTCCTTGCCCTGCTTGTTCGGGGAACCGAAGCCGATGATGGTCTTGCAGCAGATCAGAGTGGGTTGATCGGCGTTGGCTCGGGCGGCTTCGATGGCGGCGCGGACAGCATCGGAATCGTGGCCGTCAACAGCCGGAATCACCTGCCAGCCGTAGGCCTCGAAACGCTGCGGGGTGTTGTCGGTAAACCAGCCGTCCACTTCACCGTCAATGGAAATGCCGTTGTCGTCATAGAACATGACCAGCTTGCCCAGACCCAGAGTACCGGCAAGGGACGCCACTTCGTGGGAGATGCCTTCCATCAGGCAGCCATCGCCCAGAAACGCGTAGGTGTAATGGTCAACGATCTCGTGGCCCGGACGATTGAACTGCGCCGCCAGGGACTTCTCGGCAATGGCGAAACCAACGGCATTGGCAATGCCCTGACCCAGGGGGCCCGTGGTGGTTTCAATGCCCGGGGTGTAGCCATATTCAGGATGGCCCGGGGTCTTGGAATGCAACTGGCGGAAATTCTTGATGTCGTCGATGGAAACGTCGTAACCGCTCAGGTGCAGCAGGGAATACTGCAGCATGGAGCCATGACCGTTGGACAGCACGAAGCGGTCCCGGTTGGCCCACTGAGGGTTGGCCGGGTTGTGGCTCAGGTAATCGTTCCACAGAACCTCGGCGATATCCGCCATACCCATGGGCGCACCCGGGTGGCCGGATTTGGCTTTCTGAACCGCATCCATGCTCAGCGCGCGAATGGCGTTGGCGAGATCTTTACGAGACGGCATTGACGTTTCTCCAGTGTTTTGCAGGAAAAGAATTCGTAGTGATTAAAGGGCGATCAAAATGAGGCGCGTATTTTCGCCGATTAGTGTGTGCCGGGGCAAATCGGCATGTGCCTGTTTCACGATTGTTTGCCTGCGGATTTCCGAAAGGGCCTGATTTCAAAGAACGATAAATCTATATCAAAATTTTTTGATATGCCTATTGATTGACCACCCGAAGCGCCCTACACTTCGTTCCCATGACATCCATGAACGCACACGCCGACAACCTGTCCTCCGTGGACGCACTGGCCCCGATCTTCAAAGCAAGCGGGGATCCCTTGCGCCTGGAGATTTTGCGTGTGTTGAGAAGGGATACGTTCGGGGTTCTGGAGCTCAGCCAGCTGTTTGAAATGCGCCAGTCAGGCATGAGCCACCACCTGAAAGTGATGAACAAGGCCGGCCTGCTGGAGCCCCAGCGGGAGGGCAACGCGATTTTCTATCGCCGCCCGCTGCACCTGGACAGCGACAAGCCGACTGACCAGACAATACGCCAGATATTCGAAGCGGTAGACCGGGTGCCACTGACGCCGCACCTGCAGGAACGGATTGAAGCCATCCGTAACCAGCGCGCAGATCAGTCCCAGGCCTTCTTTGCCCGGCATGCAGAGCAGTTCCGGGAGCAGCAGGAACTGATCGCTGCCTTTGATCTCTATGCAGAGCCGGTGGCGGAAATGATTCGCAAGCGGTCCCGCAAACACCAGTGGCAGGCGGCCCTGGAAATCGGCCCAGGCGAAGGCGCTTTCCTGCGGGTTCTGGCCGAGCTTTGCGGGCACGTGGTGGCCCTCGACAACAGCCGGGACATGCTGGCCAAGGCAACCCGCACCTGTATTGACGAACGGCTGAACAATATTGACCTGATAGAGGGTGTTACCGACACCCTGCTGGCCCGGGGCGACGCGTTCGACCTGGTGGTTGCCAATATGGTCCTGCATCACGTACCCAGCCCTGCTGACATCTTCCTGGATGCCGCGGCGCTGATGAATAACGGCGGCTGCTTCGTAATCAGCGATCTGTGCAGTCACGACCAGGACTGGGCAAAAGCAAACTGCGGTGATCTCTGGCTGGGCTTTGAACCGGAAGAGCTCACCACCTGGGCAGCGGACGCTGGCCTGGTTGCCGGAGAACAGCTGTTTATCGGCTTACGGAACGGTTTTCAGATCCAGGTGCGCGAATTCTGGAAACACAGCGGCCAGATTTGACGACCTGAATCGCAATATCAACAAATTTTGATATACGGATACGTAGTTTTACGTATCCTTGCACAGACCACCAAACCGGATACCGGAAAGCGCTTTAAGAAAGTCGCTTACCGGCCTGAATTTGAATCGCTCACAGAGGAGCATGCGTTATGGCTGACTACAACATCTTCACTTCCGAATCGGTCTCTGAAGGCCACCCGGACAAACTGGCAGACCAGATCTCTGATGCCGTGCTGGACGCCATACTGGCCGAAGACCCTCACGCACGGGTTGCCTGTGAAACCATGGTAAAAACCGGTGTGGCTATCGTGGGTGGTGAAATTACCACCAGCGCCTGGGTGGACCTGGAAGACCTGGTGCGCGGTGTGATCAAAGACATCGGCTACACCTCCTCGAAAGTGGGCTATGACGGCGATACCTGCGGGATCATCAATATTATCGGCAAGCAGTCCGTCGATATTGCCCAGGGCGTTGACCGCCAGAAGCCGGAAGACCAGGGTGCCGGCGACCAGGGCCTGATGTTCGGCTACGCCAGCAACGAAACCGACGTACTGATGCCGGCGCCGATCACCTTCTCCCACCGTCTGGTACAGCGCCAGGCCGAGGCCCGCAAGAGCGGCCTGCTGCCGTGGCTGCGCCCGGACGCCAAGAGCCAGGTTACCTGCCGCTACGAAAACGGCCGGGTTGCCGGTATCGACGCGGTGGTTCTGTCCACCCAGCACGATGAAGACGTGACCCAGGAAGACCTGAAAGAAGCGGTGATGGAGCTGATCGTCAAGCACGCGCTGCCAGCTGAATTGCTGCACAAGGACACCCAGTTCCACATCAACCCGACCGGCAAGTTCGTGATCGGTGGTCCCGTTGGTGACTGCGGCCTGACCGGCCGTAAAATCATCGTAGACACCTACGGCGGCATGGCCCGCCATGGTGGTGGCGCGTTCTCCGGCAAGGATCCGTCCAAGGTCGACCGCTCCGCCGCCTACGCCGGCCGTTATGTGGCCAAGAACATCGTCGCCGCCGGGCTGGCCGACAAGTGCGAGATCCAGGTTTCCTACGCCATCGGCGTGGCGCAGCCGACCTCTATCTCCCTGAACACCTTCGGTACCGGCAAGATCAGCGATGACAAGATCATTGAACTGGTCCGCCAGAACTTCGATCTGCGCCCGTACGCGATCACCAACATGCTCGATCTGCTGCACCCGATGTATCAACAGACGGCAGCTTACGGCCACTTCGGTCGCGAGCCCTATGAGATGACCGTCGGTGGCAAGACCTTCACGGCGTTCCCGTGGGAGAAAATCGATCGCGCGGCCGCCCTCAAGGATGCTGCTGGTATCTAAACCGATTTGGGGCGTATGTCATCTGGCATACGCCCAAGCCAAACTGACTGACAGGAGAACACCATGAGCACTCCCGCAGAAAAACTGAACAGCTTTGACGACTACAAGGTCCGCGATATCTCCCTGGCCGGCTGGGGCCGGAAGGAAATCAACATCGCCGAAGGCGAGATGCCTGCCCTGATGAAGCTCCGCAATAAGTACAAAGCCGAGCAGCCCCTGAAAGGCGCCAATGTAATGGGCTGTATTCACATGACCATTCAGACCGCCGTACTGATCGAGACGCTGGTAGAACTGGGTGCGAACGTGCGCTGGTCTTCGTGCAACATCTTCTCCACCCAGGATCAGGCCGCCGCCGCCATCGCGGCTCAGGGCATCCCCGTGTTTGCCTGGAAAGGCGAGACCGATGAAGAGTACGACTGGTGCCTCGAGCGCACCGTCGGAGCCGACGTGGATGGCTGGGAACCGAACATGATTCTGGACGACGGCGGTGACCTGACCGCTCTGCTCCATGAAAAGTATCCGGAAGTGCTGGCGAACTGCCACGGCGTGACCGAAGAAACCACTACCGGTGTGCACCGCCTGCAGGAAATGCTGCGCGAGGGCACGCTGAAGGTTCCGGCCATCAATGTGAACGATGCGGTCACCAAGGCCAAGAACGACAACAAATACGGTTGTCGCCACAGCCTGAACGATGCCATCAAACGCGCTACCGACCATCTGATGGCCGGCAAAAAGGCACTGGTGATTGGTTACGGCGATGTGGGCAAGGGCTCCGCCGCGTCGCTGCGCCAGGAGGGCATGATCGTGAAGATCACCGAAGCAGACCCGATCTGTGCCATGCAGGCCTGCATGGACGGTTTCGAGGTTGTGTCTCCGTACATTGACGGTGTGAACACCGGTACCGAGGCTGCGGTGAACCGCGACCTGCTGCAGAACACCGATCTGCTGGTCACCACCACCGGCAACATGAACGTGTGCGACGCGCACATGCTTAAGGCGCTCAAGAGCGGTGCCGTGGTATGCAACATCGGCCATTTCGATAATGAGATCGATACCGCCTATATGCGCAAGAACTGGGAATGGGACGAGGTGAAGCCGCAGGTTCACGTTGTGTACCGCGACAAGGCCACCAACGACCATCTGATCCTGCTCTCCGAAGGCCGCCTGGTGAATCTGGGCAACGCCACCGGTCACCCGTCACGGATCATGGATGGCTCCTTTGCCAACCAGGTTCTGGCCCAGATGTACCTGTTCGAGCGCAAGTTCGCCGACCTGCCGGAAGATGCCCGGGAGAAAGGCGTTTATGTGCAGGTTCTGCCGAAGCACCTGGACGAGGAAGTGGCCCGGGCCATGGTGGAAGGCTTTGGTGGCGTGATCACCAGGATGACCCCGGAGCAGGCCAAATACATCGGTGTACCGGTCGAAGGCCCGTACAAGCCGGAAAGCTACAAGTACTGATCGGGTAAACAGATGCAATCCCAGAAACAGTTCAAGCGCCGTTTCAGCTTTGAGTTTTTCCCGCCCAAGACCGACCTGGGCAAGGAAAAGCTGCAGAACGTGCGCAACCAGCTGGCCGAGGTGAATCCGGACTTTTTCTCCGTCACCTTCGGCGCCGGTGGTTCCACCCGGGACCGCACCATTGAGACCGTGCTCAACCTGCACAGCCAGGGGGTTTCCACGGCTCCGCACCTGTCCTGCGTCGGGGGAACCCGCCAGGACATCGGCGAGCTGCTGGACCTGTACAAGGAGCATGGAATCAACCGGATTGTCGCCCTGCGGGGCGACATGCCCTCCGGCATGGGGGCCGCCGGTGAGCTGCGCTACGCCAACGAGCTGGTGGAGTTTATCCGCGAGCACAGCGGCGACACCTTCAACCTGGAAGTGGCGGCGTACCCTGAGTTTCATCCCCAGGCCCGCAATGCCGAGGAAGACCTGAAGAACTTTGCACGCAAGGTTCAGGCTGGTGCCAACAGCGCCATAACCCAGTACTTCTTCAACGCGGACAGCTACTTCTACTTCATCGACCGGCTGGAGAAAATGGGCGTTACCATTCCGGTGGTACCGGGCATCATGCCCATCGTCAATTTCTCCAACCTGGTTCGTTTCTCGGACATGTGCGGCGCGGAAATCCCACGCTGGATTCGCAAGCAGCTGGAAGCCTACGGCGACGACAGCGATTCCATCCGCAAATTCGGTGAGGAAGTGGTCACCGAGATGTGCGAGAAGCTGTTGAAGGCCGGCGCGCCGGGCTTGCATTTCTATACCCTGAACCAGGTGGAGCCCAGTATCAGCATCTGGAAGAACCTGGGCATCAGTGACAGGGAGAAGATTGCTTTCTGATGTAGTTTGCTGGTGTCGGATTACGGCCCGTTGGGCCTATCCGACCTACAGTACTCCTGGCAACCTGCAATGATTCTGGGATGGCTTTGTGTCGGATTACGGCCCTTCGGGCCTAATCCGTATATGGTCTCCTCCCCGTTTGCAAGGTCTCAGCACTCAATGTCAGGGACAGGTT
>PYVH01000240.1 GCA_003030785.1 Marinobacter sp. B9-2 | reverse complement strand
CCAGAGCGCTAATGGCTTCCTCTGGGCGGTTGGCTCGTACCAATAATTGGGCCCGGGCACGCACGATGGCACTGCTCTCGCCAAACGTGGTTTCTACCTCTTCGAGAATGTCCAGTGCCTCCTCGTTGTCGCCTTCGAGCGCGGCAAAGTTTACCGGAAGTAGTGCCAGGTTAAGGTTGTCCGGCTGCAGCGCGATGGCTTCTGCCGCTTTGGAGCGTGCGGTTGCATAGTCGGCCTGGTTGGCCGCTGTGCGGGCTTCGACCGCCAGAAGTTCAACGGTCGCCTGATTAACGGCAACGGAATCAGAGTCTTGCCATTCTTCCAGAAGCGAGCGGGCCTGCGCGAGGTCACCCTGCTGAATACTGATCAACGCCAATAACACATCCGCGTTCTGACTGAGCTCGGGATTTTCCCGTCCAACTGTTTCAAGCCACTGGGTGATTTCCGGGCCTGAATGGTCGCGGGCATAGACCTGTACGGCTTGCTGAAGTGGTTGAAGGGCGTTTGGCGTCATTCTGGCCGCATCAACAAGCAGGGTCGCTGCTTGCTCGTTCTGGCCGGCTTGCGCATAGAGGTTGGCAAGGGCGACTTTCGGTGCCTGGAGCTGTGGGTTTTCTTCAACGAGCACTTCAAGGCGCTTTTGGGCATCTTCAGTGTTGCCGAGTTGAGCATCGGCCACGCTTGCCAGAAGAACCGCAGAGGGTTCGTTCGGATAGCCATTGAGCAACGAATCACGGATTTCCGCGGCTTCGGCAGTCTCCCCCTGTTGAATAAGCAGGTTGAGATAGGCACCTGTGGTATTCCATTCTGAGGGATCGGTGGTGAATGCCATTCGAAGCTGGCCAAGAGCCTGCTCGGGTTGGTCATTCCGCAGGTGATGCTGTGCCAGTGCAAGTCTCAGCCTTACGCGTTCTGGTTCATTGCTGATGGCCTTACTGAGGCTGGCTACGCCGGCTTCCTCATGCTCTGGGAGAGTCAGAGCAAGAATGCCATGCATGGCCAGGAGTTCGTTGTCATTCGGCCTGGCCTTAACCGCACGTTCGAGGGTTTGGACCGCTTCTTCGCGGTCTCCTGAATCGATCCGCGCCATGGTCGCTGCCCGGATAAAACGGGTTGGTGTGGTTTCGGGATCGACGTTTTCCGTGAGCAGTCGGGTTCCTTCATCACGGTCTCCCGTGCCGGCTGCCAGAGCTCCAAGCATGAGGGCAACCTGTTCGTTGTCTGGATCCAGCTTGAGCATATCCCTCAGGATATTTTTAGCCTCTTCAAATTTACCTTCCTTGATGGCCGCGATGGCCGCCTGGCCCTGTTCATTGGCACCGGTGTTCAGGTTTTCCGCAAGAATACGGTTATACACCTGGGCCTCGGTCATTTTTCCCTGTTCGGTAAGGACCCTCGACAAGGCGGTGAGCAAATCCCGTCGGATGGGCAGGAAGATGTCGGAAGTGGGTAGCGCCCCAACCGCCT
>PYVH01000239.1 GCA_003030785.1 Marinobacter sp. B9-2 | reverse complement strand
CGCCCAGAGTGGCTGGGCCGCCAGGCACAGAATCACCAATAGCACTCGTTTCATGACAACACTCCCGGATTCAGAAACCGCCGGATGACCGGCAATTGCTTCAGCATCGCCTTGTCGACAATTCTCGGCAGGATGCCGTTGATCACCACAAACAGCTTTTCCGGCCAGCCCAGGAAGCGCCGGCGATCGTCGTTTTCCATGGCGGCAAGAATCTGTGACGCCACCGCTTCAGGCGCGTCCATGGCATTGCCCAGTGCCCGGTTAAGCTCATTTACGGCTTCCGGATTCATATCCGTGGCGGTGGCGCGGGGTGCCACATAGACGACCTGGACCGGGGTATCGGCCAGCTCCCGGCGCAGTGCTTCGGTGAAGCCCCGCAGACCGAACTTGCTGGCGCAATAGGCGGTGTAACCCGGGAAACCGATGCTGCCAAAGGTAGAACCCACGAACACCAGCGCCCCCTGCCCAGCTCTTTCAAACCGTGGCGCAAAATGCCTGGCTACAATCATCGCTGACCGAAGATTGACGGCGATCTGTGCGTCCAGTTCGCTGACCGCCATATTCTCCAGGCTTGCAAAGCGATTCTGGCCGGCGCAGTGGATCACACCATCGATGCCTGGATAGGCGTCACTGAGACGAACCAGCTGTTGGTCGAGGTCTGGCGCCGCCAGGTCCAGGTGAACGAGCGAGACACCTTCACGGTGCTCAAGCTTTTCCGGATGCCGGGAGGCGACAATCACCCGGGCGCCGGCTCTCACCAGGGGTTCAACCAATGCCTTGCCAATACCGCCGGTGCCACCCAGCAGAAGAAACGCCCGATCATGCAGCCTCATGACGCTGCTCCTTGCGGTTCGACGGCCCAGGAACAGAAACGAGAGGAATGCTGTGCAGCATATTGCCATAGAGCCGATAGACCATGCGCGCGGCTTCGATGATCGCCTGCTGGTCATCGGGGTCGGTGATCTCGTTCATCAGGTTACGGAAAAATTCGAAATGCTCCTGATCCAGAGCACCATGGGAGTATAGATAGCTGAAGGCCTCATCCGGCAGCCCGAGCTGTTTCTGGATCGCCTCACCGAGAGGCGTCGCCAGCTCAATCGACGTGCCTTCCAGCACCTGAACCATACCGAAGAACGCCGCCGGGTTACCGCGGTTAATGCGGTCATAAAGGTAAGCGACCATCAGTTCGATGGAGGTATCGGGGGTGCCATGACGGATGGCCTCCTTATCTTCCCCGCAGGCCGCAAGGTCGTTGAGGATCCATTCATGATGGCCGTACTCCTCCTCGATGTATTCCACCAGCGCCTTGCGCACGAATTCCAGACGCTCAGGCAGTCGGCCACCGCAGGCCATCATCAGAGGCACGGTGTGTTTTACATGGTGGTAAGCCTGGGTAAGAAACCAGGTATAACCAGTCAGGTCGAAACGCCCCTCGCGGATAGCCTCAATGACGGGCGCATCGGTTACGTGGGC
>PYVH01000238.1 GCA_003030785.1 Marinobacter sp. B9-2 | reverse complement strand
AGTGGCTGATGGCCGACCGGGCCGCCTGGCGGGCTACCCGGGAAGGCAACTCGCTCTGCTTCCAGCGGTACTGGCCCTGGCTGTTCACCGCATAATCCGGCCAGGATTCCTTGTTGCTGGACAGGGGTTCGAGGACCGACATGCATACCTGGCCGAACTTCTCCAGAACCTCATCCGGCCAGTCGGTACTCATGAACCGCAGCTTTACGCCGCCGTCGATCACTGCCTCGAGATCGTCCTCGTAGGACGCCCTGATCATCTGGATAACCGGCTGGAGAAATTCATCCGAGTAAGCCTGCACCGCTCCGAAATCAAGCAGGACAATGCGATCATACCCCGGATCGTCGCCCTCTTCGCCAGCGATTCGGATGCGGTAGTTGCCAAAGTTCGGATCCGTCTGTATTTCACCCCAGACAAACAGCTCCCGGAAAAACAGCTCCAGGGCGGCCTTGCCAAGGGCGCTTCGACGCTCCAGCGGAAGGTCTCTCACCGGCTTTGAGCTGACGGAATGGCCGTGTTCAGCAACGACTGTCAGAGGAGCTTGTCAGCGGTCTGGCCCACCAGAATGTTGAGTTTCGGGAGGGGTGGTAGTTCAGGCGGCGGCTTCGTTCTCGTAACCGCATACCCGGTTTCGCCCCTCGGATTTGGCCCGATAAAGGGCTTCATCGGCCCGCTGCAGCAGGCGGTCGATGGACTCGGATCCCCGGATTGATGCCACGCCCACACTGATTGTGGCCTGAACCTGACTCTGTTCCGTGTTAACGGATTTGGCGGCGAAGGCTTCCCGGATCCGGTTTGCAGAAGACATGGCCTCTTCGGTAGTGGTTTCCGGCAGCAGCACCAGATATTCCTCACCGCCCCAGCGGGCCAGGGTGTCAACCTTGCGGCATTGCTCCCGCAGGGTCCTGGCAACCAGGATGATCAACTCGTCCCCCACGTGATGCCCGTAGTTATCGTTAACGCTCTTGAACAGGTCAATGTCCATCAGCATTACCGAGAAGGATCGGGCGTTGCGAAGGTAGCGCTGGTACTCAATGTCCAGCTGCTCGAGGGCTTCCCTTCGATTGGCAAGCCCGGTCAGGGCATCATGCTTGGCCGCATACTCGAATTCGGCAGCCAGCTTCAGGAGGCTCAGCTTGCTCCTTCGCCGGCTCTGGTCGAGGATGTAGCAGGTAACCATTTCAAAGCCCAGTACCGCCACCATGGTTATTCGGAATTTGACGCTGTGAGGAGGCTCGAACAGCAGGTCTCCAAGCGGGCTGAACAGGAAAATGACGGCCGCGAACCCGCCGCTGCAAGCAAGTACGCCAACGCGCGATTCGCTGATGTAGAAAATAATGGGCTCGGTCGTTAATGGGGTTATCGGCCGGCAGGTGGATCGCTTTAAGCATAAACGCTGGTTTCCGGTCAGCGAAATGCAGTTGCACAAAGCCAGGAACCGTTTTAACCGTTACGGTCAGCGGTCGCTGCTGATGGG
>PYVH01000237.1 GCA_003030785.1 Marinobacter sp. B9-2 | reverse complement strand
TTCCGGCTGTCGACATAAGTACCATCTCTCTAGTGTGAAAACCATCTGGCAGCACACCGGCGAGACGTGAGACAGTACTTGTCACGCTCAGACCCGGCGACGTGCTTTGCAGCTCCTAGTCGCCGGACACCAACCATCCCTCCCGCGTGTGGACTTCTCGCAGCACGCCGGCCACTCTTTTTCTTTCATTTTTCTCCTTTCAATCGCAATAATCCCATCTCTGTTGGGGACGAGACACCCCGACGTAACACTGATCATGTCTTCACACCACCCCGACATGGAGGCGTCGAGACCTTCCGACGCCGAGGTACAAGAGCCTCGAGGCACAGCCTCATTTGATGCCGAAGAACTTGAAGTTAGTAGTGGTACAACGCTAGTGGCGCCGCCCTCCCCCATTGACAGCGATGGTACACTTGACATATTGGGTGTACTTCACATAAACCCTTGGCCTGAACAGACCACAAGTTTTGTGAGTAATGACAGCAATTATCAATTCGCCGGTCGCCATGTTGGCCTCCGTCGTGTTTGGCAACATTTCAGATTCGCCGGTCGCCACACTGGCCTTGGGCTCCGTCAGCGGCTTCGTGGATTCGCCAGTCGCCAAGTCGATCGATACCGTCGTCGACGGCAACGACGGGAGCGCAGACGTCGCGAACGAGAGGATAGCCAACTTGACAATCTGGTCACCAGTCGCTTGGCTCGGTTTAGCCTATCAGATATCGAAGATCCCCTTGCTTGGGAGCGCAGACGAGTCGGGAATGTGTTCACCAATCACCATGCTAGGTTCAGCCACCAGAACATCGAAGATCCAACCGATCCCGTCGCTTGGGAACGCAGACGAGTTGACAACCTACTCGCCAATCGCCAGGCCAGCAGCAGCCACGAAAGTATCGAAGACCCTGTTACTTCGGAGCGCAGACGAGTCGAAACTTTGCTTGCCAATCGCGAGGCTAGAACCAGCGACCATGATCTCGAAGAATTCATTTCCCAGCAACCTGACTTGACCGTGCTCGAAATTTTCCCGTCGCAGATTGAGACCGTGCTGGAAACTTCCCTGTTGCAGCTTGACGAGAACCAAAGCATCGAGAGCCAGCGCCCTCCAGATCCGACTTCACAAAGACCAATCCGTACAGCCAGCCCCGTTCACTCATTCCTCTCGCGCGAAAGCAACATCGCGTACTATGGCAGACCGGATGATAACAATGACTCTCGGGACGACAACATTGACGATTATGTCCCATCGGGCTCCGAGGGTTCCCAAGTACGACGTGGTAGATCCCCCCGACGAGCTGAAAGCATTGTCAGCGACGCCGCCTCTGAGGTTCGTGGTAGCGACCACCCATCGCGAGAGTCGAGCTATGAAAGACCAAGG
>PYVH01000236.1:396-1510 GCA_003030785.1 Marinobacter sp. B9-2 | reverse complement strand
CCGCTTTGGCGTTGTGGGACACAGTGCCGTAGTAACCCTGGTTGTGAAACGCCTGGTTCAGTTCCGGCGGCAGCCTGAGTTGGTCGGCGATCTCCCTCGGCGTGGCGCCCCGGTTCATCAAACGCGTTCAAAACCGTTGAGCCAATGGCCGGTGGATCTCTGGTGGATGAACTGGAAGCGAGGCCGGACATTTCCCCGGCGGTCTATGGATTACAGGTAAAGCAGTGGCTGGGAGATGGTGCGAGCGTTGTTGGCGGCTGCTGTGAAATTACACCCGAGCACATCCGCCATCTGGCCGATGTGGTGGCAGGCGATTACGATTTGGTGCCATTCTCTGCCCTTGCCGGCACTTAGCCGGCAAGTCGGTGACTTTTTGTCCTTCGTGCTTCCATGGCGCGTTTGCAGCGACGGGCTTCGATGTATTGCATTGCGTCATTCCGGATAGGAAGGTGCAGGGCGCCTTCCAGATCATGGCGGTCGTAGCCGAGATCCGACAGCGTGTCATCTTTTTCCTGCAGCAGTGACTGCGCCATACGGCGGAATTTCTGACGCCTGGCATACCCTTCAAACCATGACGTGATTGGCTGCATTGCGGCGCTGGCTTCGTGCTCTGTGCTCTTCTGCATATCTATGGCCCCGACAGTTGGTAAATGGCTGCACCAGCTCGCTTGGAGGTTGTATAACTCGCATACGGGTGCCTTCGGTGATTATTCTGGTCTCCTCTAAGCCTTCAATCAAACGAAAAGAATTTAAGATCTCGTTCAATTATGCTTAAGTCAGACCCGGGCCAGAAAACCGAACCGAGAGGTGTATTCGTGAAGATTCCGTTGCTTGATAACGATGTCCTGAGGAGTTTTGTAGCCATCGCTGAGAGTGGCACCTTCACCAGTGCGGCAAAGGTGGTGCACCGAACGCCGTCGGCTCTGAGTATGCAGATCAAGCAGCTGGAGAAGAACCTGGGCAAAACGCTGTTCATTCGAGAGCCGCGACACGTCACCCTGACTGCCGAGGGTGAGGTTCTGCTCGATTACAGCCGGCGGTTGCTGCGCTTGAACGAGGAAGCTGTCCAGCACTTCCTATCGCCCACCCTTGAGGGAAAAGTCGGTATTGGAAC
>PYVH01000236.1:0-386 GCA_003030785.1 Marinobacter sp. B9-2 | reverse complement strand
CTGAGGTGCTGGCGGAATTCGCAAGATCCTATCCTGCGGTGCTGGTTGATGTGGTGGTTGGCTCGAGCAAGCAAAACCTGGCTCGCCTGGACGCGGGTGAGCTGGACATGACCCTGGTGACCGTGGCAGACGAGGGTGGCATTACCCGCGGTGAGCTGGTTCATGAAGAGCCGCTGGTGTGGGCCGGGCGGGAAGGGTCATCAGCCTTCCAGCGTTCGCCCCTGCCAATTGCCATGGCTCACGAGGGGTGTGCCTGGCGCCGGATGACGCTTCGGGCGCTGGACAGAGCCGGTATACCCTACAGAATTGCCTACACCTGCGAGCACTGTTCAGGGCAGGAGGCTGCAATGTTGGCGGATCTCGCCGTGGCCCCGTTTCCGCAAAGC
>PYVH01000235.1 GCA_003030785.1 Marinobacter sp. B9-2 | reverse complement strand
CGGGCGTGTCAATAATATCACTCTGTACATCCACAAACAGACGATAACGGCTCTCTCTTTTATAGGTGTAAACCTTAAACTGCATTTCACCAGCCCCTGTTCTCGTCAGCAAAAGAGCCGTTCATTTCAATAAACCGGGCGACCTCAGCCATCCCTTCCTGATTTTCCGCTTTCCAGCGTTCGGCACGCAGACGACGGGCTTCATTCTGCATGGTTGTGCTTACCAGACCGGAGATATTGACATCATATATGCCTTGAGCAACTGATAGCTGTCGCTGTCAACTGTCACTGTAATACGCTGCTTCATAGCATACCTCTTTTTGACATACTTCGGGTATACATATCAGTATATATTCTTATACCGCAAAAATCAGCGCGCAAATACGCATACTGTTATCTGGCTTTTAGTAAGCCGGATCCACGCGTTTACGCCCCGCCCTGCCACTCATCGCAGTACTGTTGTAATTCATTAAGCATTCTGCCGACATGGAAGCCATCACAAACGGCATGATGAACCTGAATCGCCAGCGGCATCAGCACCTTGTCGCCTTGCGTATAATATTTGCCCATGGTGAAAACGGGGGCGAAGAAGTTGTCCATATTGGCCACGTTTAAATCAAAACTGGTGAAACTCACCCAGGGATTGGCTGAGACGAAAAACATATTCTCAATAAACCCTTTAGGGAAATAGGCCAGGTTTTCACCGTAACACGCCACATCTTGCGAATATATGTGTAGAAACTGCCGGAAATCGTCGTGGTATTCACTCCAGAGCGATGAAAACGTTTCAGTTTGCTCATGGAAAACGGTGTAACAAGGGTGAACACTATCCCATATCACCAGCTCACCGTCTTTCATTGCCATACGGAATTCCGGATGAGCATTCATCAGGCGGGCAAGAATGTGAATAAAGGCCGGATAAAACTTGTGCTTATTTTTCTTTACGGTCTTTAAAAAGGCCGTAATATCCAGCTGAACGGTCTGGTTATAGGTACATTGAGCAACTGACTGAAATGCCTCAAAATGTTCTTTACGATGCCATTGGGATATATCAACGGTGGTATATCCAGTGATTTTTTTCTCCATTTTAGCTTCCTTAGCTCCTGAAAATCTCGACGGATCCTAACTCAAAATCCACACATTATACGAGCCGGAAGCATAAAGTGTAAAGCCTGGGGTGCCTAATGAGTGAGCTAACTCACATTAATTGCGTTGCGCTCACTGCCCGCTTTCCAGTCGGGAAACCTGTCGTGCCAGCTGCATTAATGAATCGGCCAACGCGCGGGGAGAGGCGGTTTGCGTATTGGGCCAAAGACAAAAGGGCGACATTCAACCGATTGAGGGAGGGAAGGTAAATATTGACGGAAATTATTCATTAAAGGTGAATTATCACCGTCACCGACTTGAGCCATTTGGGAATTAGAGCCAGCAAAATCACCAGTAGCACCATTACCATTAGCAAGGCCGGAAACGTCACCAATGAAACCATCGATAGCAGCACCGTAATCAGTAGCGACAGAAT
>PYVH01000234.1 GCA_003030785.1 Marinobacter sp. B9-2 | reverse complement strand
TCGCAGTCGTTTTCCACGTCAAAAATCCGGAAGTCAGGGCTCTGCACCTGACCTGGATCGCATTCTTTATAACTTTCTACGTGTGGTTCAACATGGCGCCGCTGGCATCCAGTATGCTCAAAAGCGTCAACTGGCTCACCGCGGATGATCTTCGCCTGTTTGCCATCGCCAACGTAGCGCTGACCATACCTGCCCGGATTATCGTGGGCATGGCCCTGGACCGCTTCGGCCCCCGCCGGGTGTTTTCGGTACTAATGGTATTGATGGCCATCCCTGCCCTGGTATTTGCGTTCGGCAACACCATGACCCAGCTCCTGGTCAGCCGCCTGGTGCTCAGCTCCATTGGTGCCAGCTTTGTGGTGGGTATCCACATGACCGCCATGTGGTTCAAACCGAAAGACATCGGCTTTGCCGAAGGCTTCTATGCTGGCTGGGGCAATTTCGGTTCCGCTGCCGCGGCAATCACCTTGCCGACCATCGCCCTGCAAATGTATGGCGGTGAAGATGGCTGGCGCTGGGCCATCGCCCAAAGCGCGATCGTGATGGCGGCTTACGGCGTTTACTACTGGTTCGCGATTACCGACGGCCCTGTTGGCACCGTTCATCGCAAGCCGCGCAAGGCCGTGGCACTGGAAGTCAGCAGCTGGGGCGACATGATCAAGCTGATCCTCTGGACCATTCCCCTGGTGGGTGTGCTTGGCATCCTGGTCTGGCGCATCGAGAACATGGGATACCTGAGTGCCACCGGAGCCGCTATCTGTTACGCGGTGATTGTGGCCATTGTCTGCTATCAGATTATCCAGATTCTCCGGGTTAATATTCCCTTGCTGAAACAGGGTGTGCCCGAGGACGACAAGTACCCGTTCAACAGCGTTGCAGCTCTGAACAGCACCTACTTCGCCAACTTTGGTGCCGAGCTGGCGGTGGTTTCCATGCTGCCGATGTTCTTCGAGGAAACCTGGAGCCTGAGTGCGACCGCAGCGGGCCTTATCGCTGCCTCCTTTGCTTTCGTGAACCTGGTGGCGCGCCCAATGGGTGGCCTGGTTTCAGACCGTATGGGCAACCGCCGGTTTGTGATGCTCAGCTACATGTTTGGCATCTCCGTGGGCTTCGCGCTGATGGGCCTGATGAACTCCAACTGGCCGCTGATTATCGCCGTAGGCATTACCGTATTCACCTCGTTCTTCGTGCAGGGTGCCGAGGGCGCAACCTTTGGCATCATACCCTCCATCAAGCGGCGCCTGACTGGCCAGATTTCCGGCATGGCGGGCGCTTATGGCAACGTGGGTGCGGTGGTTTACCTCACTATCTTCACCTTTGTAACCCCGACCCAGTTCTTCTACATCATCGCCGGTGGCGCGTTTGTCAGCTGGTTGCTGTGCATCATGTGGCTGAAAGAGCCGGAGTCCGGGTTTGCCGACGAATACCAGGTGTCTTCTGTGGATCTCCAGATCGAAGAGGAAGAGCGTCGCCGGCAGGCTGCTGCAACCACCTGAACTTAAACAACAAAAAGCCTGCACGGAGCG
>PYVH01000233.1 GCA_003030785.1 Marinobacter sp. B9-2 | reverse complement strand
CCGATGATCAGCACCAGCGTGGTGTCCTTGAACAGGGAAATGAAGGTGTTCACGATGCCCGGAATGACCATCTTCAGAGCCTGCGGCAGGATGACCAGCCCAGTCTTGCGCCAGTACCCCAACCCCAGAGCATCGGCGGCCTCGTACTGGCCTCGCGGAATGGCCTGCAGACCACCGCGAATTACCTCAGCCATGTAGGCGGACTGCCATAATGTTATGCCGATCAGGGCCCGGGCCAGTTTTTCGAAGTTCACACCCTCCGGAAGAAACAGTGGCAGCATCACCGAGGCCATGAACAGAACCGTGATCAACGGAACCGCCCGCCAAACTGGGACTGCCCGATGACTTCGGCCACAAGGTGGTGAAGCTGGTTGGCAACTATGACGAAATGTATAATCGCAACGTAGGCCCGGATACTCCGCTGGGTCTGGACCGCGGTATCAACGCGCTCTGGACCGATGGTGGTGTAATGTATGCCCCTCCGGTTCGCTAAGACCTGAAGGCCTGCGGCGAAGTCTCTTGACAGGAGGCTTCGCCGTTATCTCTGATGCTGTAAACCACAGGGACGCTTTTCAGGACACTCCATGAAAAAACAAACCATTGATACCCGACCTGCAGGGCCGAAGCCCTGGTATGACCCCCGGGTCCGCGCACTCTTCTTCCAGGCGATAGCCATTGCCCTGGTTTTCTGGGGCGGATGGGTTCTCGTCGATAACACGCTTTCGAATATGCAAAGCCGTGGCATCAGCACCGGTTTCGGGTTTCTGAATGAAACCGCCGGCTTTGGCATCATCATGAATCTGGTGCCCTACGATGCCACCATGTCTTATGGCCGCACCTTCTGGGTCGGTCTGACCAATACGCTGCTTGTCTCCGCGATGGGTGTGGTCGCCGCCACCATTCTCGGTTTCATCATTGGTGTTGCAAGGCTCTCGAGTAACTGGCTGGTAGCCAAGATGGCGCTGGTCTATATCGAGGTGATTCGCAACATCCCGCTGCTTCTGCAGATTTTCTTCTGGTACTTCGCCGTACTCAGCAATCTTCCGTCACCGCGCCAGAGCGTTGATGTTGGCGGCGCCCTGTTCCTCAACAATCGGGGTCTGTACTTGCCCGAGCCGATGGCCCAGGAAGGGTTCGGAATTGTTTGGAGCGGCATCCTGCTTGCCATCGCTGCCGTTGTTGGAATCCGCATCTGGGCCAAAAAACGCCAGCTGGCGACCGGCCAGATTTTCCCGACCTTCAAGGTTGGTGTGGCCATTCTGGTGCTTGTACCCGTGGTGTCCTACCTGGTTGCGGGGCGTCCCATCGAGTGGGATCTTCCGGCCCTCCAGGGGTTCAACTTCGGCGGCGGGATTACCATTATCCCGGAGCTGGCCGCCCTGTGGATTGCACTGTCTTTGTACACCGCCAGCTTCATCGCAGAAATTGTGCGCTCAGGTATCCTCTCGGTCAGTAAAGGGCAGACAGAGGCATCCAAAGCGCTTGGGCTTCCCAATGGCCTCACTCTGAGGTTGGTGGTTATCCCCCAG
>PYVH01000232.1:1147-1537 GCA_003030785.1 Marinobacter sp. B9-2 | reverse complement strand
AAATGTTTTAAATAGACTAGATGAGAATTTTCAAAAGTATAAAGAGGATGATGATTTTAAGCAAGAATTAGATTACTATTTCCGTGAATATGTCGGGCGTAAATCCCCTCTTTATTTTGCAGAAAATTTAACACAGCAATTAGGTGGCGCAAAAATCTATTTAAAACGTGAAGACCTTAACCATACAGGCTCACATAAAATCAATAATGTATTAGGACAAATTTTACTAGCTAAACGTATGGGAGCAAATCGCGTGATTGCCGAAACAGGTGCAGGACAACATGGAGTAGCAACAGCTACAGCGTGTGCCATGTTTGGAATGGATTGCACGATTTATATGGGCTTGGAAGATACAAAACGTCAGGCATTGAACGTATTTCGCATGGAACT
>PYVH01000232.1:0-1137 GCA_003030785.1 Marinobacter sp. B9-2 | reverse complement strand
TCAGAAGTGAAAAATGTTATGGATGAACAAGGTTTAACGGTGGTAGAAGCATCAGCATCCACTTCAGCAGATGTAAAGCAAGCGACAGAATCTCTAATTGGTAAAGTAGATGCTTTCTATATTATTACTGATAACACAGTAGTTTCTGCTTTAGAATCGGTAATTGATGTTGCCAATACGTCAGGCATTGAACGTATTTCGCATGGAACTTCTCGGAGCGAAAGTTGTTGCTGTCGATAAAGGGCAAGGCCGCTTAAAGGATGCTGTAGATGAAGCATTCGCTGACTTAGTAGAAAACTATGAAACAACCTTCTATTTATTAGGCTCAGCAGTTGGACCACACCCCTTCCCATCAATGGTTAAACATTTTCAATCAGTGATTAGCCGTGAAAGTCGTGAACAGATTTTAAAAAAGGAAGGAAAGCTGCCAACAGCTGTTCTTGCCTGCGTAGGAGGCGGTAGTAATGCTATTGGGGCATTTGCTGACTATATTGCAGACGAGGATGTTCGTCTTATTGGAATAGAGCCAGACAAAGCTGCTACCTTAAACGAAGGAACACCAGGAGAGCTACACGGCTTCAAATGTTTAGTACTTCAGGACGCAGAAGGTAACCCACTCCCTACCTATTCAATAGCAGCTGGTTTAGATTATCCAGGTGCAGGGCCTGAGCATAGCCATTTGAAAACAATCGGTCGTGCTGAGTATGTGACCGTGACAAATGAAGAAGTTTTAGATGCCTTCCAAGTACTTTCTAAGGTCGAAGGTATTATTCCTGCTCTTGAAAGCTCACATGCAGTCGCACATGCTCTAAAATTAGCACCAACTTTATCACCTGAGGAAAGCATTATTATTAATATATCAGGTCGTGGCGATAAAGACGTTGAACAAGTCTTCCACATGTTAACTAAATAACTCAAAAAAGAGCGACTTCCGTTTATAGAAGTCGCTCTTTTACCTATACCAATGATTTAGGATAAATTTCTGCTACATTATCTCGCAGCTTCGCTTTCAGGAATTTTCCGACAGATGTCTTTGGAATTTCTTCTAGAAAGACGACTGCATCTGGTACCCACCACTTGGCAAATTGATTTTCTAAAAAAGCAAGAAGCTCTGGTTCAGTTACTGATTGTCCCTCT
>PYVH01000025.1 GCA_003030785.1 Marinobacter sp. B9-2 | reverse complement strand
TCTGTTATTGCAGGCTTTAAGCGCAGTTTTAGCCGATTGAAGTCACTGATTCAGGCTTAAGAAAAGAAACTTTTTCTCTACAGAGATTGATATACCCATCGACCAATGCCCTAAGGCTACACAAGCCATCTAATTTAATCAGAGGGTTAGAAGAAAACTCCCAGGATCTCTCAAAAAAGTCCCAGTCTTCCTTGGCTACCCTTATGCAATCCTCTACAATTTCTGAAACGCTAACCTTCTCAAACCGTTCGAGCCTAGGAAGATTAAGAAAATAACCTCCAGAAAAATGTAGTGTTGGATTTATTGCAGGAATAATCTCCTGAATCAAAATACCATTGAGATATCCCATGGTTGAAAAAAGCATATCACGACGATCAAAAAATGCACTATGACCAACGGTATCGAAAACAAAACCTTTAGGATAGAACCTAAACGACGTATATGAAGATGTTACGTCCGACCAGCTCAGGCTTTCACTAAAATAGAAATTTTCATTCCGTATTACGGACTTTGGTTTTGCTCTTTTAAGATCTGCACCATCTCGCTCCCAGTTTACTACATACTCCTGATTGCCATACCACTTTCTAAATTCACCACCTTTATTATATGGGGCCCACTTTAATCTATTCCGTGCAAAAGTCTCGGAACTTTCAAAACCAAAACCGATTTTATTGAAGTCAACTTCCCACCAATACCTGAGAAATTTATTGGTATCGCCTGTTGACAATCCCTGCCTCGCGTCACAAATCGAGCTTAACGTCTGGGAACTATCGATAATTCTAATTTGCTCGTCATTAAGCCAATAAGAAACAGGAGCATTTGGAATCAACTCAAAACTCTCTGATTTAGCTCGGTATAAATAATTACATGATTCTGGGTTTTCTAAAGCCTCTAGAGTTTTTCGGTGTTGAATGTCTTGCCCTGGAAAATCTACAAGCCTAATAAAAGTTCCATAACTTGATGACCCAAACCCTTTAGATAAGGTAAAGGTGCATAGTGGAACTCTTACGTCACCGGAGGCGTTATATTCAAGCTGTATCAAAGAATCAATCTGTGACCTTTCTAACATCAACCTACGAAGATTAGAAAACGTTGATATAAACATCCAAACCATAGGTGTCATTAAAGAGATGTGGCCATGTATGCCTATCAAATCCAAGCTGCGAAGGATAAAGGCGGAAAAAATATCCTGACTCCCACCGGAGAACCGAGTTTCTAAATAGTTTTTTACCAGTGAATTCTGGAATTTTTTGCCCATATACGGCGGATTAGCAATCACCGAGTCATACCTCTGTGCTAGTACCCAGGCCTGGCTCACGTATGGCAGCAGGGTTTCTGCCGCTGGTTTTTGCATGATGTCCCCCCGACGGGCCAACTGCTCCAGCTCTTCGACTAGCGCTTTCAAAGGCGCGGCGTCCTCCTCGGGCACTTCGATCAGAGAGCCGAATGTTTTGGCTTCTTCAAACCGCTCCAAGGTTCGTTTCAGCAGCTGATAACGTTCATCAGCACTCGCACTACTCAGATCTGCCTGCTCACTTTCAAACAGACTCTGCGAACTACCCTGCTGCCAGTCGCCACTCAGGTTCAGATCCTGCCAAAGTTGAGGCAGGTTCAGATGGCCGGTTTCCTTGAGCGAGAGCACATTGAGAGTTACTTCTCCTTCCGCTACTCGGCCGAACAAGCGGCGGTCGTCTTCCCTTGCCAGCATCATCAGGGCGAAGCCGGCCAACTGCCCTGCCCGGTCGTCAATGTCCAGGCCGAACAGGTTGTGTTTGAGGATCTGCTGCGGGATGTCCCGGCTGCGGTAGCCGCGCTCCTCATAGATGGCTTTCAGGATTTTGTAGGCTTCCACCAGTATGTGGCCAGAGCCACAGGCGGGGTCGAGAACTTTGATGCTCTCCGGATCTATCGCATCGGGTAACGTTTCATCCAACTGAGCCTGCACTTCCGGGGGCTGCTCGCCGGGTTCGATGAAGTACGGCATCTGGTTTCGCAGAGGGCTGTCCGGATAGGTTTGCAGCCATTGCCGGCCCACGGAGTTTTGTACCAGGTACTGCACAATCCAGTTGGGAGTAAACAGCTGGGTGGCGGCGGGGATGTCTTCGCTTTTGACGACCTTGCCGATCACTTGGTCTTTTTTCTCGGAAATATAGAACTGATAGAGCCAACCGATGATTTCTACATCCTGCCAGTCGTCTTCCGGGATGGCGCTGATCAGTTCCCGAATCAGGGAGTCGGTTTTAGTGAGGTTGCCGGGCAGCAGCAGTTCTGTGGCGTCGTCTACCGCTTCAAACAGAAATGGCATGGCCTCGTGCAGGGCGTGGCATTGGGCCAGCAGGAGTTCGCGGTACAGCTCTTCGTCTTTGTTGCCGTCCAGCTTTAATTCCGCGACTTGTTGTGGGTCCAGCCCTGGCAGGCTGATGTCCAGGCAATCATCAAGGATCTGCGGAGTACCGGCTTCACCGTTTGCTGTACTGAGCACACGGCGGCCGTGGTCCAGAAAGTCATGGATTTCCATGTAACGGATGGCGCACAGGCGGTTAAACCAGCTGTAGGCGGCTTGCTCCATGGCCTGGGCAAAGCCCATTTGCTCTACCACGCGCTCCAGTGCCTTGCGGGCCGGGGCGATGGCTTTGGGGAAGGCGTTTTCGCCAATCAGGGCAATATCGCCCCGCTGCTCCATGGGCTCGGTGCCTTTGGCGGTGATGCCGTAACGGGCGGCCTGTTTTGTGACCGCCGCGATGAAGTTGTTGCGGGCTTTGGGGGCGTATTTTTTGATGTTGGCGGTGTTCATTCTTGCAATCCCTGGTGTACTGCGCAGGTTGATGGGTGCCGTGAGTTCTTCATGATTCGGTTACCACGCTTTGATAAGCCTGTTCTAGCGCGTCAAAGATCTCTTCCGGCACCCTGTACTGATATTGCTTGCGGCGATGTTTGGAGATGCGGCCGTTTTGGTCCAGGCAGAACATTACCAGCCTGGAGAGGTCGGTGTTGGGTATATCAAAGGCCTGGTCTATGCGGCGGTAGATTTCGTCATATCGGGTGAGGAAGACAGTTTCCTCCTTCAGGTGTTGTTCTATGGCCTGTTTGGTTGCCCGGGCCATAAATTCGGCGCAGTGGGTGCCATCCCAGTATCGATAGAGGGTTTCATGGCCTTTAAATTCGAACTGGAACTGGTTTTCGTCGATGTAAGTAACGTCCCAGTACTGCCTCGCTTGTTCCGAAAACGCTTGCAGCACACCAAGATATTCGGATTCATTCTGGCGTAACACTATGGATACCGGCAGCACCAAGCCATTCTGAAGGGCCCCACACTGGCACAGTACCTGGTGAAACAAAAACCGGGACAGGCGGCCGTTACCATCCATAAAGGGATGAACAAATACAAAGCCAAAGGATACGATGCTTGCCAGTACCAGTGGGTCCA
Organism: Marinobacter sp. B9-2; assembly: GCA_003030785.1. Classification (GTDB taxonomy): domain Bacteria; phylum Pseudomonadota; class Gammaproteobacteria; order Pseudomonadales; family Oleiphilaceae; genus Marinobacter. Next base: position 34,430 of record PYVH01000025.1, on the reverse strand, counting down.
CCGCTTCCGGTGGCTGGTTTGCCAATGCCATCAGCTGTTCCATCAAGGAGCGTGACAATTCCGGAGCTGGCGGCACATAGGTAACCCCCAGCGCACCACGCAAGCCGTTACTGAGGTAGTTCTGTTCCGTTCGGAAAGACACCGCCTGGGAGTAAACGTTGCTGATAACGGCGTTTTGCAGGTCTACCAGGTAGTCTTCATCCAGTTTACGGGGGCTGTGGGCCTGTTTTAGCAAATTCACGAAGCGGGTAGCCTTGTCTTCCGATGGCGCCTCGTTTTCAATGGCGTAGGAATCCCGGGTTTCGTGCAGGTAGGCCCACGCCAGCGTGCGGTTGAGAATGTCTTTCGGCAGTGACTCGGTGAACTCCGTGGCTTTTTGCAGCAAGTGTTCATCAAGCAACGCCTGAAGTTCTCTGGTTCGCCGCACTGTGATGCAGTAATCCAGTGTGCCCAGGCCATTGAATATCACTCGCCATCGGGGATTCTTCTGTCCCTGGCCGGTGATGTAAGCTCTGGGGTTGAACAACGGCACGTAAGCCTGCTGGATGCTCTCCGTGGCGCGTTGAATCGTCTCACCGGTAAAATGTTCCCACAGGAAGCAGGCCTTGCGCAGGTATTGGCTGTTTGGAGCGGCATCAAAGGCCTGCCGGATCTCAGGTTCTGGGATGGCCGGCAGCGCCTGGGCCAATACCTGCAAGTTGATGCCTTCGTGTTTGATGGCAAACAGAACGTGCCCCAGGCGATCGTCCGGGGCCGGGGCCAGCTTTGCGGGCACCGCAATGGTCTGGCCGATGGTTTCCTTGCGGGTGACCGAGCGCACTTCCGCAGATATCGCCGGCGCTATGGCCGAGATACTGTCCTGATTAATAAGATGTGCGTAACCTGCGTACTGCATGATTTCCCTTTCTTCCGCCCGCCAGAACTTTATTTACACTAATTTCACTTTATTTACACTTTTGGTGATCTCGCCAATATTTTTTACAGACAAGAACGGGGCGCTCATTTCAACCGTACCCGCTTGCCTGCCGCAATGGCGGTTTGTAATTCATCTTTCAGGGCGTTGACGAAGTTGTCTACGTCTTCCTGCTTTTCCAGGTAGATACCGCTGGCCAGTGTGTTGAACACTTTGGTGGCACTTACCTCAACCACGGGTTTGGGCATGGGCACCGGCGCGGGTTTGGCTGAGGTATCTGCCGAGGGGATGCCAGCCGGCTTGCTGGCATAGTCGCCGGCCTCCTCCTGAGCATCTCTCTGGGCCTTGGCCTGCTTCTCTGCTTCCAACTGTATAGCCCGCTCCAACTCGAACAGGCTGTCTTCAAGTTTTTCCTGGGCCGTCTGGGTTTGCAGCATGAAAATCTGGGCGATGCCGGTCTCGACGGCGAGCTCTTCTTTGATCAACTGCAGGGGCCGCAATAGGCGGTTACTCAAGTCCGGTGTGGCGATGCCGCTTTTTAGGATTTCTGCCTGTAGCTGAGCGATTTTCTCATCTATCCGGTCACTGGCGTGGCTGCGTTTTTCGTCGAGAATCCGGTTGTTGGCCGTTTCTACGGTTTCAACCAGGTTAGCCACTTTGTGCAGCTGGCCATAGGGAGCGTCGGCCTTTGCAATGCGCCTCATCTCAGCCAATGCCTTGCGGGCTGCATCGTCCTTCTCCAGTGCCTGCCGGTTCTTCTCGAAATGGGCGAGGCCTGTTTGCAGCTGCTGCCAGCTATGAATCTGCTTGGTGAAGAACTCGTGGACGTCCCGGTAGTCCTCTTCCAAGTCGAGCAAATCGTCTTTTCTCTCGATCACCGCCTTGAAGAAATCGTAGCTTTCCCGGTTGGCCAACAGGCGTTCAATGGTGAGGATGGAATTTTCGATGACTGGCTTGCCGGGGAATCGGCCTACATCGGTCTTGCTCTTGTAGCTTTTCAGATTGGTCAGCCAGTCGTTCAAATGGTTCTGGTAAAACTCGAACAGCTCTTTCTCGGTGTCCGGCCCAAGGGCGTTGAACAGGTCCCGGGACAGGCCACGGGCTTTCTTCAGGATGGCATCGTCTGTCTGACGCTTCTTCTGGACGGAGATTTCCCTGCGGCGCCGACTGTTGTTGAGATAGTCGAACACCTCGTTGAGTGGCATGGACGGGCCCCCGGTATGAAATGAGATGCGCCCGGAAGCGGCCAGGCGGCCGAGAATCAGCAGGATTTCACCATCCGGCCAGCCATAGGGGCGCGCGGCGAAGCGGTCGATAATGTCGCTCACCAGCAGGCGATCGTTGCTGCCGGCCCGGAGGGTGATGTACTGCTCTACCTCTTTAACGGCCTGAGGGTTGCCCTCTTCCCCATCCAGCGCCATGCCCATCTGGCCGATGTCGTCTACAGTGAGCACAGCACTGAGCTCCCGCATCGGGTCTTGCTGGAGCACCTTCAGGAAGCCGAGTTTGGTGTAGGTATTCTCCAGCAGGTATTCGCAGGCCTCATCAAAGCGCACGACAAGGCTGGAGGTAGACAGCTTCAGGTGCTGGCCCAGAGCATAGCATTCTGCCCGTAAAAGCATGTCTTCCAGGGTGTGGCGCAGGCGTTTACGCCGTTCCTGGTTCTCCCGGCCACGATCGGCAAGGATGCGGGTGAGGTCTGTGTTGGTGCCATCGTCGTTCAGGCGGATGAACTTGTTGGTTTTGAGCCAGGTGCGCAGTTCCTGGAAGAAGGTCTTGTCGTCCGGCAGTTTGATCACAGCCTGCCCGGCTACGCCTTCGCTGGATTTGTTGATGCAACCGGCTTCGGTAAGCTGGCTGTAGTCCAGGTCCAGCGGCGATACCACTTCCACCCGCAGATCGGATTCGTAACGACCATCCAGGGTGTGGCCATCCAGGTAACGGCCGATGCTGTAGTCGGTTTTGTTGATGTGGTAGCGATACTTGTTCTTGTCTTTCAGCAGATCTTTGAAGATCAGGCTGGCCAGTTCCTTGTTTTCATCGGTGCTGGCGATGTCGGTGGCTTTGATCTTGCGGGTGATGTCACGCTCTTCGTTGGTCAGAAACAGAAACTCATCGCCATTGCGGGTAATCAGGCTTTCTTTTTCCAGGCGATGCAGAGTTTCTTCGATGCGTTTGCGCAGGGCCAGCTTGTCTTCGTCAATCTTCTCGATGGACAGGGTAACGAGGTTGTCCAGGGTACCTTTGATCAGGTCCACATAGCGGATCATGAACAACGTGCGCAGGATCTTAACGTCAAAGTCATCCAGGCTGGCGTTTTCACTGGCCTGGTCGATGGTGCGCTTAACCGCCGTATCCAGAAACCCTTCCACGGAGCGATAGAAGGCATGCATGGGCACCAATGCGCCAATGTCTTTGCCAGCCACGCTCATGGCTGCCATCTGAAAGGCGTCGAGCATGGACCGCTCACCATAGGCCAGGTGGGCACCGGTTGCGCCTACCTTGCGGATTTCCTCGAAAACCTTTTGCACCAACTGGAAGTGATAAGGCGCAAAGGGATAGTTAGCAACAAAGCTGTCCGGCCCATCGAAGTTCTTCAGTGTGGGGCCGGAGCGGTCAAAGGTGATCTGGTTGCGGAGGATGTCGCCGCTTTGGTCCCAGGCAGCCCGCAGTTCGGCTTCCGCTTCCGGTGTTTTGCGCAGCAGGCGCTTTTGAATCACTTCGTCGGTGTTCGAGCTCGACAGGGATAGGCGTGTCTTGAACCGACCGGCGATCTTGGAGAAGTCGTTGGCTTTGGATGAAGTGAGGTCTCCCAGTATGGCTTCCATATCCGCCTGGGAGGTAACCACAATCCATGCCCGGCCGTTGCAGATAGTACCCAGGTTCTCGGTGATGGTTTGCAGCGTGAGCATTAGCTTGGTGTCCGAGCCGATGAACTGCCCTACTTCATCCACCATGAAGATCATGCGGTTTTCAGGGCCCTGGGAGTCCAGGTATTCCTTAACCCAGCGGCAGAAGTTTTCCACGGAAACGGAGAAGGTTTCTTCCGATTCTTCAAACCACTTATGGGCGGCTTCGGCAGACAGGTTCAGAGCCTTGGCGATGGCTCCCTCGATATCGTCCTGATAGAACTGGTAACCGTCGCGTTCCTCTTCCCACTCTGAACCCGTGGCGTCTCGGAACGCATCCTTGAAGGCTTGATAAACGCCTTTTTGTTCCAGATGCCGCTCCATGTGGGCAATGTGGGGATGGTCGCCACTAAAGCCCTGATGCTCGTTGAACACCCGCAGGAATACGTTGAGGATCGGATTACCGGAATCGTTGGAACTGGCTTTGGAGTCGATGTTAAAGAGGATGACATCGGCCGGGGTAGACGCGGCTTTCTGTACGTCGGCGCGGATCATGGCGTCGCGCAGTTTGTGCTCATCAAAGAACTCGACGGCCTGCCTGGTATTGCCCTGCCCATCGTGGGCTTCCTTGTTCTCCATTAGGTAGGACAAAGCTTTTAGGAAGTGCGACTTACCGGAGCCGAAGAAGCCGGAAATCCAGATACCCACCCGGTTGGGGATGGACGGGTCTTTAAGATCCGTGCTGTAGCTCTCGAAGAAGTCCCGGAAATGTTTTTCCAGCTCGTTGGTGACAACGTACTCTTCCAATTCCTGCCAGACGGTTGCGTCATCCGACTGGTCTGCTTTGACCACTCCGTTGATGGAACGGTCCAGCGGTTTGAAGAAGAGGTCTTTAATGGTCATTGCTGATCATCCTTGTAATTCGGTCAGGTACTGCAAATCAGGTACGGGGCACCAATGAAAAGGCCCGGTAATAGTTGTTGCTGGGGATGCGATTAAACAGAGTCAGGCTCTGGCCGTTGTATTCGCCCGGGTAGAACAGCACTACGGGCTTATGGCCCAGCAGGCCATGGAGTTTGTTCAGGAGGTTGTGGGCCCGGAGTACCGGCCAGACGGAGCCAATGCCATGTATGAGGATGATGTCCTGCTCGGCGGCGTTGGTCTGTTCCATCATGTAAGGGGCGAACTTGTCCATGTGCATGGGGCCGGCCAGTGCTTTGAGCAGCGCTTTGTCGCCTTTCTTTACCTGCATCTCGCAGGCCTTATCCAGGAACTTGCGGTCGGCCAGATAGTCACGCATGACCTCCAGCAGGTTGATGCTGGCGACGCTCAGGTGACTGTGTTTTTTGGACAGGAAGTTGGTCAGGAAACCCAGGTATTCGCGGACCTTGAGCTCTTCTTCCGGCGCATAATCGAAGACCCAGAAGCCAATTTCATTGCCCAGACCCTGCCCCTGAAGGAATTCACCGGAAAGGATTTTGTCTGGAATCTGATTTAGCCGGTCCTGTAGCGGCTGACTCATGCACGCGCTCCATCGATCTAATTTTTCTATTTATGCCCGTTTACGCCGGGTTTGTACTGGACACATTCAGACACGCCTTGATGCGGTAGCGGCGGCTGTCTTCCAACAATACATTCACCTCGGGCCGCACCAGTATGTTCCGCAATCTAGGGCTGCGGGTGCTTTGCAACAGCCCCACTTCGGCCAGGATACGAAATGCCACCTGCCCCATTTTCTTTTTGGAGGACTCTGTCCAGGTCCCTATGGCTGGATCCCGGTGGGCTCGATCCTCCAGAAAATCCATCCACTGGTACTGGGCCAATTTCTCCGTCTTCAAAATAAAGGCATCCCGAAGGACGGTTTCCACAAACTCCACTAACAGCAGATTCCGCTCCAGCACAGCCACGAAAGCAATCTGACTGGCCAGCTCGTCGTCGCCATCCCGCAATGTCCGCCAGAATGGCTCATCCAAGCGTTCCAGCCGCTTGCGCAAAGCACTGGCTTGGCGTTTGGCGGTGGCGGGGCTCCGCTTTTGCAGGCGGTTATCCGTTTGAATCACTCGTTTCCACTCTGAATCGTCTGCCTTCGACAAGAGCAGATCGGCGATAATGCGGGCCTCCCTCACGAGGAGAGAGCCGCCGATCAGGTCACTGTCGTAGCTGAATTCATGCATCTGGTCGTCGGATTTCCTTTACGGTTTGAGATGCGTTGTATGCTACACGAGTTTCAGCTTATCGTGGCAGTCTCCAAGGGATTTGCGATCGTTGTGTGCTGGTAGCGCGACGAGCAATGCGGCGAAAAACATCAGGTATCTTTTCATTGGTCGTCCTTCTTGATGGATGACTCCTACCAAGCAGCAACGCTCACAGCAGTGCCGTACCTCTTGAACATGATCAAAGGGTAATAGATGAAAGCGACATAGAACGTCGCGAAGAACAGAACATCAGAATTTGGGTAGGTTGGTGCCGCCTGCCACCGGGGGAATTCTATACCCCTCAATTGCAGGTCGGCTCATGGGCCACGAAATGGGGGAAGTTGCTGCCCCAGGCAAAGGTTCGACATCGTGTCGCCTATCAAACCAGACACACTTACGCCTGCTGGTCTCTTATTGCACATGGTAACATTGCGTTCATTGCAAAGCAGATGGGTCACAAGGACTATTCCATGTTGGTTAAAGTCTACGGCCGGTGGATGGATTCGGAGTCTGAGAACGATGCTGAATTCATCTGGCAAGAGTTGCAGAAAAGCGGAGCGTTTTGCCCCACGATTGCCCCAAGCTAATGAGGAAGTATGCCGAAAGTCAGTAACGAAGCGCCCTCCAGCGAATTATCCAAGCACACCCCAATGATGCAGCAGTACCTGAAGATCAAGGGCCAGCACCCCAATGAACTGGTGTTCTACCGCATGGGGGATTTCTACGAGCTGTTCTACGAAGACGCCAAGAAAGCGGCGGAGCTGATGGACATCACCCTCACCGCCCGGGGCCAGTCCGGGGGCAACCCTATCCCTATGGCTGGCATCCCCTATCATTCCTCTGAGGGCTACATTGCCCGGCTGGTTCGGGCAGGTCAATCCATCGCCATTTGCGAGCAGATTGGTGACCCGGCTACCAGCAAGGGACCGGTTGACCGTCAGGTGGTACGAATCGTCACACCGGGCACCCTGAGCGACGATGCCTACCTGGAAGATCGCCGGGACAACCTTCTGGTCGCCATCTATAACCACCGGGAACAGTTCGGTTTTGCTTCACTCGATATCTCCAGCGGCCGTTTTGCCGTTTCAGAACTGGAGAACCTGGAAGCCCTGCAGGGTGAACTTCAGCGACTGCGCCCGGCGGAAATTCTGATCAGCGAGGATTTTCCTTACGAGGAAGTTCTGGAGGGCTTTACCGGAATTCGACGCCAGGGTCCCTGGCTGTTCGAATCCGATACCGCACGCCGTGTGATCACCCAGCAGCTGCAGGTGCGAGACCTGACCGGATTCGGCTGCGAAGACCTGAACCTGGCGGTCTGTGCCGCCGGCTGTCTGCTGCAGTACGCCAAGGAAACCCAGCGCACCGCCCTGCCCCATATTCGCAAGCTGACCCGCGAGCGTCGTGATGAAGCGGTCATTCTGGATGCCGCCAGCCGCCGCAACCTGGAGATCGACACCAACCTGATGGGCGGCCACCAGTACACACTGGCCTGGGTGATGGACCGTACCGCTACCTCCATGGGCGGACGGGAGCTTCGGCGCTGGCTGAACCGCCCGCTTCGGGACGTGAACATCGTCCGTCAGCGCCAGCAGGCCGTTTCGGCGCTCCTCGACGGATTTCACTACGAGCCTGTGCACGATCTGTTGAAAACCGTGGGCGACATTGAACGGGTACTGGCCCGAGTCGCCCTTCGGTCAGCGCGCCCTCGAGACCTGGCAAGGCTTCGGGATGCCTTCCAGGCACTGCCAGATCTGCAGGAAACCCTGAAACCGGTTAACTCCCACCATGTCGTCAAGCTGGCAACCATCATTGGTGAATACCCGGAACTGGCGGATCTGCTGGAGCGCTCCATTATCGACAACCCTCCGGTTGTGATCCGTGAGGGCGGTGTCATCCGGGAAGGCTTCGACGAGGAGCTGGACGAGCTGCGCAACATCAGCGAGAACGCCGGCCAGTATCTGTTGGACGTGGAAACCCGGGAACGGGACCGCACAGGCATCAGCACCCTGAAGGTGGGTTACAACCGGGTCCACGGCTATTACATCGAAATCAGCCGGGCCCAGTCGGACCAGGCGCCGGTGGATTACATTCGCCGACAGACCCTGAAGAATGCCGAGCGGTTCATTACGCCAGAACTGAAAGAATTTGAAGACAAGGCCCTGAGCGCCAAGAGCCGGGCACTGGCCCGTGAGAAAGGCCTGTACGATGAGGTCCTCGAGACGGTGGCCGGGCAACTGGCACCATTGCAGGATGCAGCACAGGCGCTGGCCGAGCTGGACGTACTGAGCAATTTCGCCGAGCGCGCCACCTCCCTGCGTTTTTCGGCGCCGGAATTCAGCGAATCCCCCGGTTTCGACATCGAGGAAGGCCGCCACCCGGTGGTTGAACAATTGCTGGATGAGCCTTTCGTACCCAACGATCTGTTGATGGATACCCAGCGCCGCATGCTGGTCATCACCGGCCCCAACATGGGCGGTAAATCCACCTACATGCGCCAGGCAGCGCTGATCGCCCTGCTGGCCTATACCGGCAGCTTTGTGCCAGCCAACCGGGCGGTGATCGGCCCCGTGGACCGGATTTTCACCCGGATGGGCTCCTCCGACGACATCGCCGGCGGCCGGTCTACCTTCATGGTGGAAATGACCGAAACCGCCAACATCCTGCACAACGCCACCGAGCACAGCCTGGTGCTGATGGACGAGGTGGGCCGGGGCACCAGCACCTTTGATGGCCTGTCACTGGCCTGGGCCACCGCCGAGCACCTGGCCCGGGAAATCCGTTGCTACACCCTGTTTGCCACCCACTATTTCGAGCTCACCCAGCTGGCCGATGACTTGCAGCATGCCGTCAACGTGCATCTGACCGCCACCGAGCACGATGACAGCATCGTATTCCTGCACAACGTGCACGATGGCCCGGCGAGCCAGAGCTACGGGCTCCAGGTGGCCAAACTGGCCGGCGTGCCCCAGGATGTGATCCGCAACGCCAAAACCCAGCTCTCCAACCTGGAGGGCACCGCCTCCCCCAAGGCGCCGGCAGCCACGGGCGGCGAACCGCAAAAAGACACACCCCGCACCAAACCGGCAACGCAGGTCAGCGAACCGGTTTACCAGGGCGATATGTTCGCCAGCATGGAGCCCAGTGCCGTGGAAGACGCGCTTAAAGAGCTGGATCTGGATGGGCTAACACCCCGCGATGCCATGAACCAGCTCTACGAACTGAAGGCGCTGATGAAGAAATAGCGCAAAATTGATCTGTGTAATAAGGTTATAGCAGCCCAACGCTTGCGGCTGTGCGGGTCGCTCCCTACAATATCGCGCACCAAAATATAACGGTGGCGCCCGACGGCGCTCCTGATGAGACTGACCGACCACTGGACCAGGGATCTGACTATGGCGTTTATCGTTACTGATAACTGCATCAAGTGTAAATATACGGACTGCGTGGAAGTCTGCCCGGTAGACTGCTTCTACGAAGGCCCAAATTTTCTGGTAATCGACCCGGACGAATGCATCGACTGCGCCCTCTGTGAGCCTGAGTGCCCTGCCGAAGCCATTTTCTCCGAAGACGAGCTGCCCGCCGATCAGGTCCAGTTTGTAGAGCTGAATGCTGATCTGGCCGCAAAATGGCCGAATATCACTGAAAAGAAAGACCCGCTGCCCGACGCCGAAGAGTGGGATGGCAAGCCGAACAAGCTGCAGTATCTGGAAAAGTAAGACTTCAGAGCTGAAACGGAAAAAGGGAAGCTGCGGCTTCCCTTTTTCTTTGTGCGAAGAGCATCAGAAACGGTCAGGTACTGGCGAGCTTGGCCCCCATGGCCACGAAAAACCCGCCGGTCAGGCCGTTCAGCATCCGCTTCATCCGCGCATTCACGCCCAGACTCCGGAAAGTGACCACCACCCAGGCCAGACCGCACTGCCAGAGCATGGCCAGCAGGAAATGCACCCCGGCCAGCATGAGGGACTGCTGAAAGGCGTTACCGGCGGGATCCACAAACTGTGGTAGCAAAGCCATATAGAACAGCGCGGTTTTCGGATTCAGAACGTTGGATAACAGCCCCTCACGGAACGACGCCACCATGGTGACCTTCCGGAGAGCAACCTTTTCCTCTCTTACCTCGGGGGCGTCGCCACGGCGAAGGGCCTGACGCAATGAACCGATGCCCAGCCACACCAGGTAGCAGGCACCGGCCCATTTCAGGGCGGAAAAGGCCCAGGCGGTTTCCACCAGCAGAAGGGAAATGCCCAGAGCCGAGAGCGTGGCATGAATGAACAGGCCGCTGCAGATGCCAACGCTGGTGACACAACCATCCCGCAAACCACCCCGGCCGGTATTGCGCATCACCAGCAGGGTATCAACACCCGGTGTAATGGTGAGCAGGGTAATTGCGACGAGATAGGCCCAGAACAGATCCGAGATCAAAACCATTCCCTCATAAACACTTGAACGAAACGTTCCAGAGGAGCCCGAACAGCACAATCCGGGAAGTCAGGCCTCCTGCTGGAGAATCTTGCGCGCAGCGGCAGACTTATAAAACGGTGCAAGCCGCCGGCGAATTAGGGCCTCAACATAGCCCTCTTCGCGCAATACGTCTATAACCGGAATTGCGTAGGCATCAATCTCCGCCATGACGACTTCACGGCTTACCCCCATGTCGCCCAGCAAGTCAGTCAGCGGGCGTTCGCCATATTTTACGAACAGGTGGGAAACCACCGCCCGGGCACAGTTCTCGAAGTATCCGGTCTTGCGGAACTGCAGCCAGAATTCATACCCCAGCACCACAAACTCCTGCAGTTCCACGTCGCCAAGACCTTCATGCAGCTCGGCAATGGTACGGTCTTCCAGCGACACCCAGGCCGCCATCACGCTGTCCCGAAGCTCGTCGTCAGACAGGGCGCTATGCAGGAACTGCTCACTGCGGCTGATCAGTCCGGGCAGGCTGTCCGACAGCCAGGCCTTCAGGCGCCGCTCCAGGGTTTCATCCAGTCCCGGCACCGCCCGGTTGGCCATGCGCTTGCCGAACTTCATCATTGAACCAACACCCGGTACCGACTTGGCGATCAGGTTATCCTCATACAGGTAGTTAACCAGGCCGTGGTAAACCACATTGGACACCAGCTCCTGATAGACCGGGTGCGCCATAATTTCGCTGATCACCCGCTCCCGCTGCTGCCGGAGCTCCAGAGCCTCCTCGAGAAAGCCGGTGGCCTGTTCGCGGGTGATGATTTCACCCAGGGTGGTCTGCGACTGCACATCGGCATTGAGCACTTCGGTCGCCATTTCCGCGGCCAGCTCTGGAATGCCGGCATCCAGCTCCATATCCATAACAATGCGCTGGATGACGCCCATCACCTGCTCTTCCGAAGTGATCCGGTTCAGGGTTATCTCACCGGCATAACGCCACAGCTCATCCAGCTCCTGCTCCAGAAACTTGCGCAGCTTTGCGCCCTTGAGCGAGGCCAGCTCATGCTTCACATGCTGCTCCAGCAGCTGGTTGGCGAGATCCGTTTTGCCTTTGGTCATGGCATCAGTTGTCCTGTTGTTGGAATGAAACACGCTGACCAGAGGCTAACACGAAGTGAAGGCTGGCAGGTTTGCCAAAACTACAGCTCACGGGATGCGGCCGGGCCAGTCCGGTCCAGTCGCGAACGATGTGAGAGACTTACTGGAAATCGTTGAAGCTGTGGGGTTCCGCAGCCAGGGCCAGGCACAGACTACCGGGGCCAACGTAGATACTGCTGGTAATGCCCATCTGGGAAAGCAGCAGCTCCACACCGTTACGCTCGCAGGCATCCCGAAGCCGATTGAGTCCGGGTAAATCCTCGATTTCGGTCCAGGTCAGGCCACAGGAGAGACTGACATAAGGGGTCAGAAGCCCGGCTTCCACGCGGGCAGTGGCATAGTTCATCACCTTTTCCACCGCCACATCGAAACTGCGGGTTTTGGCCGCAGGCTGGCCTTCAGCGCCCTGTCCGAAAATGACCGGTGTGATGTTCAGTGCTTTACCAAGGAAGGCAACCAGCGCTGAAACGCTCTTGTCGCCCCGGCGCCGTGCCCGCTCCCGGATATAGTGCAGGTCCCGGGGAATCACGCAGGTATAGATCCTGTCGCTGAAGGTTTCGACCTCATGGCGCAGGGCATTCTTGGAGACCTTCTGGTCGATCAGCTTCAGGGTATGCGCTGCCAGCAGGCCCTGGCCGGCGAAGATCTGCTTGCTGTCGATGACCCGCATGAAGAAACGGCCATCGCGACCGGCGGCTTGCCGCGCCCCTTCGTAATTTGCCAGGACACTGTTCATGGCTTCGGTGGCATTCTGGAAAATCAGGCTTCGGGTTTTCGTGACCGTCTCGCAGATAGCAACATCAAACTGGGTGACGATTTTCTCCATGAACAGGTCATGGATCTGTTCCGCGGTGAAGGCACGGGTTTCCGCCTGATGGCCTTTCTGTAACAGGCCGCTCTGGTAAAACTCCTGGGTCCGAACCGGATCATGTTTGTCTATATAGGTCTGGCCATCAATTACAGCGGTTACCGGCAGGACGAACAGGTCGTGCTTGCGGCTGAACTCGTAGGGTAAGTCGCACGCAGAATCGACGATCAAACCAACTCGCATGGTGGGCCTCCAGCTCCGGGCAGCTCCTCGAGCGGAAGCCCCCTTTATTGTCGTTATTCTTTGTGCCGCACAGTTTTACACACCCCGGTCAGAATTTCAGCAACCCGGCCCTATCCTGCAGTCGATGTCATATCCAGTTCCTGAAGATTCCGCTCGAGCAGCTCACGGTTATCCTGCTGCCAGGGATGAAAGCCTTTGCGGAAATAGGCCAGGAATTCCGGCAGACACTTGCGCAGTACCCCGGGTTTCCCCCACAGGAAATTGAGGCCACCAATCCAGGTACGCAGACTCCAGAGCTTGCCATCAGCTTTCAGCAGGCTACAGGTGTTGAGGAAGGTGTACTTGAAGAAGTTCCAGGTCACAAACAGGAAGACGATCCGGCGCAGCCGCTCGTTGCCGACACATTCCCGGTAAACATCAAAGGCAACGGATTTGTGTTCGGTTTCCTCGATGGCGTGCCAGCGCCAGAGCTTTGCCATGGCCGGGGTAGCCCCTTCCATCCATTCGGGGTGACTCAGGATGGCGTTGGCCAGTACCGCCGTGTAATGCTCGGCACCGCAGGTGCCCGCCAGTTGCCGGCTCGGCGGAAGTTTGCCAACCCACGCCATATGCTTCTCGAACCGCCGGTCGAGGGCATCGATATCATAGCCCCGCGCCTTCAGAGCTTCGTTGTAGCTCTTGTGCTCCCGGCTGTGCAGCGCCTCCTGGCCTATAAAGCCGCGAATTTCCGCTTTCAGCTTGGGATCCTCAATCTGGTCCCGATAGAGTCGCACGGCATTAATGAATTGCTGTTCGCCATCCGGGAACTGCAGGGAAAGAGCATTGAAGAACGCGGTCCGGAAGGCATCGTTGCCGTGCCAGAGCGTTTTCAGGTCTTCACTCACATCGAACCGCATGTGTCTCGGCTCAACAGACACCCCCTCTGGCGTGGAGCTGATGGTCATGGCGGCCTCCTGTCATCGGCATTTTGTTCTATGTGTTTTTCACCACGGATGTTCTTTGACCAGATCTGTGAGTGTAACTCTGCCTGACTTCAAACAGGAAGGCTGTCCTAGAGCAAATCAGACAACTTGTCACAATATGACAAGCTGTCACACACCTGTCAGCTCTTTGTCTTCAGGCAGAATCCCCCACTCAATAAACATCCTCCAGATACCGGCCTTCCGCTCTCAATTGATCCACATCCATGCGCAAGGGCCTGAGAATCTCCTCGAAAACCTGTTTCACCCCGGCGGCCATGTCCCTGCCGCCACACACCAGAACCTGGGCACCGGTATCAATCATCTGCTGCAAGGCGGTCTGATCCTGCCGGAGCCTGTCCTGCACGTAGGCCCTTTCATCGGATCTTGAGAACGCGGTACTCAGCCCCGTTAGCCGGCGATCCTCAAGGTAGTGTCCCAGTTCCGGTTGATAGAGAAAGTCCGAATTCGCACTTCGCCCGCCCCAGTACAGGTACATGGGGTTACGGGCGGTGTTTTTCCGGATAAATCCCGTCAGCGGGCCGATCCCCGCACCGGCACCAATCAGAATGACGGGCACTGTGCCAGTGGCCGGGCGAAACCCCGGATTCTGGCGAATGAAGGCCTCAATACTGTCACCCGGTTTCAGGCCATGCAGGTAACCGGAGCAAAGGCCACCGGGCTGTTTGCGAACGCAGATCTCAAACACACCGTCACTGGCCGACGAAGCCAATGAGTAAAACCGCGCATCCTGCCCCTCCTGTGGCGGCAGGATGCCAAGCAGGTCACCCGCCTCGAACACTGGCAGGCTATTGCGGCCAGACCGGGAAAACCAGCACCGCCATCTCTGCCCCGCGTCTGCCAGCCGGAAGCGCAGTATGCTGGTCGGTGCCTGCACTGCGAGCCCGTAATCCACACGTCCTGCAAGCTCCAGCCGGAAGGTGCGCGGTGGGACCGGATCATGGCTCAGGGAAAGCTGAGCCCCGATCGCAGTGCCAAGCCGGTCACCCCACTCGCTGAACCGGGCAGCGGAGCAGCGGTCAATCAGTTCAACGGGCTGTATCCGGCTCAGCCCCTTGCCGGCGAGCGCTTCATCGACCTCCAGAGCAAACCGGCAGAAGTTCGGGAACTGACGGTCACCAAACCCCAGTACGGCATATTTCAGCGCGCTTCCGGCCCTGAAGTCGCGGAGTCGGTCCATGAATCGCCCGGCAGAGCCCGGCGCATCACCATCACCATAGGTGGAGGTCAGCACGAACAGCATGCCGGCCCTTGGATAGGAATGCGCCAGTGCATTCATCTCCGCGCAATGTACCCGATATCCCGCCTTGGTCAGGCCCGCCTTCAATGCCCGGGCAAAGCCCCAAGTAGCACCGGCCTCCGACCCCACAAGAACAATCACGTCGGCCTCGGCGGCAGCGGCATTGTCCTGGGTCTGTAACGACAACCGGCGCCGCTGCCACCAGATGATCGTTCCGGTCACCGACAGTGCCGGCACGGCCAGCGCGGCCACACCGAGGATCAGGCCCAGCCACCAGAGGCCCTCACCGGTATGCAACCTCATGATCCATTGCTGGACCACGCTGCCGGTGGACCGGGGCTGGAACTGCAGCAGCTCGCCGGTAGCCTGATCAACGAACCCGGAGCCCCCAGTGGTGGTCAGGGAGTACACATCCTGAGGGTCATCCGGATAGGGAAACACGAGTTCCCGGAGATCGTTAAGATCAACCTGTGAGAGCGCCTGAAGCCGATCCACGGGACGGGGTTGGCCCCCGGAAACCTCTGCCGGGAAACCTGGCCCCAGATCGGAGGCCTCGGGTATCAGGCCAAATCGCTGGGCTGACATGAAGCTGCCGGTCAGTGCCGACAGCAACAGCCCCAAAACCGCCAGCCGGGCCTTTCGGCGTGAACCCGTTTGCTGCCGGTGCCGGCCAACGGCCGCATCAATGCTCTCCAGCCACCGCTCCGACGGGCCAGCAATACCATGCCCGATAGGCAGACAAACAACATCAACGCGGCCGAGATGCCCGCTACCATCCGCCCTGGTGTATCCAGCAGGAACGAACGGTGCAGGTCCCTGATCCATACAAAGAACGCCGATGGCTGGTAGGCTCCCAGACGCTCGCCGGTCACCGGGTTGACCAGATCCGCCCCGGCCTGGCCATCCCGGCTGTAGTAAACGACCACCTGGCCGGAGAGGTCACGCACAATCTGTTCAGTACCCGGGTAGTTTGCCACCACCCGTCCTGCCAGCTGGGCAACGCTGGCCTCACCGGCAGGCGGAACCACTGCGCCGGCCCGGTCTAACGCCGGCGCGAGGGCCAGGATTGAACCGGTAACAGCAAGTGTCACCAGAAACACCACCGCAAACAGACCGGGCAGACCGTGCAATTTACGCAACATCAAACTTGCTCCTGGCTAACCATTAAAAATCGTAGCGGAACGAGCGAACGTAACCCCGCCCGGAGACCGGCTTGCCCGCGCCCTCGGTGGTCAGCGGTACCGACACATCGGCCCGGTTGTCCCGCATATCCTCAACCGCGGTGTCGACCAGGACTTCGTGGCCGCTGTCAATCAGCGTGTCATCAAGATCTAGGGTGATTTTCAGGGTTCGGCCGCTGGTGATGCTGGCGCCCGTCAGCCCGTCGTATTCTGCGGGGTCCAGCCTGCTGCCACGGGCCCAGCCGCTCAGATGCTTGTAGTACTTGGACTTTTTGCCGGCAACCCAGAGAGTTCCCTGATACGCACCGGACGCATCCGTCAGGTAGAGGGCCATGTAGGCGCCATCTCCGCCGTAGTCAAGTAACTCGGTTGTGAAGGTCACTTCACGAGCCTGAGCAAGAGCGGGCAAGGCGACTGAGACAGCCAGGCCCAGAGCAAGAAGAATCTTTTTCATACCGTACCTCTCCATACCGTACTTCCGGTATCACGTTGAATTACAGAAACAGCGGGTAAAACAATGGGGGGTTATTCCACGGTCACTGTCGGGCGCCCCTTGACGATGCCATTACGGGGAACCGGACGATCGGCCCGAGCCTTGTCCCGGGCCTGGCCGTCACCTCGGTCATCTCTGTTATCGTCTTCGTCTTCGTCGTCATCGTCTTCCCGCTCCAGATCCATCAGCTCGAAAGTAGCCGGTGCAAACGATGCCTCAGCACTAAAACCTTCCGGGGCCATACCCTTCACTTCATAACAACCGTCATCCACCTTGATGCGGTAAACCGTCCAGCCTTCTGACTCCAGTTTCTGACGCAACTGCTCCCGTGGCTGCCAGTCAGTCATCGGGTCATCACAATCATCGTCCGCCAGCACCGGCGCACTGAGGCACAGTAGCGCGAGGCTGATAATCACAGGTTTGGTTTTCATCGGATGTCTCCTGTTGAGTCCACACCATCTATTCTGGGGCGCAGACCTGACACTGGCCTGAACGCCCCGGAAATGATTAACGGAACTGGAAGGCTTCCTTATGGAAGCGTGACAAACGCAACGGTGCCGCCCGCAATCCCCGCTCCAGGGTCTGCCCCAGTCCTGCCGGGCCACAGAACCAGACTTCGGCCCTGGCACCCGAGGACTTACTGGCAGACAAGGCTTCTGCCGAAAGGCTCTCCCCCATGCTGCTGTCGTGAATCTGCAGCTTGATGCCCGGAAAGTCCTGGCAAAGGGCCTGAAGCCGCTCTACCACCGGGTCCTGGCCCGCGTTGCGGGTGCAGTAATGCAAATCCGCTTCGGGTTCGGGCTGGTTGGCGGCACTCGCCGCTTCGAGCCAGGCGAGAAACGGCGTGACACCAATACCGCCGGCAATCCAGATCTGGTGGGCCTTGCGATTTCTTCGGTTGAAATCGAAGCAACCGTAGGGACCTTCCACGGTCACCGGCTGACCCACCCTGATCTTATGGGCAAGGTTGCGGGTGAAGTCGCCAAGAGACTTGATCAGAAAAGTGACGCGGCCATCACCACCATCGGCACTGGCAATGGTGAAGGGATGAGAGCCTTCCAGCTTGTTGAACGTCACCAGGGCAAACTGCCCGGGCCGATGCCCCCGCCAGGCCTGGCCCAGGTCCAAAGTCACCTCGGTGATATTCGGTTCCGGGGTATCGATGGCTGAGATAGTGCCCTGCACCTGACGATGCCGACCGACTCTTCCGGCCAGTGAAAGCACGCTGGCAAGGCTGCCACCTGATAACAGGGCTGCCATCAGCCAACCGATAGGCTGCTGCCACCAGTCGAGCGGGGCCAGCCAGGCAGCATGGAACGCGAGCAGCAGGTAAAGCGCAGGCATTGCCCGGTGCAGATACCGCCAGTACCGATAGGGGAACTTACGCAACAGGGTAATCAGCAACATGGCGAACAACAGGTAAATGGCAAACTCGCCCACCTCTTCTGCCGCATCTCGCATGGCTTCGACCAACCCCGAATCGTGCTGGTCTTCGAGTCGACTGGCTCCACCGAAGATTGATTCGATGACATCGTCCCCCATCTCGATCAACCAGTGAGCCGCCGCGAAGGTCACCGCAAGAATGCCCGCCCATTTATGGGTTCGGTAGATCTTGTCCAGCCCACCCATGGGTCGTTCAAGCCAGGCCGGGCGTAGGGCCAGCATCATGGTCAGGGACAGTAAGGCGATGGATAACCAGCCGCTGAGCAAGAGGCCCTGATCATAGACGGACCAGGCCCCGCCCGATGTTGTCAGGCTCCATGCCCACAGGCCGGTAACCACAAGAATGAAAGGTAATATCAGCCGGATCATGGTGTCTCCTCTGATCAGTTCCGGGAATCGTCACGATCAGGCTAGCGCCGGAACCTGACAGCCAGCTGAAGCGGATCAGAAAACAGGGCCGATCCTTGACTTTTCAGGCTGCCGTCAGGTTCTGGCTGTAGTATCTTCGTCGGAAATTGCATCAGAGGTGAGCTATGCGGATATTGCTGGTGGAAGATACCGTGGGCCTGGGCGAGGCCGTGCGGGATCAGATCACCGAGGAAGGCCATGCCGTGGACTGGGTGGAGTCACTGAGGTTTGCTGAAGCAGGCTTCCGAACCACCACCTACGATTTGATTCTTCTCGACCTGATGCTCCCGGATGGCCATGGCCTGGATTTTCTGAAAACCATCAGAGCCAGCGGAAACAGCACCCCGGTGATTATTCTCACGGCGCGGGACCAGGTATCTGACCGCATTGAGGGACTGAATGCCGGTGCCGACGACTACCTGATAAAACCCTTTGATCTGTCCGAACTGTCCGCCCGTGTGGCTGCCGTCGCCCGTCGTTACAGAGGCAACCCGAATCCGCGGATCCAAGTGGGTAACCTGGAGGTGGATCTTCGCGATCACCGCATCCAGCGCAATGGTCAACCGGTGGAACTGACCGCCCGCGAGTGGGCCTTGTTTGAGGGCTTTATCCAGCGACCCGGGATGCTGCTTTCAAGGCAGCAACTGGAGGATCGGCTGTATGCCTTCGGGGCGGAAATCGAGAGCAACACCATTGAAGTCTATGTCAGCCGTATGCGAAAAAAGCTGGGGCGCGATGCCATCGTAACGGTCCGGGGCATGGGCTACCGTCTGGAAACCCATGAGTCGTAACCGCAGCCTGCAAAAACGCCTGGGCATTGGCCTCACCCTGGGAGCCACTCTCCTGTGGCTGCTGGGCGTTGCCGCGTCCGGGTTGGTGGCGCAGCATGAAATGAACGAAGTCTTCGACAGCGCCCTTGAGGAAACTGCGCAACGCATTTTGCCGCTGGCCGTTACCGACATCCTGAATCGCGATACCATTACCGGCAATCAAACCGCTCCTGCACTGAAAGAGCATGACGAGTACCTCACCTACGTGGTCAGGGATCGCCAGGGCAACCTTCTGCTGCAGTCCCACGATGCCAACCCCGATATCTTCGCGGAACTGCCCCGCGAAGGTTTCACCAATACCACCACCCATCGCATCTATGTTGCTTCGGCGGTCAGCGACACCCTCTACATTGAAGTCGCCGAACCCCTGGCCCACCGGCGCGAAGCCGCGCTGGAAGCTGGCCTGGCTCTATTGGTGCCGCTGATTGTCCTGATTCCGGTCAGCCTGTTCGGGATCTGGTGGGTTGTCCGGTTATCCCTGCGCCCGGTGATCGAATTCCAGCACTCGATCGAAGCCCGGGGAGCCAGCGACCTCTCACCCGTGGACAAAGACGCGCTCCCTGAAGAGTTCGAACCAACAGCGGTTGCCGTCAATCGGCTGCTGGAGCGGCTGAATCGCGCGCTTGACGCAGAACGGAGTTTCACCGCCAACAGCGCTCACGAATTGCGCACCCCACTGGCCACGGCGCTGGCCAAAGTGCAACGGTTGAAAACACAGCTTGAGGATAACCGCCTGAGAGAGAATGTGGCCGAGATCGAAGAGGCGCTGCATGGCCTGTCCACATTGTCCGGCAAGCTGCTCGAACTTGCCAAGGCCGAAGGCGGAGGCGCACTTTCACAAAAACCGCATGACCTTGTGCCGATACTCGCGATGATCACCCGCGACTTTGAACCTCTGGCGCCTGGCCGGATTCGCCTGACTTTGCCGGACCATGAAGTGAACTCCTTCCTGGATCCGGATGCCTTTGCCATTCTGGCCCGCAACCTGATCGAAAACGCTCTGAAGCACGGCTCCATGCAACAGCCCGTCGACATAATCATGACCGACGATGGCAGCGTGAGAGTCTGCAACGGAGGCGACATCGTGCCTCCAGAACAACTGACCCTGCTGCGAAACCGGTTTTCCCGCTACGACACCAAGTCCGCCGGCTCCGGCCTGGGACTCGCCATAGCCGATGCCATTGCTTCGGGTGCTGGTATGACCCTGCATTTGCGCTCGCCGGCAACCGGACGGGCGGATGGTTTCGAAGCAGACATCAATGTAACCCATGCCGGCAGGGATTCTGGCCAGTGTACCTGACCTTGACCGACCTCATTCTGCTGACCAGTATTATTCAGGCGCTGAGTCTGGCCACATTCTTATTGCTTCCACCCAATAATCGACTGGTAAGCAACCAGCTTCTTGTTGCGACACTGGTTTTCTTCGCGGCCGGGCTTGGAGAGATTTTTCTCTACAGCAGCGGACTGGCGCTTGCACACCCCAATCTGGCGTACCTCGGCACCCTTATCGGGCTACTGCAGGCGGGCACGCTCTTTTTATACACCCGGGCTCTGATGTATCAGGATTTCCGCTTGCGTAAGGAGCATCTCGTTCACACCCTACTGTTCTGGGTCGTCGGTGCCATTTTCCTGATCGAGTACTATTTGCAGCCAACCGGCGAAAAACTCCGCATTCTGAACGAACGCGATCATCCGGGCGTGTTGACCTCGCCTCTGCTCGCTGTTGCCATTCACGCTGTTTTCCTCGGGTACCTGTACGCCACCATTCGCACCATCAACCGCTTCGGCCTCAGCCTGCGACAGGTCTTTTCAAGTATCGAAAACAAACAGCTCTCATGGTTAAGACTACTTCTGATTGGCTACGCAATAGCCTGGACAGTCAGTATGTTCTACTGCATGACGGCCCATGTCTTCAAAAGCGCACCGGGCGCCGATTGGGTGGCAGGGGCCGGCGCTGTTACCGGGTTTCTGTTTATCAACTTTTTGATGGTTAATGCGCTTCGACAGCCGGTAATTTTCACGGGGCTGGCAGCCGACCAGGCTGCGCTGCTGGACGACACCACAGTTCCTGAATTTGATCAGCACCTTAAACAGAAACTGGCACAGTTTATGGCAGAGGATAAACCCTATCTTTACTCGAACCTTACGCTGGAGCAGCTCGCTCAAAAAGTCGGAGCCCACCCCAGAGAGGTCTCCCGAGCGATAAACCAGGGGTTCGGGTGCAATTTCTTCGAATTTGTCAGTAGCTACCGCGTACAGGAAGCGAAGCGTCGACTGGCCGATCCTTCGGACACTTCCAGCATCCTGCAGGTGATGTACGATTCCGGCTTCAATTCCAAGTCCGTTTTCAATACGGCTTTCAAAAACAACACTGGTCTGACCCCCAGCGATTTCCGTCGCATGCACACTCGCAACGACAACAACCGCACCCAACCCTCATCGTGAGACCAGCCATGGCGTTCGACTTTGGATGCCCGCAAACAAGAACCTCCAACCCATTGGTTTATATGTCTTTTATGCCTACCACTTTCCAGGTCTGACTTCACGTTTGCGAACGATTCGCCGGGGCGTTTTCCCTAAGCTGGTTCCCAGGTTCCACCGAAACCGGAACTTGTCTCAATCACCAAAACGCGAGGAAACGTCCATGAAAACCAAACTACGAAAAGCCACCTTTACCGCAAGTGCTGCCGTCCTCCTGGGGCTCATGCTGGCAGGTAATGCCCAGGCCCATTGCGATGCGCTGGATGGCCCTGTCATTACCGAAGCCCGGGCAGCGCTCGAAGCCGGTGATGTTACCCCACTACTGAAATGGGTTCCCGCCGAGGACGAGGCCGAAATCAGGCGTGTATTCGCCGATGTCCGGGACATCCGGGGCGAGGGCGAGAAGGTACGCAAAATTGCAGACAAGCATCTCTTTGCAACACTGGTAAAAGTTCATCGTGCCTCCGAGGGTGCACCCTTTACCGGGATCAAGCCGGCAGGGAACATCGACCCCGGACTGAAGGCGGCAGATGCTGCACTAAGCAACGGCGAGATTGACCAGCTGATTGCAAACATCACCCGGAAAATAGAGACCGGGATTCGGGAACGCTATGACCAGGCCCACAACTCGTTGGCCAGCGCCGATCAGAGTGTCAAGGAAGGGCGCCACTTCGTGACCGACTATGTTGACTACATCCATTACGTAGAAGCTGTTCACGGTGCGGCTGGAGCGGGTAAACACGGTCATTGAAGCTGCCGCGCAACGAAAAAAGGGAGGCACGAAGCCTCCCAAGGACACACAGGGGGTCAGCGCCTTCCGGTGCAGAGCCGGAAGGCGCTGGTTTAGTGCTCTTCTGCGGCTTGTACGCCCGGCGCTTCCGGGTCGGCGGTAAAGCCAAGCAATTTGGTACGTTCAATCAGGAAATAGAGGACGGCGCCGGTGGCCAGGCCCCAACCTGCACCGTATACCGCGAGAACCACACCCATAGTGCCGGCGATGCCACGCTCGGTGTTATTCTCCAGCTGCTCCAGGCCTACCATCAGGCAGATATAGCCGGTCAGAAGCAGGGTCAGCGACAGGGCAATGGGCAGTACCGGCTGGAAGAAGCTCACCAGTGGCAGGATAAACAGGGCAATGAAACCGGTAATCCAGAAGGTGCCGCCACCGCTGTAGATGGAGTCCATGGCATTGCGGCCGTACTTGTAGCGCTCGGCCATGGTGGCGGTCACTGCCGTCCAGATCGGGCCTGCCAGGCCCGGATAGGGCGCAAAGAAGGCATGGCCACCATTGCGCAGCGCGGTCACCAGATGCACCCGGTCAATGCTGTTATCGATGTCTTCGTCTTTGCGCAGGTGGTCGACACGACTCATCAGGGACTGACCCACCACAATGTCGCCGAAGGCAATGACATAGGCAATAACGGCCGTCGGGATGGCGTACAGGAACACACTGCTGTCCGGGAAGCCCACCGCAAATGGCAGATAGTTCCACAGTTCGTCGAATGCCGGCTTGGTGATGCCCCACTCCACATCAGGCACTGCGTATTCACCCGTGGCAAAGCCAACCAGAATCGCAACCACCATACCCGGCACCATGCCGTAGTTGGCGATCTTGCGGGCAATGGAATTGCTTTCGACAAAGCCTTTGAACGATACTGAAAACATCAGGTACAGGCACACCAGACCGCCAATGATCAGGGAGATCGGTGTATTGGCCAGGCGGCCGCCCGCTTCGATCTCACCCATCAGGGCCGCGATACCAGCGCCGATGATAATCCCGCCTTTCATGGAGCGGGGAATCAGCTCCACCAGCTTGCTGCCCAGACGGGTAATGCCCAGAACCAGGAAGATAATGAACACCAGGAACTGCAGGGCGAACAGGGCCTGGATGGCTTCTGGGCCAGGCTCATAGTCACTCAGGAACAGCAGGACAACCGGAATACCCGGCGTAATCCAGCCAGGCACCAGGGGCACACCCAGCAGTGCCGGCAGCATGAA
Organism: Marinobacter sp. B9-2; assembly: GCA_003030785.1. Classification (GTDB taxonomy): domain Bacteria; phylum Pseudomonadota; class Gammaproteobacteria; order Pseudomonadales; family Oleiphilaceae; genus Marinobacter. The sequence continues at coordinate 10,806 of PYVH01000025.1, read as the reverse complement.
ACCGATACCACAAATTACCACGTAGGCCAGAGCCACGTCGTAGGGCACACCCAGGTATTTCTCAAGAAGGGGAATCATGGCCAGGCTGACCACAAACATGATCAGGGCCTGCACCATCTCCGCAAATTCCCAGCGGTAATGTACAAACGGCAGACGAACCTTGAAGGGACCGGCCGGCCAGTACGGCTGCTCTTCCCCGTTCTTTCGGTGAAACATTTGCATAAAAAGGTCTCCGGGCTCACGCGGCGCGTGTGCCTGACAGCGTTGTTTTTCTGGTTAAATTCGGCTGCGCCGGAGCGGCGCAGCCGATCGGGGGATCAATCCAGTTCTTTGGCCTGGTCCCTCAGCACGAACTTCTGGATCTTGCCCGTGGAAGTCTTGGGCAGCTCCGAGAAGACGATGGTCTTGGGCACCTTGAACCGGGCCAGGTGCTCGCGGCAGAAGTTGATGATCTCTTCCTCGCTGACCTGTCCGGCTTCCGGCTTGAGAGTCACGAAGGCACAGGGGGTTTCGCCCCACTTCTCGTCCGGCCGGGCAACCACAGCCGCCTCGAGCACAGCCGGATGGCGGTACAGGGTATCCTCAACCTCTATGGTGGAGATGTTTTCACCACCGGAGATGATGATGTCCTTCAGCCGGTCCTTGATCTCCATGTAGCCGTCTTCGTGCCACACAGCAAGGTCGCCAGTGTGGAACCAGCCGCCCCGGAAGGCCTCTTCGGTGGCCTTGGGGTTCTTCAGGTAGCCCTTCATCACGGTGTTGCCGCGCAGGAAGATTTCACCGATGGTCTTGCCGTCTTTGGGCACTGGTTCCATGGTGTTCGGGTCGCCAACCATGGTGCCAGCCAGGGTGTGATAACGAACGCCCTGGCGAGCCTTCTTGCGGGCGCGATCATGCAGCGGCAGCGCATCCCACTCGGTCTTCCAAGCGCAAACCGTCACCGGACCATAAACTTCGGTCAGGCCGTAAACGTGAGTCACCTGGATGCCCATCTCTTCGATGGCACCGATAACCTGGGCGGGGGGCGCGGCACCCGCCGTCATTGACTTCACTTCGTGATCGATACCCGCCTTGGCGGATTCCGGCACGTTCAGCAGCGCGTTGAGAACAATCGGTGCGCCGCACATATGGGTAACCTGATGGTCGCGGATCAACTGCAGGATCTTCTCCGGGTCAACCCGGCGCAGGCAGACGTGGGTTCCTGCCATGGCGGTGATGGTCCAGGGGAAGCACCAGCCGTTGCAGTGGAACATCGGCAAGGTCCACAGGTACACCGGGTGCATGTCCATGGACCAGACTGCCTGGTTGCCGATGGCATTGATGTAGGCGCCACGATGGTGGTAAACCACGCCCTTCGGGTTCCCGGTCGTGCCGGATGTGTAGTTCAGGGAGATGGCATCCCACTCGTTGTCGGGGAAGCTCCATTGGAACGCCGGATCCCCCTCCTGCAGGAAGGCATCGTAATCCAGATCGCTGACCTGAACGCCCTCGCCGTACTCGGGATCGTCCACATCAATCACCAGTGGCTTGGTGTCCAGCCGGCTTACGGCGTCTTTGATCACCTCTCCGAATTCCCGGTCGGCAATTACAACCTTGGCCTCACCGTGTTCCAGCATGAAGGCAATGGCCTCGGCATCGAGGCGAACATTCAGGGTGTTTAACACCGCACCGATCATGGGCACCCCGAAATGGGCCTCCACCATGGCGGGAATGTTCGGCAGCATGACGGCAACGGTATCACCACGGCCGATGCCGCGCCCTTTGAGGGCCGAGGCCAGACGGCGGCAACGCTCGTAAGTCTGCGCCCAGGTGTAACGGATCGCCCCGTGAATAACGGCGGGATACTCCGGGTAAACCGTGGCGGAACGTTCGATAAAATCGATGGGGGATTGAACGGCGTAGTTGGCGTCAACGGGCGCCAGGCCTTGATCAAATATCGAGGTCATTGCGTGGTCCTCTTGAGTACTGTTGTTCTTATGGCGTATTCAGGAATATCGCTAAACTAGCTATACTTCGGGCTGGCCAGAATAGTATTGGATAGCATAAATACTAGAAACTATACCAACGTATTATAGTTAATTTACTATAACGATAAGCCATGAACGATTCTTCCACTCCAAGTGTATTTAGTTTGCACGACGCCGACCCGCAACCCGGATTGATCCTGGATGCCGATGGCGCCGTTCTTGAAGGCAACCGCGCAAGCCGGAATCTATACCAGACGGCGAATCTGGCTTGCCGATCCGGGCTGCTACCGGTCAATGTTCTGGCACTGGTGAAGTCCGCCTTGGAACAGGACCGGGCAATCGAGAATGTCGAAGCCCGTATTCCGGGAACCATCCTGATGTGGACGTTCGTCCCAGATGTCCGAAGCGGCAGGGTTCTGGCACGAGCGAGAGACGCCACAGATGAGGTTCTGACCCAGGAAGAGGCAACCCGCTCCAACCGCCTGTACCGATTGATCACCGAAAACACCACAGACCTGATCTCCCGTCACGCTCCGGACGGGCGCTTTATCGATGCTACCCCGGCGTCATGGCGGCTGCTGGGCTACTGGCCGGAAGAATTACGAGGCAAACCGCTCGAAGAGGTCTTTCGCGGCAACCATGTAGCCCAGAAACTGGCGGAGACCCGAAACCTGCTCCGGGATGACGGCTACGCCACTATGACCCTGGAGATCATCCACCGGGACGGATCCCGCCGCTGGTTCGAGATTGCCAGCCGGGCCATCCGTGAGACCTACACCGGCGCCGTGATTGAGGTCATCAGTGTATCCCGGGATATCACCGCCCGGGTGGAATCCGAGGAGAACAACCGCAGGCTGGCCGACGAACTGGCCCATACCGCCAGGCTCGCGACTCTCGGGGAGCTTGCCTCCAGCATTGCCCACGAGATGAACCAGCCCCTGGCCACCATCGTGAACTTTGCCAGTGCCAGCCAACGTTATCTGAAAAGCGCCCGAACCAACCCCGAATGCCTGGATCGCGTGGATGATGGCCTGCAGAAAATTGTTCACCATGCCAACCGCGCATCGGAAGTGATCAAGCGCCTGAGGGCTTTTCTACGCAAGGGCCAGAAACGCACCGCGCCACTCGCCCTGAATGATGTCGTAAACAACGTCGCCCGCCTGTGCCAGTGGGAGGCCGAGAAGAATAACGTGCAGATCCGCGAGAGACTGGCCTGCTGCGCGCCAGTCATCACCGCCGATCCGGTGCTGCTGGAACAGGTATTGATCAATCTGATCCGAAATGGCATCGAAGCCACGATTGAAGCCCGCGAGGAAGAAACCCGGAATGCACCCGCGCAGATCGTCATAACCACCTGCATCAACGACCAGAACGAAACCCTGATTGAAGTCACTGATGAAGGCCCGGGCCTGGATGAGCAGGGTATCCGCCAGATGTTCCAGCCGTTCTACACCAGCAAGCCCCAGGGACTGGGCCTTGGCCTGTCCATGAGCCGATCGATCATTGAAGGCTTTGGCGGCTTTCTGGATGCCCGCCCCGCCGCGAGCGGTGGCCTGTCCCTGATCTGTCGATTCCCGGCCAGCCAGAACCAGAAGCACAGAACCGCAACCACGGAGAACCAGCCCGATGACTGACCACTCTGCCCCGGAAGCCACCACCGTCTATGTTGTTGACGACGACGCAGGCATGCTGGAATCCACCCAATGGTTGCTCGAATCCGTGGGCCTGAACGTCCAGGCCTACAGCGACGGCCGCAAATTTCTGGATGCCGTTGGCAACGGCAAAGCCGGCTGCGTGGTTCTGGATGTGAGGATGCCGGGGCTCGGTGGCCTGAACGTACAGGAGGAGCTTCAGAAGCGAGGGCTGGACCTGCCCATCATTTTTGTCTCTGGCCACGCCGATGTTCCCATTGTGGTCAGGGCATTCAAATCCGGCGCTTTCGATTTCATCGAAAAGCCTTTCAACGAACAGTTGCTGCTGGACAGCGTTCAACAGGCCCTTCAGGAACACCAACAATCCGGCACACAGCTGCAGGGCGATGAGGCAACCGACGCCCTGCTGGCCACCCTCACCCGGCGCGAACGGGATGTGTTTCTGCCACTGGCCCAGGGCTACACCAGCCGGGAAATCGCCGAGCAGTTGGATGTCAGCGTGAAGACGATTGATCTGTACCGGGCCCGGGTGATGAAACGCCTGGGCGCCGATCGCCTGCCGGATGTTACCGGCACAGCCATTGCCACCGGGCTGCTCGACCCGCTGGACCTGCGCAGGGAAAAGAACTGAACGGCAAGAACGACTCGGTACGGCACCCCCAGGCGCGTTATCATCAGTCGAAACCGCCCATCAGGAGAACAGCCATGACCTACCCCATTTACCAGGTTGATGCTTTTACCAGCAAGATTTTCGGTGGCAACCCGGCCGCGGTCATGCCGCTGGAAAGCTGGCTTCCGGACGAAACCATGCTCTCGCTTGCCATTGAGAACAACCTCTCCGAAACCGCCTTCTTCGTGCAGCTGCCTGAGGGGGACGAAGCCGATTTCCACATTCGCTGGTTCACTCCGGGCATCGAAGTACCCTTGTGTGGCCACGCCACTTTGGCCAGCGCCTGGGTCATCTTCAACAAACTTGGCTGGGACAAAGATCAGATTCGCATTCGCTCCAAAAGCGGCCCACTCTCCGTCCGGCAGGCCGATGATGGCTGGCTGGTATTGGATTTCCCGAATCTGGCTTTCGAGGAACAGAGCACGCCGGCACTGATTCGGGAAGCCCTGGATAACGCGCCTGATGCTTCGTTTTTTGTTCCAAACGACACCAATTACATGGTGGTTCTGAGGGATGAGGACGCCGTGCGATCTGCTCAACCGGATCTGCGCAAACTCAAGCAAATCGGCAATCAGGGGCTGATCATCACCGCACCTGGCGAAGACTGCGATTTCGTCAGCCGCTATTTCGCTCCGGGCGCCGGTATTGATGAAGACCCGGTTACCGGCTCCATTCACAGCGTGCTCGTGCCCTACTGGTCAGAAAAACTGGGCAAGACACGGCTCGACGCCCGGCAGGTTTCAGCCCGGGGCGGCGTGCTGCACTGCGAGTTGAAGGGGGATCGGGTCGACATCGCCGGCCAGGCTGCATTCTTCATGGAAGGCTCCGTCTACCTGCCCTGAGACTGGTATACTGCCCGCCGTTTTCTTTCCAACGGCGGGCAGTATGACGGCAGTTTCAGCATCACAGTACGACGTAATCATCCTCGGCGCCGGCGCGGCGGGCCTGATGTGTGCGGCAACCGCCGGCTATCGCGGCCGCAGGGTGCTGGTGCTGGACCACGCCAACAAGCCAGGCAAGAAAATCCTCATGTCCGGCGGCGGCCGCTGCAACTTCACCAACCTGAACAGCACGCCCGCCAACTTCCTGTCGGACAACCCGCACTACTGCATTTCCGCACTCAAGCGCTACACGCCCCAGGATTTTCTGGAACTGGTGGACCGCCACGGCATTGAGCATGAGGAAAAAGCCCCTGGCCAGTTGTTCTGCAAGGACAGCGCCAAGGACATCCTCAACATGCTGCTGACCGAATGCGAGTGGGCGGGAGCGGAAGTGAGAATGAAAACAGCGGTCGACCGCATTACCGAAACCGACAGTGGCTATCGCCTGCGCGTCGGCTCCGGCGATCTCACCTGTGAATCCCTGGTGATCGCCACCGGTGGCCTGTCGATTCCCACCATGGGCGCTACCGCCTTTGGTTACCGGGTAGCGGAGCAGTTCGGGCTGGACATACTTCCCACCCGCGCGGGCCTGGTACCCTTTACCCTGCAGCCGGAATTGAAAGACCAGCTCGCGCCTTTGTCCGGCGTCAGTTGTCCCGTTGACGTGCAGTGCCATGACCAGCACTTCCGGGAACCGAGGGCTACCGCACGGCAGAGGTTACCCTGGGGGGTGTGGATACACGCCAGCTCTCCTCCAAAACCATGGCGGTGCTGGAGAAGCCAAACCTGTATTTCATCGGTGAGGTGGTGGACGTGACCGGCCACCTCGGCGGCCATAATTTCCAGTGGGCCTGGGCTTCGGGTGTGGCGGCCGGCAACAGCGCCTGAGGGCACATCCGACTGCCCAAAGCGACCGTCGAACTGGTAAGCTGAGTTCATGTATTGGCATGACCGGAGACCACGCAAGGACCGGAGAACACACAAGATAGGGGAAACGGATGCTCCAGACCCACAGTGACACCGCAACCAGCAATGCCCTCGTTGTCGAAGGTGGCGCCATGCGCGGCATCTTCGCCGCCGGCGTACTCGATGCCTTTCTCGAAAAGCGGCATCAGCCTTTCACGGAAGCCTGGGGCGTCTCCGCGGGCTCAACCAATCTCATCGGCTACCTCTGCGGCCATCACGGCCGAAATCATCGGGTGATTACCGACCACGCCTGTCGGCCGGAGTTCATCAACTGGGGTCGTTTCTTCCAGGGCGGGCATTTGTGCGATGTTCACTGGCTCTGGCATCAGTCCTACCAGGAAGTGCCGCTCGATCTGGAACGCTACCTGTCTGGCACCACCAAACTCTGGGTGGCAACCACGTCGGTGGTCACCGGTGAGGCCCGGTATTTTCCTGTCGACGACCAGAACATCCACAACGTGCTCACCGCCTCCTGCTCCATTCCCCTGGCCTACCGTGATTATCCAAGAGTGGAGGACGAGCCCATGAGTGATGGCGGAATTGCCGATTCTATTCCGGTTGCGGAGGCCTATCGCCGGGGAGCCCGGGATATCACGGTGGTGCTTTCCCGACCGCTGGGCTATGAGAAGAAGCCGTTGGCGTTTCCGGCGCTCACCAAACGGATGTTCCGGGAGCAACCGGGGCTCGCCGAGGCCATAATCCGGCGCGGCGAAAGATACAACGAGACACTGGAATTCATTCGAAATCCGCCGGAGGACTGCCGGCTCCGGATTATCGCGCCACCGGAAGATTTTCCGGTGGGCCGATTGACGACCGACCTGAACAAGCTGGATCTGGGGTATCAGCAAGGCCACCGCGCGGCGATGGCCTATCTGGCCGAATTGGCCCAGGAAGTAGCCTAGCGAAGCACTACCAGGGGCTTTTTGGCGGTTTTCAGCATCGTAGTGGTTGTACTGCCCACCAGGAACTGACGGATGCGGGAGTGCCCATAGGCGCCCATCACCAGGATGTCGATGTCGTGTTCTTCCTGGTAGGCGTGCAACGCGGGCTCCACATCGCCGGCCCGGATCGCCAGAGTGATTTCGGATTCCAGCCCTGCCAGCATTTTCTCGGCTTTCCTGAGCTGCTCCCAGCGGTCGTTGGTGTCCGGTCCAACCATCACCAGATGCAACGGCATGCCTTTCAGAACCGGGCTGCCAGCCAGCAATTCCACGCCCTTGAACGCCGTAGCGCTGCCATCGAAGGCCAGCATGGCGCTGCGGGGCTGGGTATAGTCGTCCGGCACCAAGAGAATCGGGCGGTGCATGCTGCGAATCACCGTCTCCAACTGACTGCCGATGTGGGTGTCACGCTCGGAACTGCTTTCACCGTGCAGGCCCATGACCAGCAGGCGGGTCTGATTCTCCAGCGCCAGCAGAGACTCGGTCAGGTCACCATGGCGCTGACGCTGCACCACGTCATTGATACCGGATTCGCTGACCCGCTTTGCCGCTTCGTCCAGCATGTGGTGGCCGTGTTCCAGGGCCAGCTTGGCGCGCTTGCGGTCCAGCTCTGCCAGGTCTTCGAGCAGCTGTTCACGGCTGCCCAGACCAATGTTGCCAGCCAGATCCGGCTCCGCCGGATAACGTTCCTCGTCCAGCACGTGCAGCAGCATCATGGGCGTTTCCATGTGCTTGCTGGCCCAGGCTGCGTAATCGCAAACCGCCGGCGCCGCCTGGGAGCCATCAATACAGGCAACTACTCGTAACATCTCAACCTCGCCTTCATGATCCTTGTGATTGTTATTCTGACTGCGATCGCTGTTGGATTCCTTGGTCTGTGTCATGTCAGTGCCCCATCAGCTGGTCAACGGCGTCCGGCTTGTCGTGCACGCCAAAGCGGTCAACAATCGTGGCACTGGCTTCATTCAGCCCGATAACCTCAACTTCCGCGCCTTCCCGGCGGAACTTGATGACCGCCTTGTCCAGGGCACCGACTGCGGTTATATCCCAGAAATGGGCCCGGCTCAGATCAATGACCACATTATCGACTGCTTCCTTGAAATCAAAGGATTCCGTGAATTTTTCCGAGGAACTGAAAAACACCTGGCCCACCACTGTGTAGGTGCGGGTATCGCTTGCTTCATCCAGCTCAGAGGTCACCAGCATGTAATGGCCAACTTTGTTGGCAAAAAACAGGGCCGCCAGCAGAACGCCGGCCAGAACGCCGAACGCCAGGTTATGGGTGGCAACCACCACAATCACCGTAACAACCATCACGATGTTGGTTGAAAGCGGATGTTCCCGCAGGTTCTTGATCGAGCCCCAACTGAAGGTACCAATCGACACCATGATCATCACAGCAACGAGGGCCGCCATGGGGATCTGGACCAGCCACTTGTCCAGCACCAACACCATAATCAGCAGGAACACACCGGCAGTCAGTGTCGACAGCCGGGTACGGCCGCCGGATTTGATATTGATAATGGACTGCCCGATCATCGCGCAGCCCGCCATACCACCAAGCAGGCCGGAGCCGATGTTGGCAATGCCCTGACCCTTGCACTCACGGTTGCGGTCACTGGTGGTGTCGGTCAGGTCATCGACGATGGTTGCGGTCATCATCGATTCCAGCAGCCCCACAACAGCCAGCCCCACGGAGTACGGCAGGATGATCATCAGGGTTTCCAGGTTCAGGGGCACATCCGGCCACAGGAAGATCGGCAGAGTATCGGGCAATTCGCCCATATCACCGACCGTGCGGATGTCGAGGTTCAGGTACATGGCAACGCCGGTCAGAACCACAATGCACACCAGGGGTGAAGGCAGAATCTTGCCGATCCGGGGCAGCAGCGGGAACAGGTAGATGATGCAAAGGCCCGCCGCCGTCATGGCGTAGACATGCCAGGTAACATTCGTCAGTTCGGGCAGCTGCGCCATAAAAATAAGGATGGCCAGGGCGTTTACAAAACCGGTTACCACCGAGCGCGAGACGAACCGCATCAGGCCGCCGAGCTTAAGGTAGCCAGCGGCAATCTGAAGAACACCGGTCAGCAGCGTCGCAGCAAGGAGGTACTCGAGACCATGCTCTTTAACCAGTGTCACCATCAACAGGGCCATGGCGCCAGTGGCTGCCGAAATCATACCGGGACGGCCGCCCACGAAGGCAATGATCACCGCAATACAAAAAGAGGCGTAAAGACCCACTTTGGGATCGACACCGGCAATGATCGAGAAGGCAATGGCCTCCGGGATCAGTGCCAGCGCCACGACGATACCGGCGAGCACATCGCCACGAATGTTCGAAAGCCAGTTGGCTTTTAGGGAATTCACCATAATGTCGGGTTTCCGGATTGCTGTGGAGATAAAAAAACTGAGATAAAACCGTCGATTGCACCCAACCTATCTCACGTTGGCTACAGGGATATGTCTCAGGGGATTAAACCAGAGGAAGAGGAAGCTGAGCGCTAGGGCGGAAGGATCGTCACGGTTTCAGTTTGCTGCACGGTTGATGAAAATCAGGTAACTGCGAATTTCAGGGTCGCGAAGCTTACCAGACCCCTAACGGGAAAGTAAGGCGGTTACGGGAATCTTCTTAGAGGTGTAACGACCGGTTGCACCTGCTGCTATCATCAACATATTCAATTATTAACAGGAGCCTACGCCCTCCCATGGATGATCTTGCTTCCCAGTTTCTGGCCGGAAACCAGACCACTCTCGACCTCGCCGTTGCGCTTTTGCTTGGCGCCATCATTGGCCTGGAGCGGGGATGGGATGCCCGGGAACAGAAATCCGGCGAGCGAATTGCCGGCATCCGCACCTTTGCCCTGGTAGGCCTGCTTGGCGGTATTTCCGCGGTATTGGCACAGGAAATCACGGAATGGGCGTTTCCCGTGCTTCTGGTCAGTGTCGTGGCCATGGCCATCGTGGCCTACAGCGAGCGCCTTGAGCATATCCGTAATTTCAGCATCACCGGTATGGTTGGCATGGTGCTGACCTTCTGCTTCGGTGCGGTGGCGGTGGCAGTGGACCCGGTCATCGCCACGGCCGCAGCGGTGGTAACCGCAATCATTCTGGACAACAAGGAAGAAATCCACGGTTGGGTCAACAAGCTGAAGGAACATGAACTGGATGCCGCTCTCAAGCTGCTGCTGATTTCCGTGGTCATGCTGCCGTTGCTGCCAAACGAAAAGATGGGGCCTGGCGGGGTTCTGAATCCCCGGGAAATCTGGTGGATGGTGGTGATGATCGCCTCCATTTCCTTTGTCGGCTACTTCGCCATACGGGTGGCCGGCACCCGCAAGGGCATCCTGTTTACCAGCCTGTTCGCCGGGCTCAGCTCCTCCACTGCCCTCACCCTGCACTTCGCCCGTCAGGCCTCGAAGAACCCTCAGCTCAATGCCCAGTTCGCCACCGGTATCCTGATTGCCTGCGGTACCATGTTTCCCAGAATCCTGGTGTATTGCCTGGTGATCAACCGTGACCTGCTGCCCAGCCTGATCTGGCCGGTGGTGGTCATGACCGCTCTGCTGTATGGGCCGGCGCTGCTTATCTGGCGCCGGAACAATCGCCATACGCAGGTCAGTCAGCCAACCCTCAACCAGAACCCGCTGGATCTGACCTCGGCGCTGGTATTCGGCGTGTTGCTGACCGCGATCCTTCTGCTGGGCGAATTTCTGGGCAACTGGCTGG
>PYVH01000231.1 GCA_003030785.1 Marinobacter sp. B9-2 | reverse complement strand
TGCCCTGTTCAACAATTTCTCCTTCTTTCATCACTAGGATGCGATCACACATACCTGCAACAACGCCTAAATCGTGTGTAATTAAAATAATAGACGTTCCCATTTTCTTTTGCATATTGCGCATTAATTTTAGGATTTGAGCTTGAATAGTAACGTCCAGTGCTGTTGTTGGTTCATCTGCAATAAGCAGTGAGGGATTACAAGCAAGCGCCATAGCAATCATTACGCGTTGACGCATACCACCTGAAAATTCATGAGGGTATTGTCGATACCGTTCTTCTGCGTCTCTAATACCAACCAGTTTTAATAATTCTATTGTTTGTTGATAGGCCTCGTTTTTTGACATTGACTGATGCTTAATTAAACTTTCAGCCACTTGATCGCCTATTCGAATAGTAGGGTTTGTGGATGTCATCGGATCTTGGAAAATCATACTAATATCTTGTCCACGTATCCCTTCCATTTGTTTTTCACTGAATTCAGTGAGTTCTTGCCCTTTAAACACAATTGAGCCAGATTTCAAAAATGAAGGTGGCGATGGTAATAAACGCATAATGGAGCGAGCCGTAACACTTTTCCCGCTCCCAGACTCTCCCACAATTCCGAGTGTTTCACCTTTGTTTAGATGGAAGCTAACGTCCTTAACGGCTTCAAATTCTGTCTCCCCTGTGATAAAGGATACCCGAAGATTCTTGATTTCTAAAAGCTTTTCACTCATTCGACCCATCCTTTTTAAAATTTGTGATTGACTTACTTTCAAGTATAATCCATACTTTACAATACTGATAGGAATTATACAATATAATGCTGAATATTTTATTTACGTTTGGAGGAAATGCATGGTTACTTCAAAAATTCATTTAAAACCCGAGAAATTTATTTTCTTTTCTACGGTTTATCAAAAACTAATGCATCAAAAGCCTTATCAACTACTTCTTTTTCTTTTTAGTATTTTAGTGCATCCTTTTACATACTTTATCTATCGGAAAAGGAAACATTCAAACACATATGATCAGGCTTTTGCATTGCGTAGTCAGTACTATATAGAGCATGGATTGGTTGCCCAGTGGCAAAAGGAATTTGAGCAACAAGAAATAGCAAAAGCTACATTTTTTAAAGAGGCTGTATTGGCGTCACAAATTCAGCTCACAGCCAAACACTTAGCTCAAAGGAAGCTTCAACAGCAAGTGGATCAGGATTTACAAAAAGAGGACATTCAACAACTATCCTATGCCCAATTTTTTAATCAGCAACTAACTAACAAACGTTTTGTGGCTCTTACCTTTCTACCAGCTGTTTTATTTTATGTAGTACTTATCTTATTTGCGAATCCATTTCTGCAATTTATCATTGAACGTATTTTACAAAGCTTCATTGTGATTGTTGGTGTGGCTACATTGGTGTTTACCATTTTATATTTATCACCTTTTGATCCAGCAAGAAACCTACTCGGAGTTGAAG
>PYVH01000230.1 GCA_003030785.1 Marinobacter sp. B9-2 | reverse complement strand
CCCGGCGTCAATATGCCGGTTGGCGTAACCGCCTCCGAGATGCTGCGACTGACGCCCGCCATTGCGCCAACGCCTCTGGACAGCCAGAACGACCTCGGTGTTCTGGCCGGTGATAACGCCGGCTTCCCGAATGGCCGCCGGCCCTACGATGACACCGTCGACATCGCACTTCGGGTCGCCATGGGTGTACTGGCAGACCCTGCGGATGCGCCCGATGGCGGCCTTGAGTACACCGACGGCGTCCAGTTGGCAGCAGATCCTGCCAGCCTGCCTGCGGACTACGAGTCGTTCCCTTACCTGGCGACACCAATCGCCGGTTCACCCAACGAATAACCGGGAGTTGGCTATGAAATTATTCACAAAGCTCACGGCGATCTGCGCGATGGCGCTAGCCATTGCCGGCTGCTTCGATGGGTCGAACAGCCGGGCGGAGGCGCCGGCTCCGACCGTCGATTTCACGGAGTTTGTTAAAACCCAGTTCGCCCGGACAAGCGACGACGCCGAGCCGGCGAACGTCAATGGGGTCGACCTGAGTTTCAATGACCAGACTAACCCGCAGGCCTACGATGGCCTGCTTCGATAAAACTCCACGTGGCCGGTTTTCCCGTTTTCCGGGACCGGCTTTTACCTTGCCTGCCCTTCGGGGCAGGATTTTTTGTCTGGTCGCCACATTCGCGCCCTTTCAGGCGCAGGCAGCGCCTGATCCAATTATCACCGACTTCGGGGATGATCAGGTGCTGACCGAATTACCCCGCTCTGCTGCCGAGGTCTTTCGGGAGACGGACTCATCCGAGAAGGCCGGAGACCGGCTGCAAATACTGATCACACAGGCCAGGGCCAGTGGCGACCCTAGATACCTGGGGTATGCCCAGACACTGGTCAATCGCTGGCCGGAAGAACAGCTAACCGACCGTCTTCGGGTCCTCAGAGCGACTCTGCGCCAGAGCCTGCATCAGTTTGATTCCGCCCGCTCCGATCTTGAACGGGTAATCTCCAGCTCTTCGGACAAACAGCAACGTATCCAGGCTCGCCTGACCCTGGCCAACCTTGAGCTGGTTCAAGGTCGATACAAGGAGGCCGAGCAGCATTGCCAGGCACTTCAGTCTGCCTATCCGGGCCTGATAGCCCAGAGCTGCCTGGCTTCCGTGCAGGCCAGGACAGCCGACCCTGAAACAGCCTATCGGAATCTTGCGTCACAACTCGCCGAGTCGATAAACCGCCAGCCTGCGGATTCCACCAGTCAACTCTGGACCGAGGGCACTCTCGGGGACATCGCTGCCCAGGCGGGATTGCCTGAGGCCAAAGTGCATTGGCAAAGAGTAGTGAAGGCAACACCGGACGACCTTTATGTCCGGGCCCAGCTCGCGGATTGGCATCTTGGGAAAGGCCATTTCGAGCAGGTTTTGACGCTCACCCAGGGATTCGAGGCCGTTGACACACTCGCCGTAATTCGGGCCATCGCCATGGAGCGCATGGGCCACCCCGACAGTAACGAACTGAACAGTCGTTTACGGCAACGGTTTGAAGAGGCCCGCTGGCGAGGCGCTTTATTGCATGCCAGGGATGTGGCCCGATTC
>PYVH01000229.1:224-1626 GCA_003030785.1 Marinobacter sp. B9-2 | reverse complement strand
GAAGTAAGTCAGTTAGCGGGCAATAAAACCGCCGTCAGGCTCATGGCTGTGGCGGGCGATAACCAGCATGTCCGGATGAACCTTTTTCTCCGCTGCGAACAGCAACATCTTTCGGGCGTCGCCCTCCAGAAGCATGTTTTCGACGGAGATCTGTTCCTGCTCACACACCTCCATGGCCTCGGCGATGTGCTTTTTCAGATCGTTCAACTCTTCCTGGAACATGTCCTCGTTTCCCGAGGTGATGTCGCGGGGGTTTTCGGCAACGGCCACGAGGGTAATGACCGGTTTGAGGTCGCGGAACATGGTGATGGTCTGGGCCAGCGCCAACCTGGCATTTCGCGAGCCGTCGTAGGCAATCATGATTTTCATTTTTGAGTTCTCCAAAGGGCGTTTTCGGCACCCTTTCAAAGGCTATTTCAAGGGGCATCCATTGATATCTGTCAGCATTAGCCCACACTCCGGGGCCGCCCATAATTGACGTAAATCAACGCTGAGAGCGCGTACCCCACCAGAGCAATCAGGGGTCTATCCCCCTGCCCCCAAAACCCTCTGATTGCCTACCACCACTGCACCCAGCAGGAGGTACCTCCAATGCCCCGCATGGAAAAACCCTGGTTTTGGTAAGGTTTAAGAAGTGTTTTCAGACCTCAATTGATGAGCAAGCGGAGGGAGCGGAGCATGGCCAATACCCCGTCAAAGCCAGCGCAATACCGTGCGCTCGGTTTATCCACATTTGCCTTCACACTGTGTTTCGCGGTGTGGACCATTTTCTCCATCATCGGGATCCGCATCAGCGAGGATCTCGGGCTGTCGGATACCCAGCTGGGGCTGCTGATGGCGACCCCGATTCTCACCGGCTCGATAAGTCGACTTTTCCTGGGAATATGGACAGACCGATACGGCGGCCGCTGGGTGTTCGGCATTCTGATGCTTACGACCGCCGCCTGCGTGTACCTGCTCACCTTCGCAACCACTTACCTCATGCTGTTGGTAGGGGCTCTGGGCGTTGGCCTGGCAGGCGGTGCCTTTATCGTGGGGGTGGCTTACACAGCGGCCTGGTTTGAACCGGAGCGGCAGGGCACAGCCCTGGGCATTTTCGGTGCGGGCAACGTGGGCGCAGCGGTGACCAATTTCGGGGCCCCGTTCCTGCTGGTGGCATTCGGCTGGGAAAGCACCGCGCAGATCTACGCCACGGTGCTGGCGATCATGGGCGTCGTTTTCATTCTGCTGGCCAAGGAAGATCCCCTGGCCGCAGAGCGGGCTGGCAGCAAGGCCAAAACCTTCCTGGAGCAGATGGAACCACTGCGGGAGCTGAGGGTCTGGCGCTTTGCCCTGTACTGCTTCTTTGTGTTCGGCGCCTTTGTGGCTTTGGCGCTCTGGCTGCCGCACTTCCTGATTGGCG
>PYVH01000229.1:0-214 GCA_003030785.1 Marinobacter sp. B9-2 | reverse complement strand
CGGCCTGGACATCAAAACCGCCGGTATCATTGCCGCGCTCTACACCATTCCGGCCTCCTTGTTCAGGATTCTCGGCGGCTGGATGTCAGACCGTTTCGGCGCCCGCCGGGTGATGTACTGGACCTTCGGTGCGTCGGTTCTGTGCACGTTTCTTTTGAGCTACCCGCCCACCGACTACGTCGTTCAGGGCATTGATGGCGATATCCGCTTTACC
>PYVH01000228.1 GCA_003030785.1 Marinobacter sp. B9-2 | reverse complement strand
GGAAGACGTAAATGCCTTCCACGAGGCAGGCGGCACCCCGTTCCTGATCAGGGAGCTGCTGAGCGGTGGCTTCCTGCACAATGACGTGAACACCGTGGTGGGCTTTGGCCTGGAACGATACACCGAAATGCCGGAGCTGTTGGATGACAAGCTGGTTTGGAAGCCGGCGCCGGAAAAAAGCCTGCGCCCGGACGTGCTTAGCCCGGTTGCGGAACCGTTTGCACCGGATGGTGGGCTGCGAGTGCTTGACGGCAACCTTGGTCGGGGCGTCATCAAGGTATCTGCCGTTGCCCCGGAACACCGGAAAATTGAAGCGCCGGCCGTGGTGTTCAACGACCAGAACGAACTCAAGGAAGCCTTTGAGGCCGGCGACCTGGACAGGGATTGCATTGTGATCGTCCGTTTCCAGGGGCCCAAAAGTAATGGCATGCCGGAACTGCACAAGCTCACCCCCTACCTTGGCGTATTGCAGGATCGCGGGTTCAAGGTGGGCCTGGTGACCGATGGCCGTATGTCCGGTGCGTCCGGCAAGGTACCCGCGGCGATCCATGTGTATCCGGAAGCTCTGGATGGAGGGCCTCTGGCCAGGGTCAAAAACGGTGATCCGATCTGTCTGGATGCCGAAAAAGGTGTTCTTGCGATCCGGGTGGATGGGCAGGAGTTCGCTGACCGGGAATCTGAAAAAGCGGAGCTGACCGGGTATCATCACGGCTACGGTCGGGAGTTGTTTGGCTGGATGCGTCGCGCCGCCAGTACTCCCGAGGAAGGGGCCAGCTTTTTCTGGAATCATGAGGCATGACAGCAACACACTATTCACTGGTCGGTGATATTGGCGGCACCAATGCGCGTTTTGCCCTGGTAGAGCAGGGCACCGTGCAGCCCCGGGCCATCGAGATTCTACCCTGTGGGGAATACACGAATCTCGATGACGCCGTGCGGGATTACCTGGCCCGGGTTGGGGTTTCGGAGGTCGATGGTGCCTGTCTGGCCGTTGCCTCGCCGGTTCGAGGTACTCAGGTTCGGATGACCAACAACCATTGGCGCTTTGACACCGAAGAAGTCCGGGAACAGTTTGGCTGGTCCGCGTTCAAGGTGATCAATGATTTTACCGCCATGGCCCTGGGCGTTCCCCACGTTGCGGACGAGCATCTGGTGCATGTTTGTGGCGGCCCGGGTGACAGTCGTCGCCCCAGACTCGTTATGGGGCCTGGAACCGGGCTCGGTGTTTCAGGCCTGGTGCCCATTGAGCATGGCTGGGTGCCGTTGATGACCGAAGGTGGTCACGTGGATTTTGCTCCCACGGACGATACCGAAATGGCTGTGCTGCGGATTCTCAAGCCCCGGTTTGGCCGTGTGTCCGTAGAGCGAATTCTGTGTGGCCAGGGCCTGTTGAACCTGTATCAGGCCCATGCCGAAATTCAGGGCGTGGCCGCCCCGCTGGATGCACCGGAGAAAATCACCGCAGCTGCGGTAGAGAACACCGATAGCCTGGCTCGGCACACGCTTCGCCACTTCTGTGAAATCCTCGGTCGGGTAGCCGGCAATGGGGTTTTGACTCTGGGGAGTACCGGCGGTGTTTACCTGTGTGGTGGAATTCTGCCCCGCTTCCTCGAGTTCTTTCTGGAAAGTCCATTCCGGAATGGCTTTGAGGATAAAGG
>PYVH01000227.1 GCA_003030785.1 Marinobacter sp. B9-2 | reverse complement strand
CCTGAATCAGTGACTTCAATCGGCTAAAACTGCGCTTAAAGCCTGCAATAACAGAGCCTTAAGCGATATAATGGCACCTGACATCCATTCACCCAGTCAGTGCATTTGGCTCATGCGTACTTTCACTCTCCAGCAATCCCGAACCGAAGTCTATACACCCCATGGCGGACTGGCCTTGATAGGCCATTGTCTGAACCGGCACACGTCGCTGATCAAAACCGCTCGCACGGTCGTCAAGCGCCACGGCATTCCAAACATCGAGCTGATCCGCACCTACCTTGGCCTGATCACGCTGGGCAAGAGTGACTTCGAGGCGGTCGAGCCGGTACGCACGGATCCATTCTTCAAAACCGCCATGGGCATCAAGCAGTCGCCATCGTCAGCCCGCTTGCGGCAACGGTTTGATGAAGATGCCCGAGCCCTGACGCCGCTTTTGGATGATGCCAGCGTTGAGTTTCTTCAGTCCATCGAAGCCCCGGTATCACCTCTGGCGATGGGTCACGTTGCCCTGGATATGGACGTCTTTCCCATGGACAACAGCCAGACCCGCAAAGAGGGTGTCAGCTACACCTACAAGGGCTACGACGGCTACGCACCGATAGCGGCCTATCTGGGCCAGGAAGGCTGGTGCCTGGGCTGCGAACTGCGCCCTGGCAGCCAGCACGCCAATAATGGGTTTCTCGATACCCTCAAGCGGGTTTTACCCCGGGCCCGGGCATGACGGACAAGCCCATCCTGCTGCGCCTGGACAGCGCACACGATGCCCGTGACAATCGCGACTTTCTGCGCGAGCAGAAGCAGGTCGACTTCCTGATCAAGTGGAATCCCCGCAAGCAGGATCCCCTGGCCTGGGCGGAGAAGGCCCAGGCTCAGAAAGCCTGGATGCTGGACCGCAACGGCAAGATGGAGGCGGTTTTATCGGAAAACCTGTCGGACGAGCCCGGGTTGCGCCAGATCGTTAAAGTCACGGTGCGCACCAGCGATGCCGGTGGCCAGCTGTACCTGGAGCCGGAGGTCAGTCTTGAAGGCTGGATTACCTCCTTGCCAGCCGAGGTGGCCGATGAACAACAAATCATGGCGTTTTACAGCGATCACGCCACCAGTGAGCAATTCCACAGCGAGTTCAAAACCGACCTGGATCTGGAGCGCCTGCCGTCCGGCAAGTTCGACACCAACAACCTGGTCATGGCCTTCGCAACACTGGGATATAACGTGCTGCGCTGGATGGGCCTGAGACTGACTGGCCCGGATGCGCCAGTGCGCCACCCGGCTAAACGCCGCCGCCTGAGAACCGTGATGCAGGAGCTGATGACCATGGCCTGTCGCCTGGTACACAGTGGCCGACAGTGGGTTCTGCGCTTTGGTCGACACTGTCCGGGCTTTGCCGTTTACCGCGACCTCTACGAAGGAATCGCCGCCTCCGGATAGGCTCGTTCGGCAGTGACCGCATCATCTTAAAACCACCCGGGAAACCATACCGGGGCAATCCGCTATTGCCTAACGACCATGGTTTGATCAAAAAGCAGCCAAATCCTGGTCTCTGGTCGACTTCAGGCTGCGCGTTTCAGGCACTCGCAACCTATTTTTCGACAATTGATGGCTCCCGTTAGCGCCGATGGCGATTTGCGGGGTATATTCGCCTGCAAAGTCACTGATTCAGG
>PYVH01000226.1 GCA_003030785.1 Marinobacter sp. B9-2 | reverse complement strand
CATTCGTTCACCTCAATTCGCTATCGGAATGTCACCAGGGCGGGATCATCCGCTTCCAGGTGGCTGTAGTTATTAAAAACGGCCAGGCTGCGCCGGGGGCCTGAATAAAGGACCCGCGACACACTGGTGTTGGCGATCACCTCGTTCAGGCCCAGTGCCCGGGCGTCGTCCAGGCCAAGCAGATGCTGGGCTATTACGGAAATCGGTCCACCGGAGGTCGCCACCAGCACATCGCCGCCATCGGCGTACTCAATCATCTCCTCGAAGGCCGCCAGAACTCGGGCCTTGAAGTCCGGCCAGCTTTCCTCGTACTCATGGTCATACTCGCCCGAGGCCCAGCGATGTACAGCGTGCACAAAGGCCTCCTGGAACGCCTTGGCCGGCTTGGGGAACGCCTTGAGATCCCGCGCCATCACCGCGCGGTCACTCCACTCCGGGCGGTACCGGGCCACCACGGTTGTGTGGTCAAACTCGTTAAAGCCGGGGACTACCTGCATATCGGGCAGTTTTGTTCCGTACCCGGTGGCGATGGCTTCGACGGTTTCACGGTGGCGCTCCAGATCGCCCCCGAAAATCGCCGCCGGTTCAACTTTGCCAGCCAGCCAGCGGCCAAGCACCCTGCCCTGCTCCCAGCCGGTGGGAGAGAGTTGATCATAGTTCTCCTTCCCGAAACTGGCCTGGCCGTGACGAACCAGATAAATCGTCGCCATTACAGGGAGCTCTCCGCAATCAGTCGCTGGCAGCGCTTCTCAAGGTAATTGGCGGCGTGCCCAAAGGCAGCGAAACGCTTGTCTTTGGTCTGGCCGTGATAGAACCGGTAATAGATCTGCTGGATGATAACTGCCAGCCGGAACAGGCCGTAGATCTCATAGAAGTCGAAGTTGTCGACCTTGAAGCCGGACTGCTCCATGTAATACTCCACCACCTCCTTGCGGGTGAGCATGCCAGGACGATGGGTCGGCTGCCGGCGCAACATCTGGAACGGGCCTTCATCATCGGCTTCGATCCAGTAGGCCAGACTGTTGCCCAGATCCATCAGCGGATCGCCGATGGTGGCCATTTCCCAGTCCAGCACGCCGATTACCTCGAACGGGTTGTCCGGATTCAGCACCACGTTGTCGAAGCGGAAATCGTTGTGGATCACCACCTGGGCAATGTCGTCGGGCATCTTGTCGTTGAGCCAGCTCATGACCTGCTCGAAGTCGCCCACATCGTCGGTGCGGGCCTTGCGGAAACGGTCACTCCAGCCGCCAATCTGGCGCTGAACGTAGCCCTCACCCTTACCCAGCTTGTCCAAGCCTGCTGCTTTGGCATCGACACGGTGAAGATCCACCAGCTTGTCGATCACGTTCAAGCAAAGCTTGCGGGTATCGGCTTCACTGAGCTCGAAATCCTTTGGAAAGTCCTGGCGCAGGATGATGCCCTTCAACCGTTCCATCACGTAGAAATCGCAACCCAACACGTCGTGATCGTCGCAGATGGCGATGATGTTGGGCACGTAGGGATAAACCGGTTTGAGTGCCCGCATGACCTTCGCCTCACGCAGCATGTCGTGGGCAGACTTGGCGATCTTGCCGAACGGCGGCCGACGCAAGACGTAGGACCGATCACCGTAGTCCACCTGGTAGGTCAGGTTTGAAGCGCCACCCGGGTATTGACGAA
>PYVH01000225.1 GCA_003030785.1 Marinobacter sp. B9-2 | reverse complement strand
GGCAGCCTCTGGCGTGGACACCACCGCATTGATCGTCGGTGACTACTCAAATGCCAACGATGGCCTTGTATCCAAGGATGCGGAGTCCATTGCCGATCTGGAAGGCGAAACCGTGCACCTGGTTGAGCTGTCCGTTTCCCATTACCTGCTTGTCCGTGCGCTGAACACCGTTGGTCTGGAAGAGCGGGATATCAGCGTGGTGAACATTTCCGACGCCGATCTGGTTTCGGCGTTCCAGACCGATGATGTCCGCCACGTGGCTACCTGGAACCCGCTGCTGGCGGAAGTGGAAGCCTACCCGGGTGCCACCAAGCTGTTCGATTCCAGCCAGATTCCGGGCCATATCAAGGATCTGACCCTGGTGAACACGGAAACCCTGGAAGACAACCCGAAGCTGGGCAAGGCGCTGGTCGGCGCCTGGTATGAAACCATGAGCATTCTCGCCTCCGACAGTGAAGAAGGTCAGGAAGCGCGGGCATTTCTCGGAGAGCTCTCCGGCACCGACCAGGCCGGTTATGAGGCTCAATTGGCCGGCATGAAGATGTTCTGGGAACCGCAGATGTCAGTTGATTTCATTAACAGCGAAGAAGCGCGGGAAGCCATGGACAGCGTTCGCCAGTTCTCTTTTGACAAGGGACTGCTCGGCCAGGGCGCCATGAGCCCGGACTTCGTTGGCATCGAGTTTCCGGATGGGTCGATCATGGGTGACTCAGGGAACGTGAAGCTTCGGTTTAACGACAGCTACATGGAGATGGCGGCAGACGGGGAGATCTGAGCCTCTGATTGCTTGCCTTGATGGTTAGCCGAGGGCACGATGTTCGTGCCCTTTTTTGTGGGCTTCGGAGGTGGATTGGGTTTGGGGTGCCTTTCCAAAACACGCTCCTTGCGGCACATCCATGTGGCGCTTGGGCTCCGCCATCCATGGCTCCGCACAGTTTTGGAAAGGCACCCCAAACCCAATCGTCCAACCTCATGATCAGCCGCCGAGAAAAATCTATTTATGCGCCGTACCAAGGAAGATGCCGAGAAAACCCGCCAGACTGTGCTTGAGGCCGCGCTCAAGTTGTTTAGCCGGGACGGTTACTCACTAACGACTTTGAGCCGTATTGCCAAAGAAGCCGGTTGTAGCCGTGGGCCGATCTACTGGCATTTCGAGAACAAGGATGATCTGTACGAAGCTGTACTTGCCTACTCCCAGGAACCGCTGGAAGCCCTGGTCGCGGAGTGTTCGGGCATGCGGGAAACGCCCATTGAGGCCATGGATCATTTCATTGAACGCTGGCTGGGCCTGCTGGCCAATGATCGGAAGTATCGTCAGTCGTTTGAGATTCTGTTGAACAAGACCGAGCTGACCGATGCCATGAGTCGGACGCTGAAGCGGGAACGGGCGTTGACCAAGTCGATTATTGCCATGTTCCGGGATCTGGTAGGTCACGCCGCAGAGCGGGGTCTGATTTCTACGCCGGAAGACCCGGAGGATCTGGGGCTTCTGAGTTACACCTATCTGATGGGCATTACCCAGACCTGGCTGTTTACGCCGAAGCTGTTTTCGTTGAAACAGGAAACGGCGTTTTTTCAACGGCAGTTCTGGGTGTTACTGGGTCGAGGCTGAACGCTCTTTTTCAAGCAATTGCTGTTTTCGGTCGAGGCCCCAGCGGTAACC
>PYVH01000224.1 GCA_003030785.1 Marinobacter sp. B9-2 | reverse complement strand
CTTCGTTGATCATGGGCTGGAGCCAGAGCGACAGCGTCTGCTGGCGAATTGCCTGGCTGATAATCACCCGCCAGGTTTCCATATTGTGATGACCATCCTTGTCGGGATCGGCCAGATGACAGCCGGTCTCGTTGCTGCTCTGGGCGGCACGCAGTGCTTCATCTGCAGCCGCCATGAGATCCCGGGCCCCGCGGCCCTCAAGCGTTCTAGCCAGCCCGGCATGCACCGCTGTATCCATGGGCGAGGCAAGATCTGCATACACCCCGTCCAGGTCATTCACCAGTTGCCGGCACCAGACACCCGCATCGGGAGGTAATACGCCGGGCAGAAAAACGGCAAATTCGGCGCCGGTCCGACGTCCGGCAAACGCCCCGGCATGCTCCATGACAAAATCGGCAACCACGGTCGCCACTCGCAATAGCAACTTGTCCGCTTCGCTCCGGCCATAGGCCTGGTTATACCCGGAAAAGTCGGCCAGCTGAATCAGAATGAGAATCCCCGGCGCGGCCTTTTCCTCGGATTCCACTTCCACTTTCAGTCTCTGATCAAAGGCGCTGCGGCTGGCCAGCCCGGTGACCGAATCCTCGTTGTTGACCCGCCGCAGGTGCTGAATGAGTTTGGCCTGCCCCTCGAAAAGCTGGCCCAGGTCATCTGCCATCTGATTCATGGCGTCGGTTACCTGATTGATCTCCCGGGTCGACTTGAACGAGACCCTTTTTCTGAAATCCCTCTGGCCCAGGGCCTTCGCCTGATCCTCCAGAGCAAGGAGCGGGCGCAGGGTACGCCTAAGCAGGAGGAAGACGGCAAACAGCCCGATCCCCCCGATGATCGCGGTACTGGCAGTGAGCCCAATGGTGATTCGCCACAGATCTTCGTAGGCGCGACCAGGGTGGCTGATTACCTGAACAGTCCCGAGGCGGCTCCAGCCACGGACCACTTCGGCCTCCGCAACCGGCAGGGGAAGGTCTGCAAAGGAGCGAAACCATGACGGCACAGCCACTTCATTGAGCGTCATGGCGCGACCGGCGATCTGTTCGTTCTGATGATTGAGATAGCTGACTGACAGGTATCGCCCGCTATCGAATACCGCATCGATCAGTGAGGCGGAGGCAACCGGATCACGGCCGTCGATGGCGTTGGACAGGGACAAGCCGATGGCGGTTGCACCGTCGCGGGCATGGCCGGCGAGCTGGTCCGAGACATAATCCCGGAAATACCCGTAGCTGGTAATGAACACCGCCACCAGCAGGGTGACCAGCAAACTGCCGGTCAACACCAGAAGCATCGTTCGCAGGGTAACCACACCCTGCTGCTTCCGCTTTATAGGGATTTGCTTCCGTGCCATAGGGAGCTTCTCCGGATTGGCTGTGAGCCAGCCGGCCAGGCGATTGTGACCTGCACCGCAGAGTTGACAAACATTTACATAGCGCAACCTACGCCGACAACATTAAACACTATAGACTCTGTAAGGAGTCTAAGCTTGAAATCGTCCATAGCGGGGAAGGACGATCAACAACGAAAAAGAGGCAGGCCCGAGCAACATGAACGACGAAA
>PYVH01000024.1 GCA_003030785.1 Marinobacter sp. B9-2 | reverse complement strand
TCTGCACTCCGACACAGCGGGCTTCGGCCCGCTGTAGATATAGATGCCATAGTCGACACCTATGCCGACACCCAGGGCAATAACCGGCAGGGTAGCCACTTTGATGCCAATGCCCGATACCGCCATGATCGCTTCACAGAGGATCGAAGTCAGCCCCAGAGGTACAACGATACACAGCACCGCCCGGATCGAACGGAAGGTGGCGAAGCACAACAGACTCACCACGCTGTATACGAGTATCAGCATCTTGTCCTTGGCGCCGGAGATAACCTCGTTGGTAGCGGCCTCTACACCGGCGTTACCCGCGGCCAGCAGGAACCGGTGTTCCTCAGTGCTGTTTTTCTCGGCAAACTCTTCGACCCGCTCAACAACCGTTTCCAGGGTCTCGGCCTTGTGGTCCTCAAGGAAGACCAGTACTGGCGTCAGGCTGCAATCAGTGTTGATCAGTCCGGCAGGCGCCTCACGAATGGACGCATTGATGATGGTCTGGTTACGGGAGATCTCGTACCACTTCCAGTTACCCTCGTTCAGGGCTTTGGTCACCATCTTGGAAACATCTGCCAGGGACGCCGAAGATTGCACGCCCGGGGTGTTCTGCAACTCCCACTGCAGGGCGTCCATGGCCCGCAGCACATTGTACTGGGTGCACTGCTCTTCCGGCGTCTTGACCATGACCACCAACACATCGGCACTGGTGGAGTAGTTGTTGATGATGTAGGCGTTGTCCTTGTTATAGCGGGAGTCCGCACGCAGCTCAGGCGCGCCTTGATCCAGATCCCCGATCTTGAGGTCCTGCTTGTAGTAGAGACCAAGCCCTAGACCAATCAACGCAATAAGCAACGAAATGGGGGCCACGCCGGGATGCGAGAAGTAGGACAGTACACGCCACTTCCGATCCTGTTTTTCGCCGTGATTCTGGACGTGACGGATACCGCCCTTTGAAATTCCGACGTAGGACATGATCAGTACGTGCAGCACCAGGTTGGTGAAGATCACGAACGCCACACCAATACCCGCGGCAACCGCCAGGTCACGAATAACATCGATCTCGATAAAGAATAGGGTCAGGAAACCAAAAGCGTCTGAAATCAACGCCAGCATGCCCGGTATGTAAAGAGCTCGGAAAGCCAGACGCGCGGCGGTCACTGCATCAAAGCCCTTGGCAGCCTCGACGGCCATGGCGTTTACAATCTGAACGCCGTGACTGATACCGATCGCGAACACCAGGAAGGGAACCAGCACGGAGTAAGGATCAAGGCCGTAACCCAGCAACCGCAGAGTTCCCAGCTGCAGGAAAACGGCGATGATCGAGGTAAAGACGGGAACCAGGGTTCCGGCAATCGCCCGGGAATACCAGAACAGCAGCAGCGTGGTCAGCAGGATGGTTATTCCGGCAAACCAGGCAATGGAACCGATACCCTCAATCAGATCGCCAACCTTCTTGGCGAAGCCGACGATGTGAATTTCTATGTTCGGGTTCTGTTCTTCGTACTTGTCTCGGATTTTCTCTTCAAGCTGACGGGAAAATTCGCCGTAGTCCAGAGCCTCGCCGGTTTCCGGGTTCTTCTCATACAGCGGCGCATAAACGATCGTTGACTGGAAGTTATCGGAGATCAGGCGCCCGACTTCGTTGGAACGGAGCACGTTCTGACGAAGCTGTTCAAGGCTTTCACGGGAGCCATCATAGCCGTCCGGAATGACCGTGCCACCCTGGAAACCCTGTTCGGTAACCTCAACCCAGCGGACGTTCGACGTCCAGAGCGATTTGAGGCCGGAACGATCCACACCGTTGAGGTAGAAAACCTCGTCGGTAATCTGCTTCAGGGTTTCCATGTACTCCTGAGTGAAGATATCGCCTTCTTTTACTTCGACGGCGATACGAACGAAGTTACCGAGATTTTCCAGGTCATCCCGATGCTCGAGCATATTTACGATGTAGGGATGCTCAAGCGGAATCATCCGCTCGAAACTGGCGTCTGGCTGAATCTTGACGGCGTTGTACCCGAGAAACAGCGTCAACACGGCAAAAATAACAAGAATGATTGGCCGGTTATTGAAGATCAGCCTTTCGAGAAAGGGTTCGGCCTTGGGCGTGGTCAGGTAGTGCTCGCCCTTGTCATGCTTAGGGTTGGACATTCAAAAGCCCCTCTATTGTTCGTTCGGTAGTTGCCACATCAGGGCGTTATTGAAGGTTTCTTCCACGGGCGTCTGTTATTTTTGCGCCACCTTCGCCGACAATCAGCAGATCTGTTCCTGAAATGGGTACCGCGCTCATGACGCCTTCACGATCACTGCGGAAGTACTCGCGGAAGGTTTCTGCGCCATTGGTGCTCATCAGTACCGCACCACTATTTCCCACCAGGGTAATGCGGCCATCCTCAGAAACGACGCCGTCGTTGAGTGTGGCCTCTGCCGAGTTGGGAACCATCCGCCAGCTCTTGCCAAGATCTGAAGAGAACAGCATGTTGCCCCGGAGGCCAAAGGCGAGTATCTCGTTCACCTGGCCTGTACCGATAACACCGAACAGGGAGCCTTCATAAGGCGCCTCGCGCCGTTCAAAGGTCTCACCGCCGTCTACAGAGACATGTATCTGACCGGCTTCACCAACAACCACCAGAGCACCGCCCGTAATCCGGGTAATGCCGTTAAGGTGGAAGTTCTGCCGGTTATCAATCCTCGGCGCCCAGTCTTTCCATGTCTCACCGCCGTCCATCGTGCGCAGGAACATGCCATAGGCGCCTACGACAAAACCGCGGTTCTCGTTCTCAAACCATACGTCCAGCAACGGGTTGACCGGACCAATCTCCATATCCGCGCGGATATTCTCAAGGGCAAAATAAAGGTCATCCAGTGCCCACTCGAGATCTTCTTTTTCCTCCTCGGGCGCTTCTTCAATGCGCTCTTCCATGGCGGCAATCTGCTCTTCCCGGCTCTCAATGGCCAGCTCCATGGCACGGATCCCGTCAATCTGGAGATTCCAGGTGGCTCCGGCGTCGGTGGTATGGAGGACAACACCACTGTGGCCTACGGCCCAGCCATGGGTCTCTGAGCCAAAATCGATCGCTGTCAGGGTCACAGAAACAGGAACCTCACCCTGAACCCAGGATTTCCCCTCATCATCCGAGTAGATGATATGGCCGCGCTCTCCCACGGCGACAATGCGATCGCCAACACGGGTCGCATCTGTGAGAAGATTTTCCGGAGCCAGATCCGTCGGCCGGGCCGGGGTTTCGATGATATCTGCAAGCGCAAACGCTGCAGGGGCAGACCAGACCATGGAAAGTCCAAGGCAGGCAGCGCCCAGAGTCTTGCACATCAACCTTTTAGCCATTCAGATTGCCTATTATGTTGTATTGAACTGTGTCTCTGACCGGCAGAGCCGGAACTAACTGTGAACATACCGGCAACCTCACGGTTGCCGGTATGTCGGGTCGCCACTTCCTGTGGGCGGGGACGCATCCCTCGGCCAACAGTGCGTTAGCGAACACTCCTGCGACGCAGGGACGCCGGCGAGAAGTAACGCCTGTTCGGAACATCGTCGGTGAACACGCGGGTGTTTGCCTCTTCTGTGTCCAGACCGAGTACGTGATAACGACGGGCCTGAAGGTCATGATAGACGTCAAGAACCGTCCACACACCTGGAAGTTCATAATAATTTTTGGGAAGCCCCATGGTCACACGCCAAAGTTCGCCGCGGCCATCGTACTGATCCAGTAGAACCGTGTTCCAGCTGTCCTCGTCGATATAGAAGCGGCGCTTGCCGTAGATATGGCGCTCACCGTCTTTCAGTGTGGCTTCCACGACGTGCACCCGATGCAGTTCCCAGCGGGTAAGGTCAGGATTCAGGTGGGAAATTCCGAGGATCTCCTCGTAAGGCGTACCCTTCTCGCCGATCCGGTAGTTATTGTAGGGGATGTAGATTTCCCGCTTACCTTCATAATTCCAGTTATAGCGATCCAGGGCCCCGTTGAAGATATCCGTGTCATCAGCGGTACGCAGGTTGTCGGCCGCGGCGATCGGAGAATCATAACCAAGGTTTGGCGCCCGGCGCACGCGGCGCTGACCGGCGTTGTAACCCCAGCCGTTACGCGGGTTGATGATCTGGTTCAGGGTTTCATGAATCAGAATGGCACCGCCGGCAAGGCGGGGTGGGGATTGGGTAAACGACAGATAGTAGAAGATCACGTTATCCAGATCTTCTTCACCACCTTCCGGATTGTAAAAGTTGAAGAAGGCTTCCTGCTGGGAAGTAACCAGCGAATAGTCGCCGTTGGTCTGGACCGCCACCTCACTGGAGCGCCGGGTGACAGAAACACCGCGCCAGCGGGTCAGGTGATTCCAGACCGCTTGCCAGGCTTTCTCCTCGTCATTGCCGTGCAGGATCGGGAAAGGATAGCCGCCAAAGGCTCCATCCAGACCCTCGCCCTGGCCGACGATTTCTGCGCTCACCGCGTTTTCACGGGTATTCTCGGCCACCCAGTCGGGAACCGCGTGGGTACGACGGGTCTGGTAAACGGGCACCCGGAATGTGGTCGGGTAGGTTTCCAGCATCGCCTTCACACCGTCAGTGAGGTACTCCTCATACTGATCCATGTTGGCAGGCGTGATGGTAAAAAGGACTTCGTCATCCGGGAACGGATTGATGTGATGCTGCCCGCTGCCCTCATAGCCGGGAGGCGGTTCTGTCAGCCCTCCGGTCCAGGCAGGGATGGTACCGGCACTGTTGCCGGCCTTGGGCGAGCCAAAGGGTGTCAACTCCTGGCCCAGACGGGCCGCTTCACTGGCGGAGACCGCCGCCCACGCAGGCGCTGATGCCACGGAGAGAGCCAGCAGGCCGCCGAGAATCGCATTTTTGTTATACATCATTGTGAAACCTTAAGTGCGTCTGGAAGCCTCTGCGGAGGCTTTTTTATTGTCGTCTGATGGAATTACAGACCTTATTCCAGATTACCCGATCCCAGACTAAAGTCTATCGACCGAAAGTGCGATTTTGTATCTGACTTCAGTCGGCAAGGCTCTTGTGCACCACCTCATAGACATCCCGTGACAACCCGGATTTGTCGCGAATACGCTCCAGGGCATTTTTCATCTGGCCACTGTAAGACGGTGCAAACTTTCTCCACCGGGTCAGTGGCGTCACCAGACGCGCGGCAATCTGCGGGTTGCTGTCGTCCAGGCGACAGACCTGGTCCGCCAGGAATTCATAACCGGAACCGTCCGGTTTATGGAAAGCCGCCAGGTTCTGGCCGGCAAAAGCGCCCACCACGGAGCGAATCTTGTTGGGGTTTTTCCAGTCGAACGCCGGATGCTCCAGAAGCTTACGGATGTCCGCCAACTGCCCAGCCTGATCACTGGACGCCTGCACGGAGAACCACTGCTCAACAACCTGCGGATCGTCCTGGAACCGATCGTAGAAGTCATCAAGCGCCTTCTGGCGATCAGCCTCGAAGCCTGAATTGACCAGAGCCCGCAAGGCACCCATGCGATCGGTCATATTGTCGGCATCGTTCAATTGGCTGACCGCCAGAGCCCGGCCATCCTCATCATTGATCATCAACAACCAGGCCAGTGCGGTATTGCGCAGGCTGCGACGGGCGATAGCCTCGGGCGTTACCTCGTAGGGGCCACTGCCCTGATGCCGCTGATAACAGGCAAGCAGCTCGCCTTTCAGGGCACCGGCCAGATGACGGAGCACCGCGTCACGGGCACGGTGGATGGCTGGCACATCGGCGTTTTCGGTGAGCTCAATCAGGTACGCTTCCGAAGGAAGCTGCAGCATTTTCGCCACCAGGGCCTGATCCAGATCGGTGTCGGAAATGAGCTTGCGATAAGCCTCAACCAGTCGTGGTTCGATGTCCGCATCGTCCGGCGCTCCGACCAGTGACTGGATGACATCGACGGCCAGTCTCTGGCCCGCATCCCAGCGATTGAATCCGTCCGGATCGTGGCTCATCAGGAAGAGCAGCTGTTCACGGGCCCAGGCGTAGCGAACCCGTACCGGTGCGGAGAAGTGTCGCAACAGCGACGGAACCGGCCTGGAGTCGATGCCATGAAACTCAAAGGTATGGACCGCTTCGGTCAGTTCAAGCACCCGCTCCGCTGGCGCATTCGCCTCGCCCGACTCAAGCTGAAGCGGCAGAGGCTGGCCATCCTGCCCAAGCAGACCAAGCGCAAACGGAATGTGCTGTGGCTTTTTGTTGGCCTGTCCCGGGGTATCCGGAATGCTCTGCTCAATAGTCAGCCGATAGACGCCTTTCTCCTCGTCAAAGTCATCCGACACGCTCAGCACCGGCGTGCCGGCTTGCTCATACCAGAGGCGGAACTGGCTCAGATCACGACCGGAAGCATCCTCCATGGCCTTTACGAAATCATCGGTTGTTACCGCCTGACCATCGTGACGCTCAAAATACAGATCGCTGCCCTTACGGAACATGTCCGGCCCCAGCAGGGTGTGAATCATGCGCACGACTTCCGCGCCCTTTTCGTAGATGGTCAGGGTGTAGAAGTTGGAGATTTCCATGTAGGACGCCGGCCGGATCGGATGCGCCATGGGGCCACCGTCTTCGGCAAACTGAGCGGTACGCAGCAGCGTTACATCCTCAATTCGCTTCACCGTCGGAGAGCCCATATCCGCCGAGAACTGCGAGTCCCGGAATACCGTGAAGCCCTCTTTCAGGCTGAGCTGGAACCAGTCCCGACAGGTGACCCGGTTACCCGACCAGTTGTGGAAATACTCATGGGCAACGATGGCTTCAATGCGCTGGAACGCCATGTCCGTGGCGGTTTCCTGGCTGGCCAGCACACAGGAAGAGTTGAAGATGTTAAGCCCCTTGTTTTCCATGGCGCCCATGTTGAAGTCGTCGACGGCCACAATCATGAAGATATCGAGATCGTACTCACGACCATAGACCTCTTCATCCCAGCGCATGGAGCGTTTCAGAGAGTCCATGGCGTGATCGCACTTCTCGGCGTTGCGGGGCTCCACGTACATTCTCAGATCAATATCGCGTCCGGAGCAGGTAGCGAAGGTGTCCCGCTTTTCCACGAGATCACCGGCGACCAGGGCAAACAGGTAGCAGGGTTTAGGGAACGGGTCCTCCCAGGTAACGAAATGCCGGCCGTTTTCCAGCTCGCCTTTTTCAACATCATTGCCATTGGACAGGAGCACCGGATAGGCGTCCTTGTTGGCCTCGATGCGAGTGCGGAAACGCGCCATCACGTCCGGGCGGTCCGGGAAGAAAGTAATGCACCGGAAGCCTTCCGCCTCACACTGGGTACAGAACATGCCGGAGGATTTGTACAGACCTTCCAGGCGGGTGTTGTTCTGGGGCTCCAGCCAGGTCACCACAGTCAACTTGAACTGATCCGGTACCGACCGAATTACCAGCTGGTCGCCCCGGTCTTCGTACTCACCTGCAGTCAGTTCACTGCCGTCAAGGGCAACGGACTCAAGCTTCAGGCTGTCACCATCAAGTTCCAGTGGCGCAGCTACTTCTTCAGATTCGGGATTCCGACGAAGCTCCAGCGTGCTGTGCACCCGGGCACCATCCTCGAAAAGCTCGAACCGCAGGTCTACAGTATCGACCAGATACGCAGGTACCTTGTAATCGCTCAGATAAATGGTCTGTGGCTGGCTGGTACGCATTGGGTTTCTCCAGAGTTCGCGGCCGGCGGGCGCTGGAATTCAGGGCCCGCTGGCGTGAAAAGATCGGCCGGGCAAGGCGCTGTCAGCCTTCCATAACCCGGAAACGGACTTCATAACCGGTGAACTTCCGAATATTGATCACACCGGTATCCAGAATAAGGTATTGCCCCTTAATGCCCTCAAGGACGCCCTCCACTTCCGGCGTTTTGTCGAGATTATGGGTTTTGATCTTTGCTGGCCAGACCTGAACCGGATAGCTCAGGCCAAGCCCCTGCTCATCCACTTGCCGGATCGAGTCCTGACCATGGGTCTCCCTGAGCGCCTCAAGATCTGCAGCAATCAGCCCGAGCATCCGCTGACGCTCCTGTGCCAGATCGAGTTCAGGAACATCGCCCTTGAGCATCGCCCGCCAGTTGGTCCGGTCAGCGACGTGAGCCTTGCAGGCGACCTCTACCAGACCGGCAATATACCGGGTTGCAACACGGACCATCGGAATGGCGTCTACCGCACCCTGATCGATCCAGCGTGTCGGCACCTGGGATCCACGGGTAATGCCCACCTTCAAACCGGATGAGTTGGCCAGATACACCACGTGTTCCACCATGCAATGGGTTTCTCCCCATTCCGGCTCCCGACAGGTACCAAGGTGATAGTGGCACTTCTCCGGACTCATGATGCAACTGTCACAGGCTGCCAGCTTACGAAAACAGGGATAACAGAAACCCTGATTGAAGCTCTTGTTGGTCTTCCGGTCGCAGTGGATGCACCGGATCACGCCATCGAAATCCAGCCGCAGCGGCCTGCCAATCAGATCGTTCAGGGGAATGCGGGTATCGCCGACGGCGATGGAATAAGCCACCGGGTCGCCCGCCTCCGCCGGCATTTTGCGAAGCCTGCCGGTTACATCAATCAGCTCGCTCAAGACTTGACCTCAACAAACTGGTCCGGGTCAACGTCGTCGTTACCCTGCTTGCGCTGAACCGACGGGTCGCAGGCGGTGCCGGCCTTGCTGCCCCGGTCGAGGTAGCCGGTACGCTCCTCTTCCGGAATGTTGTGCTTGTTCTCGTAGTAGATCACCGCTTCCAGGCTGATTTCACGCTGCTCAGGCGTCAGCTTGCGGCCATCGGGCCACTTGCCGAGCTCAATGGACTGCCGGAGACTCCGGTAGACATTGGGATCCAGTCGCTCGATCAGTTCTTCGTAGGTCATCCCGCTCTCCTGAAAAAACGTTCATTAAAAATATGCCGGAACCGTTTGACAGCATCAAACGATAATGATTATCATTGCTTCACCAAATGACGACGGTCGTATCATTTGGTCTCTCTCATCAGGAGCTAAAAGCTCTTTTAATGCCCCGCCTCTGGCGGGGCTTTTTTTATGCACCCCGCCTGCTTTTTACGGGCAAAACCACCGCCAGTGCCAGTCCGGCAACGAATCCTCCCAAATGGGCTTCATTGGCCATTCGGCCGAGCCCGATCATTTCCGGGAGTGGCGTAAACCCGATCACCATCCAGGCCACCGCAAAGGTAACCAGTGCCGGCGGAAACTGGAACCGTGGTGCAGATCGCTGACTGAGCCAGCAATAGCCCAGAATCCCATAAACCACCCCGGATAGCCCACCGAAAAGAGGCCCTGAAACAAAATACTGCAAGCCGTTGGAGAGGAGGCTCGTGATCACAAACAGAGTGATCAATCGGGCACGACCATCGAACCATTCGATCTGGCTGCCCAGAAACCAGAGCATGACGGAATTGAAAATGATGTGGGTCCAGCTGAAGTGCAGAAAATCCGGCGTCAGCAGCCGCCAGATCTGGCCACTGGCCAGGGTGGCGGTTAAGGCTTCAACGCGACCGGCCATGGTGCTCCAGTCATAATCCCGTGGATCAATCACCATCAGGCTGGCCGCCAGTTCATTCTGCCCCATGGCCGTAAGCCAGACCATGGCCACAGCAAACACAATGATCCCGAGTACCAGCGGAGCATGCCGCGGTGAGGGCTGCCAGCGCCCGCCAACAAACACCGGCGACCGGTTCTGGCGATCCACAGCCTCCCTGATTTCGGGTTCCGCCATGAAGCGGTCCAGAGCGGAAAGCACCGGTTCAGCGTGGGCGGGGTCCTCCAGCCAGAGCACCTGGAATCCCCCTTCTTCGGTTATGCGGTGGGTCACACCCTGCCCGTTCAGCCAGCGGCTGAAGCTGGCCAGATTCACCGTGGTATCCAACTGCTTGACTCGGTACACCGCTTACCCCGCCTCCGGAAATGATTCAGCCGCGATGCGCGGTTCAGCGCGCAACACTGTCTTCGCTGGTGGGATAGTCCGGCTGCTCCGGCCTTTCCACATCTACCCAGACAAATTTGTCCCTGGAAAGTGCCCGCTCACCATCCATTCGGTACGCCACCAGTCGCCCGTACTTTACGGCACTGTAGTCGATGCAGGCGACATTGGACTTGAGCGGGGCCGGTTCTCCCTCCATCCAGTAATGCCCGACAAACACCGGCGGCGCATCCAAGGGATAGCTGATCAGCTGTTTGCGCTCGTCATCGGTCAATACCCGCCGTGCCACTTCCGGTGGCAATGGGTCTGGCTGGAACACCACATCGGCGTAGGTATGGGGATCATCCGCCCAGAACTTGGTTCGGAAGAACTCACGCACATAACCATCCCGGCCGGTAATGGCCATTCCCTCGGGGAGCCTGAGGTCGGTCCCCCGAAGCAGCGTATCCATGACCTGGCCGGCAAAGGACTCAATGGCGGCAGAAGCGTGCAGAAAATCCTCGTCGATGCAGGCACCGCCCTGCGACTGCTTGAATTTCTCGATCAGATCGCCGTCCCAGCAGGCGTGAACAACCCGGAAGTCCTCGTCGTCGATAAACAGCGGTATGGTGTAGAACCACTCGAGAAACTCATTCCACTCGTAAGGATGCGCCTCGAACTGTTCCAGCGTCTCCCGGATCAGACGGTCATGACGCGAATTGTGCTCGCGCAGAAAGGTCTTGCCGCTGCCGGGACGTGCACGGGTGCAGTACCCCAGGGCATTGTATTCGTGATTACCCATGACAATACGGGCCGAACCATGTTCCACCATATCCCGCACCAGGTGCAGCGCCTCTCGGATGCGCGGGCCGCGATCAATGATATCGCCGATGAAGATCGCCTGACGACGCGGGTGCTGGTAGACACCGTTGATCTTGCGGTACCCCATCTGGTCCAGCAACCTGACCAGGGTATTGGCACAGCCGTGAATATCGCCAATGATGTCGTAACCGCGGTTTGCGGTCGGTTTCGTTGCAGCCATGATCAACTCGCTGATATTTCACTAGCCCAGCCAAGCTTGTCACGGCAGGTGGCGTAGAAGTTGTGGTCTGTGGGGTGGATCAACCGGATCTTGAACGGCTTCTTGGTGATGCGAATGATGTCGCCTGGCGCACAGGCAATGTTCATCTGGCCGTCAAAGCTGATTTGCGGATAGGTTTCATTGGTCTCCCCGATCACCAGTTTGATCTCACTCTTGCCATCGACAACGATCGGCCGGCTACTGAGAGTGTGGGGAAACATCGGCACCAGAACAATGGCATCCAGCTTGGGGTGCATGATCGGGCCGCCAGCGGAAAGCGAGTAGGCCGTAGACCCGGTCGGAGTGGCGACGATCAGGCCGTCGGAGCGCTGGCTGTAGACAAAATGGCCATCAATGAACAGATCGAAGCCGATCATCCGGGTGGATTTACCGGGATGCAGAACGACATCGTTCAGGGCAGTCCCAAACCCCAGGGGCTGACCATTGCGCTCCACGTTGCCATCCAGCAGAAACCGGGTCTCTTCAATGTACTCGCCTTCCAGAACCTTGCCGAGGCGTTCCTCAAGGTCCGAAGGGGAAATGTCGGTAAGAAAGCCCAGCCTGCCACGGTTTACCCCGAGCAGGGGAATCTTGGACTTGGCTAGCTCACGGGCCGCCCCCAGCAGACTGCCATCACCGCCGACCACGATGACCAGGTCACAGATCTCCCCCAGCAGTTTTTTGCTCGCCACCTGCAGGCCATGCCCGGGCAACATGCTGGCGGTGTCTTCCTCAAGAATGACGTGGTAGTTGTTGGTGATCAGGTACTGTTTGAGCTGGCGCAGTGATTCAACCACTTTGACGCTGCCCATCCGGCCAATCACACCAATGTTCCTGAACTGATCCATGAAGTTTCCTGTGGTGTCGGGATGCGGCGGGGACAAACGAAACCGTTACCCCGGTGACAATCTGGCGTACAGTTTAACGAAAGTCACCCCGATACTGAAAAAAGATCTAGGCCTGGTGTTTTTCACACCGGTCATCGACGCCCGGGCGGAACTCCGCTGGCTGGCTGACACGAAGAATCGGCTCACCGCATCGCTTACCATCCTGGTTTTCATGAGCGCAGACAGGATTCTCGTAGTGTTCAAGCCACTCCCGGTAGGCCGGCTCGTTCATACCGCAGCGTTCGGCGGCGTAGGCGGTGGGGTTATCGAAGTAGGCTTCAATGTCTTTGAAGGGCAGCGTCACATGACCGACGCCGGGTTGATAGGCCACCAGAAAAACGGATTGGCGCTTGAGGTGATCGAGTATGGAATCTTCCGGCGGTTCGCGATTACGGAGCTCGTGGTTTTCCTCTTCAAGGGCAACAATCTTCTCGTCCCGCAACTCCAGCTCACGCTGGCGCCGTTCCAGCTGTTCCCGGAGCAGCAGGAGCTCAGCACCCGCGTTTGAATCCTCACGCTGCTTTTCCTCACCAACAGCGGCCATCTGCTCCTGCATGGCGAGGTATTGTTCGTTTCGTTCCGACAGGCGCTTTTTGAGCTGCTCATTACTCAGGCGTTGGCGTTCGTACTTCTGCTCGAGATCCGCAAGATCACTGCGCAACCCCTGAATTTCCAGCCGATGTTCCCGCTGTAAATCCGAAAGGGCATCGCGATGAACACTCTGCAGGGTCTTGATCCGCAGACGCTGCTCACGGATCAGCTGCGCCAGGCGGGAACGATCCGCCGCTGCCGCGGACTCTTCCCGTTCAGCCGGATCTTCGGTCTGGTCACTGAGAACCGGAATATTCTCTTCCTGGACCGGCTCCATTTTCCGGAATTTGAGACTATTGGCCTCAACCGCTTTGCGGATTGCCTGGAAATGGTTGTTGCCGGGCGTCATGTCCGGGTCCCACAGATCCTCCTTGAACTTGGGGTCGGGGCACTGGCTCCGGCAAACCAGCCGGATCGGACCGCCGCCCATGTCGGGCCCTTTGGCACCCATTCTGGCCAGCTCTTCAATTGGCACATTCCAGTGACTGTCGGCCCGACCTTCCTCATCAAACCAGATCCGGAAGAACACCAGTGCCTGAACCCGGAGATCGCCACTCAGCTCAACCAGAACGGCCCTGACATCGGTTTCGGCGAGATCGGACAGGCCTACATAGCCATCCAGGAAGGCTCCGAATTCATTGGCCCGCATCTCACGGGCCACCTGATTTCCCTCCACAAAAAATACCGCCGAATAACCATCGGTTGCCTGGTCGGCAGACACCATTGCACGTTCTCCACAAATCAACGATTCGACTGACTCAAAGCTATTAGTCTAGCCAGACAATCGTTTCTGCACAGGGAAAAACTGCAACGATTTGTGATCGTGTTTGCGCTTAGAGCTCCGCCGCCAGACGACTTCCCTGATTGATGGCCCGCTTGGCATCCAGTTCCGCGGCCACATCCGAACCGCCAATCAGGTGCACCGGCAGGCCAGCTGCCTCCAGATCGCTCTGCAGTTCGCGCAGCGGCTCCTGACCCGCACACACGATAATGGTATCTACCGGCAGCACCCGATCTTCTCCCTGCTCCGCGCCTTTCGGCGTGACCGTGACGTGCAGCCCCTCATCATCAATCTTGCGATAGGTTACACCGGGCACCATCTGAACCTGCCGGTTCTTGAGGGAGGTACGGTGAATCCATCCCGTGGTCTTGCCCAGATTCTTGCCCACTTTCGACGCCTTACGCTGAAGCAGGTAGACCTCACGGGCAGGCTCCGGCACTTCCGGCTCAACGCCCTGAATGCCTCCCCTGTGCGCAACACTCAGATCCACGCCCCACTCACGCATGAAGTGGTCGGTATCTATCGCGGCCGACGTGCCCTTGTGCACGATAAACTCGGAGACGTCGAAGCCGATACCGCCGGCGCCGATCACTGCCACTCTTTGCCCGACCGGCTTGCGCTCAAGCAGGGCGTCCAGATAACCGATTACTTTCGGATGATCGATTCACTCGATTTCCGGAGTCCGCGGCTTGACGCCGGTCGCCAGAATCACCTCATCAAAGCCGCCTGCCTTGAGCTCCTCGGCGCTGACACGGGTATTGAGGCGCACGTCCACCTGGTGCTTGTCGAGCATTACCCGGTAATAACGCAGGGTTTCGTAGAACTCTTCCTTGCCCGGAATCAGCTTGGCAACGTTGAATTGCCCACCAATCTCAGTGCCTGCATCGAACAGCGTCACCTTGTGGCCACGCTCCGCAGCCACCGAGGCAAACGCCAGACCGGCAGGCCCGGCACCAACCACCGCAATGGATTTGGGGGCAGCAGTTTTCACGTATGTCAGTTCGGTCTCGTGACAGGCGCGGGGATTCACCAGACAGGACGTCAGTTTGCCGTTGAAGGTGTGATCAAGACACGCCTGGTTACAACCGATACAGGTGTTGATCTCATCGGCACGATCTTCTGCCGCTTTCAAAACCAGATCGGCATCCGCCAGGAACGGGCGGGCCATGGACACCATATCGGCATCGCCTTCCGCCAGAATCTTCTCGGCCACGTCCGGCATGTTAATCCGGTTGGTGGTGACCAGCGGAATGCCTACCTCACCTTTCAGGCGCGCAGTCACCTTGGTGAAGGCACCGCGGGGAACCGAGGTGGCAATGGTGGGCACCCGGGCCTCGTGCCAGCCGATGCCGGTATTGATGATAGTCGCGCCGGCCTTCTCGATTTCCTTGGCCAGGTGAACAACCTCTTCCCAGGTGCTGCCGTCTTCAATCAGATCCAGCATGGACAGGCGGTAGATCAGGATAAACCTCTCTCCCACCCGCTCACGCACGCGGCGCACGATTTCGATAGGCAGGCGGATACGGTTTTCGTAACTGCCCCCCCAGCGGTCGGTCCGGTGGTTGGTGTGGGAAACAATGAACTGGTTGATGAAATACCCTTCCGAGCCCATGACCTCAACGCCGTCATAGCCGGCACGCTGTGCCAGTGCGGCACAATCCGCGTAATCCTGAATCTGCTTTTCAATGCCCGCCTCGTCCAGCTCCTTCGGCTTGAACGGATTGATTGGCGCCTGGATCGCAGACGGCGCCACCAGCTCCGGAGAATAGGCATACCGGCCAGCGTGAAGGATCTGCATGCAGATCTTGCCATCGGCTTCGTGCACAGCGTCGGTGATGATCCGGTGCCTGTCAGATTCTTCTTCGGTGGTCATCTTGGCAGCGTGCTGGAACACACCCCCTTCCACATTCGGCGCAATACCGCCGGTAACGATCAGGCCAGCGCCGCCACGGGCACGCTCTGTGTAGAATGCAGCCAGGCGCTCAAAGCCGTTTTTGGCTTCCTCCAGCCCCGTATGCATGGACCCCATCAGGGTACGGTTACGCAATTTAGTAAAGCCGAGGTCCAGCGGCTCAAGCAGGTTCGGGTATTTGGCAACGCCTGGGGTGGTGCTTGCAGTCATGTTCGGTCTCCTCATCAAGATCTTCGGCGGGGCTCCCGCAATTGCCAGGGCCCCGTTCATTGTTGAGCCTTAAACTACTCGCGGCGCTTGCCATCGACAATATCCCGGGATAACATTTTATTATCTTTGCATAACATGTCCGACAAAGACTTCAATGACCGATCACCGATCTGCCCCGCCCAAAAGCCGAAACTCACTGGGAGACATCAGTGTCCTCTATGTCTCTGCCCTGATGCGGGCGACCGAGGCCGAAGGCGCCAACAGTGCAGAACTGGCATCCCGTTTTCAGCTTGACCATCAGACACTGACATCGCCGGAAGCGCGCATCAGTATTCCCCGCTTCATGCGTCTGGGGCACGCGGCGATCACCGAGACTGGCAACCCCGCCCTGGGGTTGAGAATGGGGGCATTATCCCGCCCCGTTGACGCCGGTATTGCCGGGCTTGCCGGAGAAACCGCCAGCACGGCCGGGGCGGCAATCAGTACGCTGATTCGCTACGCCCTGCTGACCAGCCGCAACAGTCGCGGCGTACCCATGGTTTGGCCGGAAATCCGGCAGGCGCAGTTCTACTCGATTCGCCCTTACAACGGCTTCAACTATTTTGTGGTGGATTCTGTGCTCGCGGCCTGGACCCAGTTCCTGCGAACCGTGACCGGTCGCTATGACGTTCTGGAGAAAGTCACCATCGAATACCGCTCCATCGGCCAGGATGATTTGTTCGAAAGCTGGTTTCGCTGCCCGGTGCAGTTCGGAGCAGCAAAAAACGGCATTACAGTGCGGCAGGAGATCTGGGAAAGCGCGAGCCAGCAGGCTCAGCCGGCCATGCATGAAAAGCTGTCTGAACTCTGTGAGCAGGAAATGCAGCAGATCCGACGGGGATGGACAACGGGGGACCGGGTAAAAAACCTCCTCACACCGCTGTTCCGGGGAGAAACGCCCAGCCTGGAAACCATTGCCATGAAACTGGGGGTTGCGCCATGGACGCTTCAGAGACAGCTGGCTGCAGAGGGAACCGGGTTCCGGGAACTGATGGATGAAACGCGGAAACAGTTGGCGCGGGATTATATTCGCGAGACAGAGACATCACTGGCGGAAATTGCCTGGCTTCTGGGATTCGCCAATCCTGCCGCCTTTCACAAGGCCTATCGGCGGTGGTTCAGCCTGAGCCCGGGAGAACAACGAAAGCGAATCCGGCATTCCTGAGATCAGAGTTCCATAGCATCATCCCAGCCGTCATCGTCTTCGTATTCTTCAAACTGGTTTTCAATCAACTCTTCTTCGTAGTCCCGCATGGCGGCTGTCCTGTTCCTGAACTTTCAGGTACAGACTAGATCGTGTGAGTGACAAAACGATGACACACGGTTGCTCTCGGGCAGACGTGAAGGGACTGAAGAAAGACTGAGGGTGTTAAGGGATAAAGAAGAGGGAAAAAATGGCGGAGCGGACGGGACTCGAACCCGCGACCCCCGGCGTGACAGGCCGGTATTCTAACCAACTGAACTACCGCTCCGTGCGGGTCATCACATAGTGCCTTGAAAAGGCGCTGCATTCAGGGGTGTGAATGCTCTGTGACAACGAGGGCGCATTATAAAGAGGCGCCCTGTTATGTCAACGGTTTTTCTCAAAAAAATTCAGAAAAGCGTCCTGTCACATGGCATCAACCATGGCATCCTTGCCCTGGGCGGTTTTGCGGTACTCGATCGGGGTCATACCGGACCAGCGCTTGAACGCACGATAGAAGGTGCTGGGCTCGGAGAAGCCAGTCAGATAGACGATTTCATCGATGGATTCGTCGGTGGTTGCCAACAGCTGACGGGCCAGCCGATAGCGGAAATCGGCGAGCACCTGATTGAAACTGGCCTCGGCTTCGGTCAGCCGGGTACGCAGGGTTCTCGGCTTGATACCAAGGCGCTCTGCCACGGCATCCAGGGTGACCTCCCCGCTATCCAGGAGCTCTGCGACGATTCGCTCCACTTGACCGACTATGTCCTTTTTCTCCAGCCGGGCCACTTGCTCACTGGCAAACCGCTCATGCAGATCCAGCAATTCCGGCTCCGCATGGGGTGAGGCATGGGAAAGCAGCTTTGCCGGGAAATAAAGCCGGTTTTCCTCGGCACCGAAAGTGACGTCGCAGCCCAGAACCTCGCTGACATGGTCCTGACCCTCGGCCCGCTCGTGCTCGAACTCGATTCGTGACGGGTAAAAACTGCCATCGGTGATCGAACGGAAGAACGTAATCAGGCCCAGCACGAAACACTCATTGAAATGCCGCAGCCGACGGACATCATCAGACGCCGCATCCAGAACCATGCAGGCATCGTCACCCTCAATGAAGAAATCGGTATTCGCCGCATCGCTCAGCAGACGCTGATAGTTCTGGGCCCGTCGCAGGCCCTCCCCGAAGGTGGGGCTGCTGAGAAAGAGGTATTCCAGGACCTGCCCCTTGTATGCGGGCAGCACTTGCCCCAGGTGCAGGCCTACGTCCGGATCACCG
This sequence comes from Marinobacter sp. B9-2, assembly GCA_003030785.1. GTDB lineage: Bacteria > Pseudomonadota > Gammaproteobacteria > Pseudomonadales > Oleiphilaceae > Marinobacter. The sequence goes on along the minus strand of PYVH01000024.1, from coordinate 20,714 downwards.
GAAACGTCCTCAACCGCCTGCCAGAAATACATCTGGGCACTGTGAGGGGTTCGAAGCTGCTCGGTATAAACGTAATTCTCATCCACACCCAGGCGGCTGAAGATGGCATCGGTATCGATTCCCTTCTTTTTCATCGCCTCATAGATCAGGCGCAACATCACTCCCGCGTCACGAAGTTCCTGCATAAGATTCCGCTTTTTTAATTGTTGACTACTGCTTTGACCGGCCGGACAGTCGCCGGGGCACGCCAGGTCAATGCCTGATCTGGCGGGGTTTGTCAGACTCAAGGAGCCTATAAACCGCACCCTGTTAGACAATCGTCTTATATTAGAGCATATCAGGCCACAGACGCCGAGTTGTACCAAAATGTAAAAAAAAGCATACCCTTTGCGACAAAGCTTTCTACTCAGGTAATGCCGGGATTGATGGTCCGGGCTGTGAAGGAGAACACCGATGTCAGAGACTCTCGTTTACCACAACACACCGCCGGCACTGTTACCGATGTATGGCAGGACACTGCTGCCGAAACAGACGCAAACCGGCGGCGATATCAGCATTCCGGATCTCTCCGCGCGCCTGCTGGGCGTCAGCACGAGGGGCAAGAGCCTGAAACGCTACCGGCAGGTCTGCGGTTTCGCGGCGCACAGCCACCTGCCCGTTACCTGGCCCCACGTGCTGGCTTTTCCACTGCACCTGAAACTGCTTACCGAGAAAAGCTTCCCCCTGCCACTGCTTGGCCTGGTACACCTGCGAAACACCATTACCCAGCACCGCCCCATCGGCACCGGGGAAAATCTGGATCTGCAGGTAAGGCTGGGAAATACGGTGAAAAGTGACCGCGGCGTGGAATTCGATCTGATTACGGAGGCGCACTCGGCGGGCAGACTGATCTGGGAAGAAGCGAGTACAACGCTATTCCGGCAACCGGATGCTGAGAGCAAGTCTTCCGGGAAGAAGGCGCCACCGGAACTGGAGCGCTACCCGAACACAGAGAACCTGAAGGCACCCGAGTCCATTGGCCGGCAATACGCCCGCGTGTCCGGTGACAGTAACCCGATCCACATGCACGCCCTGAGCGCCAGGGCATTCGGGTTTCCCAGGGCAATCGCCCACGGCATGTGGACCAAAGCCCACGCGCTCGCATTACTGGAGCAACAGGAAGGATGGCAAAGCGGCGCCCTGAGCGTGAGCTGCCAGTTCAAGAAACCGCTGTTTCTGCCCGGCACAGCCCAATTGAATTGGCAAACGGGAGAAAAGGGCTGGGACTACCAGGTATTGAACGCCAAAGGCGATGCGCCCCACCTGACCGGGCGCATCGACTGGCTCTAGGCCCGGGAGGAATCACTTTCCGGTGCGCAGGAGGATCCCTGGGCGCCGGCAACGGGCAGAGTAAAGTAGAAACAGGCGCCACCATCTTCCGGGCGCTCAAAACCGATGTCGCCACCCTGGGCCTGAATCAGGGAGCGGCAAGTCGACAGACCAATCCCCATGCCCTCGTCCTTGGTGGTAAAAAAGGGCAGGAACAGTTTTTCCTCCGCGTCTTCCGACAAGCCGACACCATGGTCGCGCACCTGGATCCGAACGCAGGTGTCGCCTTGCACACTCGCACTCACCTCGACGGGTGCACTGGAATCGATGCTGCTGGTGGCCTCGAGGGCGTTGCGAATCAGGTTGAGCGCTACCTGCTGTACCTGGACCGGGTCTGCCAGAACCTCCGGCATGTTCTCCGGCACCGACAATTCAATGGCCCCCTTGTTGTTACGCATATCCACCTCGGCAAACTGCCGGGTATCTTCCAGTAACGCAGGCACCGACAGCACTTCCTTGCCCGTGGCCGGCTTTTTCATGAAGCGCCGGATGCGACGTATGATTTCACTGGCCCGGTGGGACTGGGCCTCAATCTTGTCCAGGGTTTCCTGAAGCAGGCCCATGTCCGCGTTTTCCTTCGCCATCATCCGCTTGGCAACCCGGGCATAATTGGTGATGGCGGTCAGCGGCTGGTTCACCTCGTGGGCGACGCCGGCGGCCATTTCACCCATGGTGGTCAGGCGGGAGGTATGGGCCAGCTGGTCACGCTGCTCCTGAACCAGCTGCCGGGCATCTTCCAGTGCCTTCTCGCTGTCCAGCTCGGCGGTAATATCACGAAACACCACAACGGCGCCGTGGAGTTCGTCCGAGTCCAGCTTGGGGGTTGAGCGGTACTCCGCCGGAAAGCCGGTTCCATCGGCCCTTAGCATTCGGATATCCCGCTGGTTCTCCGCGATACCCTGCTGACAGGTGGCCTTTACCGGAAGGCTGTCCGGGTTGTCGCCAGCGGTAGCGAAATGGGTGTCGAAGAAATTCCGGCCGATCAGTTCTTCCACCGGGCAGCCAACGATGGACGCTGCTGCCGGATTGGCAAATTCGACGATGCCATTCTCATCGAGGCCGTAAATACCTTCGCTGATGGAATTCAGAATCCGGGCCTGATCACTCTGCAGCTCGCGATTGCGGGCCTGCAGTTCCCTCTCGAGGCGAATCACACTGGCGTGGGTTTTCACCCGTGCGATCACTTCCTGGGACTGGAAGGGTTTGGAGATGTAGTCGGCGCCGCCGAGGGAGAAGCCTTTCACCTTCGCCTGCAGGTCATCGAGCGCAGACAGGAAAACAACGGCACAGTCTGCCGTCTGGGGGTCGGCCTTGAGGCGCTCGCAGACGGCATAGCCATCCATCTCCGGCATCATGATGTCCAGAAGGATCACTTCAGGCTGGTGGCGGTGGGCAAGGTCGAGGGCTTTTTCGCCTTCGTTGGCAATGAGCAGCCGGTAACCTTTGTCTTTCAGGGTCTCATAGAGGACTTTGAGGTTCTGCGGATTGTCGTCCACGAGCAGAACCGTCACCTCCGAGTTCTCGCTGACAGCTTCAGTCATATATGTCGGGCCGGTTAAAAAAGTAACCGTATGATGCCGCCGGGATCACCCTGCGTCGATAAGGTCCTTTACGGACAGGACCATACGTACGAGATGTGCCAGGGAATGGGTTCCCATCTTGTGCATAACGCGGGAGCGGTGGATCTCCACTGTGCGCTGGCTTATCTCCAGCTCAATGGCAATCACCTTGTTGGCCTGGCCGGCAATCATCCGGTCCATGATTTCGTGCTCCCGGGGGGTCAGGCTCTTGATACGACGGATGATTTCCTGCTTTTCATCCAGGGATTTGCGCTGTTCCAGATCCTGCTTCAGTGCCGCCTCGATTTTCTCCAGCAGCGCCTCTTCACGGTAGGGCTTCTGGATGAAGTCCACAGCGCCCTCTTTCATGGCGTCAACGGCCATGGGCACATCACCGTGACCGGTCACAAAGATGATGGGCAGGATGGAGTGCTTTTCATTGAGTTTTTTCTGGAGTTCCATTCCGTCCATGCCGGGCATGCGGATATCCAGCACAATGCAGCCTGCCATCTTGTCGGAATAGTCCTTCAGGAAAGCAGTTGCACTCTCATAGGTCTTGACCGGCTTGCCGTCGGATTTCAGTAGCAGCTCCAGGGAATCGCGGACTGCTTCATCGTCCTCAACAACGTACACGGTTTGCTGGATATCAGTCATGGGTGTGTTCTCTCCTGTCCGTTTTCTTATGATCGCCGGTCAGTGAATTGACGGGTCTTTATGGTCATCACGGGCATGTTCCTGGCGCTCGTGTTCCCGCATTTTCTCAAGTCGTTGCTGGATAATGCCAAAAACGCTCTGTTTCGGGTACCTGCCTTTGTCATCGGCCTTGCCCGCAGGCTTGCCGAGCAGCAGGGTTATGGCTTCCTCAACACGGGCAACCGCGTATACCGCAAACTGGCCTCCGCGCACTGCCTTTACCACTTCGCTGTCGAGCATCAGGTTCTGCACGTTAGTGGTTGGTACAATGACACCCTGGGTGCCAGAAAGCCCGCCCTTAAGCTGGCAGGTGGTGAAAAAGCCTTCCACTTTTTCGTTGACACCGCCAATGGGCTGAACTTCGCCAAACTGGTTAACCGACCCGGTGATTGCCAGATCCTGTCGCACCGGAATTCCGGAGAGGGACGAGATCAGCGCGCACAGCTCTGCCAGAGATGCACTGTCACCGTCCACTTCGCCGTAGTTCTGCTCAAAGGTCAGGCTGGCCGACAGGTGCATCGGGTCGTTGACCGCAAAATGGGAGGCAAGCCAGGAGCTCAGGATCATCACGCCCTTGGAGTGAAGATTGCCACCGAGCTTCACATCACGCTCAATATCCATCACCGCGCCATCTCCATAATAGCAGGTAGCAGTGACACGGTTGGAAAGGCCGAATTCAAAGCCACCCGTGGACAGCACCGAGAGTGCATTAACCTGGCCAACGCACTTACCACTAGTGGTTACGAGCGTCGTGCCATCACGGATGGAATCGTAGAACTGATCCCGGATACGGCTGCTGCGATATTTCGCGCTTTCCAGCGCGCGCTCAACATGCAGGTCCTGGATCAGCTTGGCACCGGCCTGCCGGGCCCAGAAGTCCGATTCCCGCAGCAGATTGGCAATATCCGCCGCGTGCAGGGAGAGTCGGTCCTGATGTTCTGCCATCCGGGCACTGTGCTCGATTACCCGGGCAACGGCCTTGTTCGAACAATGCAGCAGTTTCTTCTCACTCACAAGGCTGGCGATGAACTTGGCATAGAGCAACTGGCTGTCATCGGAGCGATACATTTCATTCTCGAAATCCGCCGTGACCCGGAACAGTTCGGCAAACTCGGAATCGTATTCCTGCAACAACATCCAGGTTTCACGATCACCGAACAGGACAATCTTGACGTCCAGGGGCACCGATTCCGGTTCAATTGAGATGGTTCCGGACAGCGTCAGTTCCCGTTCCAGGGAATTTATCTGTATGGACTTCGAGCGCAGGGCACGCTTGAGTCCGTCCCACACAAACGGCTGCTCCAGAACCTTGATGGCGTCCATCAACAGATAACCGCCGTTGGCGCGATGCAGACTGCCCGGGCGGATCAGGGAGAAGTCCGTGAACACCGTGCCCTTGTAGGTGACGTTTTCCACGTAACCAAACAGGTTGTGATAGGTGGGGTTATCCTCCACCACCATCGGCACCTCGTTGGTTTTCTGGTGCACCAGCACATTGACCAGATACCGCCGGGGCATCTTCTTGTCCAGAGAAGCGTAGGCAATCGCGGCCTGCTCCTCGTTGTCGTCGAGAAATATCTCCAGGTTCTCCACCAGGTCCGCCCGAACCGCCTCAAAGTAGGCGACCACATCTGGCAGATCCTTGTACTTCTCGATCAACTCATCAATCTGGTGGCCAGAGATACTTTCGAGCGTTTCCTGGTTCAACGCCTGTTGCTTATCAGCGTACTCCTGCTCCCAGTCCGCCAGTTTGCGCAGGGCCTGCCGGAGCTTTTTCTCAAGCTTGTTGATGGCATCTTCGAACTTGTCCCGCTGCTCATCGGTCAGGGCCTGGAAAGACTCCGCAGTGTGGGGTTCGTCGCCATTCATGGCCACCAACCGGTACCCGCCCGGGGTTGTCACAGTGAGGCTGACTTTTTTGCGTTTGGCCTGGGCGGCCACCTTCTCAAGCTCGTCTTCCTGCTTCTTGCCGTATTCGTTCTTCAGCTGTTCCGAGCGCTCCAGAAAGCTGTCGCTGTCAAAGGTCTGGGGAATCACCTTGACCAGACGACTCATCAGCTTTTCCATGTCCTGCTTGAGCTGGGTGCCCTTGCCGGCCGGCAGCTGCAACAGCTTGGGAATACGCGGTTCCTCGAAGTTGGCCACGTAGCACCAGTCATGGCTCTGCTGATCCGTATCCACATGGTGCTCAAGGTAACGCAGCATCATGGTGCGCTTGCCCAGACCATTCCGGCCAACGGCATAGACGTTGTAACCGCCATGGGGCATTGCCAGAGCAAAACGCACGGCTTCCTGGGCACGGTTCTGGCCGACAATTTCAGCCAGGGGTTCCAGTTGTTTGGTGGTTTTGAACGGCAGATCTTTCAGAACACAGGCTTTGTAAAGCTGGTGCAGAGACAGTGACTTCAAGGTTTGGTCCTGTAACGGTTAACACATTGGCCGGTCATTGTAGATTCTGAGGTCGGCTCTGTCGCGTTCAGCACGAAGATTTCTGGAGTCGCGCACAGTGCGCGGGATTTTGTTAGGCAGTTCACAGTTCTGCCGCCGTTCATTTTTCAGCCAGTCTTTCCGGAACTACACTTCATCTCCCGACAATAAATACAATGCACGCAACGGACGCCAGCGTATGACCAGTGATTCCGCAGAACGCAGAATCAAGGATCGCTACCCAGCCTCCTGCCTGAAGGTTCAGCTTCGGGAGCGTGGCTTCTTTGGCCATGGCAAACAGGCCACTTCGGTTACCTGTCTGGATCTCAACCGCTATGGCATGGCCGTACTCTGCCCGAGGCCGGTAGAACCGGGAGTCCGACTATTCCTGGATTTTGACGGCAAATACATCAGCGAATCGCGGGTTTGCGCCCGGGTGGTGGACTGCCAGCCCTATCAGGCCGGTTACCGCGTGAGCGTCCAGTTCAGTTATTGCCTGGACAAGAAAGGCTATTCAAGAACCGTCGACAATGCCCTGTCGCGGATTGAAGGCTTCTACAACCGGTTTGCGAGTTGAGCTGCCGTTAGCTTACACCAGCCCTGCGTCCAGACTCGCCGCCACATACATACCCAGCTCCCGGCACTGATCTTCAAACTCATCCCGATACTCACCACGGCAGATCAGTGGCTCCTGAATCCGCTTCCAGCGCAGCCCGGTGGTGATGCTCTCAATGGCGCGATTGGTGCCCGTACCGTCTTGCCCGGCACGGATATAGTAGGCAAAGGGCAAGCCCTGGGTTTTTTCCAGGCAGGGATAGTAGCTGCGATCGAAAAAATCTTTCAGAGCGCCACTCATGTAAGCCAGGTTTTCCGTGGTGCCGAGGATGATAGCGTCACAGGAAAGAACATCCGCAGGGCCCGCGTCCAGCGGTGCCAGAACCGTCACCTCAACGCCTTCGATGTCTTCGTGGCGAGCACCCTGCTCAGCCGCTTCCCGAAGCTTGAGCGTATTTGGGGACGGCGCATGAGCAACGATCAAAAGTTTCTTCATGCCATCCATACGCCCCCCTATATCAATCTCAGAGCAGCTCACCGTTCGCTTCTGCGGGCTCTTCTTTGGCTTCTTTCTTTGGCTCGGGCTTGGGCATCAGCTTGTCCCTAACCTTGGCTTCGATCTCGTTGGCAATGTCCATATTTTCTTCCAGGAACTTGCAGGCGTTGGCCTTGCCCTGGCCAATCTTGTCGCCGTTGTAGGCATACCAGGCACCGGACTTGTCAACAAAGCCTTCCTTGACGCCCATATCCAGGACTTCCGCCATGTGGTAGATACCCTTGCCGTACATGATCTGGAACTCGGCCTGCTTGAACGGCGGGCACACCTTGTTCTTGACCACTTTAACGCGGGTCTCGTTACCAACCACTTCATCGCCGTCTTTCACGGCGCCGATGCGACGGATATCGAGGCGAACGGAGGAGTAGAATTTCAGGGCGTTACCACCGGTGGTGGTTTCCGGGCTGCCGAACATGACGCCGATCTTCATGCGGATCTGGTTAATGAAGATCATCAGGCAGTTGGCATGCTTGACGTTGCCCGTCAGCTTTCGCAGAGCCTGTGACATCAGTCGCGCCTGCAGACCAACGTGGCTGTCGCCCATTTCACCCTCAATCTCCGCTTTCGGCGTCAGGGCGGCTACCGAGTCAACGATGATGACATCAACCGCGTTGGAGCGGACCAGCATGTCGGAGATTTCCAGGGCCTGTTCACCGGTGTCCGGCTGGGAAACCAGCAGATCGTCCACATTAACGCCCAGCTTCTCGGCATACACCGGATCGAGAGCGTGCTCGGCATCCACAAACGCACAGGTTTTGCCGGCTTTCTGGGCTTCTGCAATCACCTGCAGGGTGAGCGTGGTCTTACCGGAACTCTCCGGACCGTAGATTTCGCAGATCCGGCCATAGGGAAGACCGCCGATACCCAGGGCTACGTCCAGCCCCAGGGAGCCGGTGGAGACCGCAGGAATGGCTTCACGGGGCTGATCACCCATTTTCATGACAGCGCCCTTGCCAAACTGGCGCTCGATCTGCCCAAGTGCTGCGCTCAATGCTTTCTTGCGGTTGTCTTCCATCAGTGCAAACCCTCTGTCGCCCGGGCCACCAACCTCAGATAAAGGCCGGCAGCGAAATAGTGGATCGGGAATCCGTACAGCTTAAACAGCCAATTCCCTGTATATTTGAACAGTATTAAAACATAACCCGCAAAGGAGACCAACCCCTCCGGATGTGAAAGCCGTCAGAGTTCGCTCACGAAATCGTTAACCCCTTGAAGGGCAAAGAGAACGGCTTGCCGGCGAACCTGATCACGATCGCCCTCAAAGTGTTTTACCACCTCCACGGTGGAGGCCGGGCTGCTACCCCAGGCAAACCAGACGGTGCCCACAGGCTTGTCCTCGCTGCCACCTCCGGGCCCGGCTACACCGCTGATGGCCACGGCAACGTCCGCGTCTGTCGCCACCAGGGCACCGGCCACCATTTCCCGCACCACCGGTTCGCTGACCGCCCCGTGCTCATCCAGCGACTTCCGGGTCACGCCCAGCAACCCCTGCTTGGCCTCATTGCTGTAGGTTACCAGCCCGCCAAGCACGTAAGCCGAGGAGCCGGCACGGTCGGTCAGTACCTTGGCAACCCAGCCGCCGGTGCAACTTTCCGCCGTAGCGACAGTACGGCCAGTTCGCAGCAGTCGTTCACCGAGGCGATTGCCTGCCTCTTCCAATTCCTGATCGCTGGCCAGCATAATGACCTCCTTCGTTTCATCACGGCGGTTATTTTCTTACAATTCACGCCTTCATCCAAGGCAAGGCTACCCGGACCCGTTCATGTCAGCAGCTCAGACCAAAAGAGACCGAGCCTCAAAACACGGATAAACACGCCCCCTTTCGCCCCAACTTTGACCCAACTACCCTCCCCTATGTCCGCAGACTAGCTTCGTCCGCGAAAGACCATCAATCGGTTCGATAAAAGCGTTAGGTGTCAGTCTGGAGCGCTGGTGCGGGAATCTCAACAGGAGGAATACTAAACTCGGAACCAAAAACAGAGTAAGAGTAAAAGGCACTACTGTTGACGAGTAATTTACTGCGGAACTAACGGCTCCAGCTGACCAAGTTGCTACCAAACCTGGCCAACTGAGTGTTTACCTCAAAGATTCGCAGCGTACCTCTCCCGCCCCATAGTAGCAGGCCGCTTGAAAGATACCTGAGGAACTATTGGAGCGCATTGACTTAAGAACAATAAGCTCCGGTTGGGTTCTACCCCGGTCCCAAGGACGGTTTTAACCCGGCTCACCAAAATGCACAGCACTTGGGCTCGGCTATTTTCCACAGATGAACACTTTGGTGACATGATTGCCACCTACGTTGGCCTCCGGAATCATTGTTCCCGCAACCGCAAGTATTGATTCCCGGCTGAGCCGTTAAGGCATTTCTATAGGTTCAGGTGCTTTCACCAATGAGGGTGCGGAATGCCACGTTCAATTGTTTATCGGTTATGGGTTCGTCGTTCAGGCGCCTCAGTATTTGCTCGGCTGCAAGCCGCCCCATGGTCTCCCTGGGAGACTGAATAGTTGTCAGTCTCGGCGTCACCTGCTGGCCAAGGGGCAGGCCGTTGAACCCGGCGATGGCGATGTCCTGTGGCACGCCAAGGCCCAGCCGTTGGGCGTGTAGCAAAGCGCCAGTGGCGAGGTCGTCGTTGGCGAAATGGATGGCATCAGTTCTGGGGCATTGCTCCAGAACCATGTCGAGCGCAACCGCGCCGGCTTCCAGGCTGCCGAGTCTGTCCAGCTCAATTATCGGCGCTTCCAGCCCCGCTTGCGCGAGAATTTCTTTGTGTCCCTCATACCGCATGTTAGCCCGGTAATCCCTGTCCATACAGGCGCCCACATAGATGATGGAGCGATAGTGCCTGTCTAACAGGTGCCTGGCCATACAAGCGCCCGCTTCCCGGTGGTCCAGCCCCACGTTCAAGTCCAACCCTTTACCCAATTCCATCATTTCCACGATCGGCTTGTTCCAGGTTTCCAGAAGGCCTTGGCAGGCTTTGCTGTGGCGCAAGCCGGCAATCACCAGTCCGGAACAGGACCATCCCAGAAAGGTTCGTACCAGTTGGTGCTCCCTCTGAAGATCGTAATCGGTATTGCCGAGCAGTATCTGGTAGCCCTTGGCTTCGAAAGCTTCCTGAAGCCCCTTGATCACTTCAATGAAAACTGCGTTGGCGAGCGAAGGAACGATAACGGCAATAAATCGCGAACTGGCCGAGGCCAGGCTGCCGGCGATCAGGTTGGGTACGTAGCCCAGTTGCTCCACGGCTTCGGTGACCCGTCGGCGGGTTTCCTTGTTCACGCGGCCTGGCGTGTTCAGGGCCCGGGATACCGTGATGGGGGAAACCCCGGCCGCTTCCGCGACCTGTTTCAGCGTTGGTTTATCAGAACCTCTCCGCTTGCGGGGTTCCGGGGAAGAGGCTTCCATGTTAGACATTGGTCGTAGTCCTCGCGACGGTAACTTGCTGATCGCAATCTTATCAACTAAAACGATGGTAGCGCTAACATGGTAGCGCTACCATCAAACAATCAAAACAAGAATCAGGAGGCCAGCAAGTGACAAGCTTATCCGGAACAAAGCCCCGCGTCGGTGTGGTAGGTCTGGGCGCCATGGGAATGGGAACAGCTACGGCCCTGCTTGAGTGTGGGTTTGAGGTTACCGGGTGTGATGTCAGCGAAAAGGCCCGGGCGGGCTTTGAGCACGCTGGTGGTCGCACTGTGCGTGCGCTCGCTGAACTGGCTGCCAAAAGCGATGTTGTGTTGTTGGTGGTAGTGAATGCGGCCCAGGTCGAACAGGTGCTTTTTGGTGAATCCGGGCTTCTTGCCGGCTTAAAGCCGGGCAGCCTGGTGATTCAGTGCGCAACAGTGGCGCCGGCGATTGCCCGTGATCTTGCTGAACGGCTCGGCCAGGCGGGTATCGAGATGCTGGATGCACCCATCAGTGGCGGTGCGGCCAAAGCGAGGGCTGGCCAGCTTTCGGTGATGGCCTCGGGAAGCACGGATGCGTTCGGCCTTGCCGAGCCGGTCCTTGATGCCATGGCGGCGACCGTCTACCGGTTGGGAGATGCGCCCGGAATCGGGTCGAGTATGAAGCTGGTCAATCAGCTGCTGGCCGGGGTTCATATTGCTGCAGCAGCGGAGGCCATGGCTATGGCGATCCGGATGGGATTGCCGCCCGAGGTCGTTTACGAGGTAATTACTCACTCAGCCGGTAACTCCTGGATGTTCGAGAACCGCGTCCCGCATATTCTCAAGGGCGATTACTCCCCTCTCTCAGCGGTCGATATCTTCGTTAAGGATCTCAATATTGTTCACGACACCGGGCGGGAGCTGGCCATGCCAACCCCCGTGGCCGCCAGTGCGCTTCAGCAGTTTACCGCAGCGAAGGCGGCCGGGTTCGGGAAGGAAGACGATTCAGCGGTGATCAAGGTCTACGAACGGCTTGCCGGCATCACGTTGCCGGATGCCGCCAACGACAGTGGTGAGGAGTGAGCATGAGTATTGTGTTGGGCGCAATCGCCGATGACTTCACCGGGGCAACCGATCTGGCGAACAATCTGGTTCGCAGCGGTATGCGCTGTATTCAGGTAATTGGCGTGCCTGAGGGTAAACCCGACCTGAGCAACGTTGATGCTGTTGTGGTGGCGCTTAAATCACGCTCATGCCCCGCCGAGCAGGCGGTCACTGAGTCACTGGCGGCCCTGGCCTGGCTTCAGGACCTCGGTGCCCGGCAGATTTTCTTCAAGTACTGCTCCACGTTTGATTCCACGGATCGCGGCAATATTGGCCCGGTCAGCGATGCTCTTCTGGATGCCCTGAACGCCCGCCAGACGGTGATGGTGCCGGCGTTCCCGGTTAATGGCCGTACGGTGTATCAGGGGCATCTGTTTGTGGGTGACCGGCTTTTGAATGACAGCGGCATGCAGGACCACCCACTCAACCCAATGAAGGATGCCGATCTGGTGCGTGTGCTGGCTCGGCAAACAAAGGGCAACGTGGGCCTGCTGCCATGGCCGGTACTGAGGCAGGGGCCCGGTACCGCCGGCGAGAGACTGAAGGCCCTGGAATCCGACGGTGTCCGGCATGTGATTTGTGACACCCTGGATGAATCGGATCTCGCAACCCTGGCCGGTGCGGTTGTTGATAAGCCGCTGGTGACCGGAGGCTCCGGCCTGGGCCAGGCGCTGCCCGCGGAGTACCGCTCACGCGGCTGGCTGGCGAATGTGTCCGAAGCCGGGCGCCTGGAGCCGGGTGTTGGCGGTGCACTGGTGTTGTCCGGCAGCTGTTCGAGGGCAACGCTGGGGCAGGTGGCGGATTTTCTGGGCAAGGGTGAAGGCTTTGCCCTTGATCCTTTGAAGCTTGCGGAGGGTGATGATCATCTGGAGGCGGCCCTGGCTTTCGCTCGCGAAAGACTGAGGGCGGGAGCGCCGGTTCTGGTTTACGCCTCCTCGGATCCGGATCAGGTCCGGCAGGCTCAAGCGACATTGGGGGCGGAGCGTGCCGGCGAGCTTGTTGAGTCTGCCCTTGGCCACCTCGCCGTTACCCTGGTTAATGAAGGGGTTGGCCGCCTGGTGGTGGCCGGAGGCGAGACCTCGGGTGCGGTTGTGTCGGCGCTTGGTATTCGCACGTTGCGGATCGGCGACCAGATTGATCCGGGCGTGCCCTGGACCCAAGCCGCCGATGTAGGCGGGCCGGGACCGCTGTCTCTGGCTTTGAAGTCGGGCAATTTCGGCGGGCCGGATTTCTTTACACGTGCGTTTGAGGTGTTGCCATGAATGTCAGTGAAGTAAATCAACTGCGAGAGCAGATTGCGACGCTCGGCCAGTCACTGTTTGATCGCGGGTTGACGATGGGTTCGAGCGGCAATATCAGCGTTCGCCTCGACGATGGCGGCTGGTTGATGACCCCCACCAACGCCTGCCTGGGGCGGCTTGATCCCCAGCGAATTTCCCGGCTTGACCGCTCAGGGCGTTTGCTGGAGGGCGATAAGCCGACGAAGGAGCAGTTTCTGCACACGGCCATGTACGAGGAGCGCCCTCAGTCGGGCGCCATTGTGCACCTGCATTCAACCCATTCGGTGGCGGTGTCCTGCCTGCCCGATATCAACCCCTGCGACTGCATTCCACCATTAACGGCCTATTACGTGATGCGGGTGGGTCGGCTGCCCCTGGTGCCTTATCACATGCCCGGGGACCCGCAGCTGGGTGACGCGGTTCGCGGTCTGGCCGGCGAGCACAGTGCCGTGCTGCTCGCCAACCACGGGCCGGTGGTCGCTGGAAAAAACCTGGAGGCGGCGGTGTATGCCACGGAGGAGCTGGAAGAGACGGCGAAGCTGTTTCTGCTTCTTCGCGGGGAAAACCCACGAGCGCTGACAGCTGAACAGGTTTCGGCGCTGGAACAGCGGTTCCCCAGGGACTGAACCTCCAGGAGGGTGCTGTAATGATCAGACTGGCCGCGAACTTGAGCATGCTGTTCCCGGAACATGATTTTCTGGACCGGTTCGGTGCCGCAGCGAAGGCGGGGTTCCGGGGCGTTGAGTATCTGTTTCCCTACGCCTATCGCCCGGAAGATTTGGCGGGTTGCCTGCGCGAGGCCGGGCTGGAACAGGTGCTGTTTAACCTTCCGCCCGGCAACTGGGAGGCTGGTGAGCGCGGGCTTGCCAGCCTGCCCGGAAGGGAGGCGGAGTTTCAGGCTTCAGTGGCCGAGGCGCTGCGTTATGCCGAGGTGCTGGATTGCCCCCGCATCCATGCGATGGCGGGTCTGCTTCCGGAGGGCGCCGACCAGGAGACAGTCGAAGCCCATCACCACACCTACCTGAAAAATCTCCGTTTTGCTGTCGGGGAGGCTGCCAAGGCAGGCCGGGATCTTCTGATCGAGCCGATCAATCAGCGGGATATGCCGGGGTATTTCCTGTCCAGGCAGGCAGACGCCATCAAGATGATTGATGAGGTGGGCGCGGACAACCTGAAACTGCAGTTTGATGTCTACCACTGCCAGATTATGGACGGCGACCTGATTAGTCACATGGAACGTCAGTTCCACGCCATCGGGCATGTGCAGATTGCCGGTGTGCCGGAACGCCATGAACCGGATGTAGGGGAGGTCTGTTACCCAGAGGTGCTCGCGAGACTGGATTCGCTGGGTTATACCGGATGGGTGGGCTGCGAGTATCGACCAGCCGATAACACCCGGGCCGGTCTGGGATGGGGACAGGCCTACGGGCTGAACGCCGACACAACAACAAGAGGTCAGTAAAGGTTATGCATATTGTCATTACTGGAGCCGCGGGCTTTCTCGGGCAGCGGTTGGTCGATCATCTCGTCAGCGCTGGGCAACTGGCCGGTAACTCGCTGAGCCGTCTGACTCTGATCGATCAGACTGAGCCGCCCTGCCCGGAGGCCGGCGACTTGGCCACTAAAACGCTCGCACGGGATATCAGCCAACCCGGTGCGCTGGATGATGTCCTTGCCGAGCAACCGGATGTGATTTACCACCTCGCAGCGGTGGTCAGCAGTGCTGCGGAAGGCGATCTGGATTTGGGAATGAGGGTCAATTTCGATGCAACCCGCGATTTACTCGAAGGTTGCCGGAAGCATGGCCTCAACCGGACACGGCTGATCATGGCAAGCTCCGTGGCCGCCTACGGCGGAGATTTGCCGTACACCCTTGATGATATGACGGCATTACATCCCCAGAATTCTTACGGTGCCCAGAAAGCCATGAGCGAGTTGCTGATCAATGACTACAGTCGCCGTGGCATTGTCGATGGGCTGGTGCTGCGCCTGCCCACCATTGTGATCCGTCCTGGCCGTCCGAATGCGGCGGCCTCCAGTTTTGCCTCAAGTATCCTGCGCGAACCCCTCAAGGGTGAGGATGCCATCTGCCCGGTTTCGCCAGATCTGGAACTGTTCATTATGTCACCCACAACGGTGGTTGATGCCCTTGTGCACGGGGCCGAAGTTCCGGGTGAGGCACTCGGCACTTTCCGGGCTTTCATGTTGCCGGGTATTACCGTCAGCGTTTCTGAAATGCTGGAGACACTGCGTGAGGTGGGCGGTGAGTCTGCGCTTGCCCGCGTTCAGTTCCGGCCGGATCCGAAGATTGAGGCGATTGTCGGTAGCTGGCCATCGAGATTCAGTAACCTCCGGGCGAGCAAGCTCGGATTCAGAAGCGATAAGGATTTTCGTGAAATCGTAAGGGCTTTTATGGACGAGAATGCCTGATTCCGGGCCTACGCACCCCGGAATTTACCCAAAGCGTGACAATGCAAAATGAGGTAACAACAATGAAAGCAACGTTCGCACGCCGTAGCCTGACCACCGCCATCGCCGGTGCCACTTCAGCTTTGCTTGCCGTGACAGCAGTGAATGCACAGGCAGCAAGAACCATTAACCTTGGCCATACGCTGTCTGACAGTTCCCACTATTCCGTGGGTGCCGATGCCTTTGAGGAAACTCTGGAGCGCCTCAGTGGCGGAGAGTTCGAAGTCGCCGAGCACCCTTCCGGCTCCTTGGGCGGGGAGCGGGCCATGATCGAAGGCCTGCAGATTGGCACCGTTGATGTCGTGATTACGTCGACAGGTCCTTTGGGTAATTTCGTTCCGGAGAGTTATGTGCTTGACCTGCCATTTCTTTTCAAGAGTTACGAAGAGGCCCGTTGCGTTCTTGATGGCGAGATCGGCCAGGACCTGTTGAACAAGATGTCTGACCATAACCTGGTGGGCCTTGCCTGGTCGGAAAACGGCTTCCGCCACATGACCAACAGTGTTCGCCCTGTGACCAGCCCTGACGATGCCAAGGGGTTGAAGGTGCGTACCATGGAAAACAAGGTACACATGGAGGCCTTCGAGCAGATGGGCGTTCATCCCACCCCAATGGCGTTCCCGGAAGTGTTTACCGCGTTGCAGCAGGGCACCGTTGATGGCCAGGAAAATCCCATCACCGTGATCGTCGCCACGAAGTTCTGGGAAGTTCAGGATCACCTTTCGTTGACCGGACACGTCTATTCACCCGCCGCGGTGCTTGGCTCTCCGGTGCTCCTTGACAGTCTTACAGAAGAGGAGCGGAGTTGGTTCGAGCAGGCCGCCAAGGCATCCGCCGAAGCGACCCGTGAAGAAGTCTCCCGCCTGGAGCGCGACGGCGTGAAGCTGTTGCGTGAAAAAGGGATGACGGTCAAGACCGATATCAACAAGGCACCCTTCCAGGAGGCGGTCAAGCCCGCCTACAAGATCTACACAGATCAGTATGGAAGCGAGATGCTGGACCGCATTCGCGCCAGCGGCTGCTAAACCACCAATCCAATTCCCCGGTACCTGTCACGTTGACGGTGCCGGGATTGCTTTCTAATGGTGGCCACGATGCTGCAACTTCTTTTTAGCATTGAACGCCAGACAACTCGATTGGCCCTTCTCGGTGCCGTCGTGATGCTGGTGATTTCTGTGACCCTTGGTTTCTATCAGGTACTCACACGATTTGTTTTTGATGCGCCGTCGACCTGGTCTGAGGTGATTTCCCGCTCCACGATGATCTGGTGTGTCTTTCTTGGTGCCGCTCCGGGGTTCCGGGGTGGATTCATGATGTCCGTAGAGGTGATCTACAAGTTGGTGCCGGGGCGAAAACTGGTATGGGTTGAACTCTTCATTGCAAGCTGCTGCGCACTGGTTCTATTGGTGCTGATCTACTTCGGGACGGCAATGGCAATCAGGGTGCAATCACAAATGCTCGCGGGGCTTGGCATTTCCATCGCCTGGGCATATGCCGCGATGCCCGTGGGTGCCGGTTTTACTCTGATCGCCGTTGTGACTCGACTGATTGCCCAAATAAGGGGCCAGGAGTCTATTGGCCCTGTCCACGGGGGGGACCCGGTATGAATGCTGCTATTGGCCTGTCACTGATCATACTTTTCAGTCTGGGCGTTCCTATTGCCATTTCGATTGTGCTGGCATCCATCATCGGCATTGAGTTTTTTTCCCCTCTGCCGCTGTTGCTGGTTCCCCAGCAAATGTTTGTCGGTATCGACAGCTTTCCGTTGATGGCGATTCCGTTTTTCATTCTGGCGGGCAATCTGATGTCCGCGGGCGGTATCTCCAGAAGGCTAGTGGATCTTGCCAAATCCATGGTCGGCGGCCTTCAGGGCGGTCTTGCCATGACCTGCGTTCTGACCTGCATGATGTTTGCAGCGGTGTCCGGGTCCAGCGTGGCAACAACCTTTGCAATTGGCTCAATTCTTATTCCCGCCATGGTCAAGCATGACTATCCGCGCCCACTGGCTGCGTCGATCCAGGCTTCGTCGGCTGAACTGGGCGTTCTGATCCCGCCTTCCATTCCTCTGATTCTCTACGGCGTGAGCACGGATACCTCCATTGGAAAGCTCTTCATTGCCGGTATCGGCCCGGGGCTTCTGATTGGTGGCGCGTTACTGCTGTTCCTTTTCCTGTTCTGCAAGAAACGCGGGTATGGATTGCGAGACAGAGAGGATCGTCATGACTTTATGACCGCCTTCAAGCGCGCATGGGCGGCTTTGCTGATGCCGGTCGTTGTTATTGGCGGTATTTACGGTGGTGTGTTTACGCCCACTGAGGCTTCTGCAGTGGCGGTCGTTTACGCCCTGATCGTTGGGGGACTGGTATATCGGGAACTGCCAATGGCTGAACTGTTCCCGATTTTTCGGGAAAGTGTCATATCAACGGCAGCTGTGATGCTGATCATTGCGGCGGCGGCGCTGTTCAGCTTCCTGATCAGCCGTTCTGGGCTGCCGGGTGAAGTTGCTGCATGGGTGACTCAAATTTTTGAGAGCCCTATTGCCTTTTTGCTGGCGGTTAACGTGATGCTGTTAATCGTCGGTATGTTTATTGAGACGTCGGCAGCAATTCTGGTGCTGGCGCCAATATTTACCCCCATCGCAATCCAGTACGGTATCGACCCGGTTCATTTTGGCCTGATCGTTGTTGTGAATCTGGCGCTTGGGATGTTCACACCGCCGTTGGGGGTCAATCTGTTTGCAGCGTGTGCCGTCGCGAAACTGTCTATTGATCAGCTACTACCCTGGTTGATGCGGTTTGTGCTCGTAGTATTGGCATGCCTCCTTGCCATCACCTATATGCCCTGGATCTCTATGGGGCTTGTGGACCTTCTGTACTGATCGCTAACCATGGAGGCCGGACATGCTTTCGTTACCCGATATGCCAACAGAAAAAGCATTGATTGGCGGTGAATGGGTCGCCACCCGCTCCACGCTCACGGTTGAGGCGCCCTCCTACGGAGAACCCATCGGCCAGATTGCCAGGTGTGGGGCTGGTGAAGTTGACGCCGCGGTCCGCGCGGCTTCGGGCGCACTCACTGGCTGGTTGACGTGGACAGCGCGTTCACGTGGCCAGTGGCTCCTGGACTTTGCCCAGGAGATTGAACGAAACGAGGAGCAGTTGTCGGCCCTGGAGTGTGCCGATACTGGCAAACCGATGTCTCAGGCTCGGGGAGACATAAAGGCGTGTGCCCGCTACTTCCGTTTCTATGCCGGCGCCGCCGATAAACTCCATGGGGAAACAATCCCTTTCGAAAGTGGCTTTTCGGTCATGACGTTGCGGGAGCCTTTCGGAGTGTGCGCGCAGATTATCCCCTGGAATTATCCGGCGCAGATTTTCGGGCGTTGCGTTGCCGCATCCCTGGCGGCGGGTAACACGGTTGTGGTCAAACCGGCCGAAGATGCCTGTCTGAGCGTGTTGCGACTGGCTGAACTGGCGATGGAGTGCGGTCTTCCTGCGGGCGTGCTCAATGTTGTTCCCGGGCTTGGGCGCGAGGCTGGCGCTGCCTTGGCGGCTCATCCACGGATTGACCATCTGTCGTTCACCGGCTCACCGGAGACGGGCACCCTGGTGACTCAGGCGGCGGCCAGGCACCACGTGCCCGTTACCCTTGAGCTGGGTGGTAAGTCGCCACAGATCGTGTTTGCCGATACCGATATTGAGGCAGCACTTGAGGCAGTCGTAAGAGGCATTGTTCAGAACGCGGGCCAGACCTGTTCAGCGGGTAGCCGATTGCTTATCGACGACGCGGTGGCGGATCAATTTCTTGATCGCCTTGCTGAGCGCTTTTTCGCATTGCGCTGTGATGTCGGTGAGGCCGATGCGGATTGCGGCCCCTTGATCAATGCACGGCAAAAATCCGTGCTGGAATCGAGGCTTGAGGCGGCGCTTTCCAGTGGTGTACGAGTTCTTGCGAAAGGCAGGCTGGCCGATACGGCACCAGGAGCAGGACATTTTGTAGAGCCGCAGGTTCTGGTTGATATTCCTGAGGGCCATGAACTGTTGAGGGAGGAGTTGTTCGGACCTGTGCTGGTTGTACAGCGTTTCCGGTCTGAGGACGAGGCCCTTGCGTTGGCCAACGAAACGGACTTTGGCTTGTGCGCGGGCGTGTGGACGACGGACGGCGGGCGGCAATGGCGCCTGGCCAGACAGCTTCGATGTGGGCAGGTGTTTATCAATAATTACGGTGCCGGTGGTGGCATAGAGCTGCCTTTCGGCGGGGTCGGGCGTTCGGGCCATGGTCGCGAGAAAGGTTTTGAGGGATTGCGCAGCTTCACCCGCATTAAAACGGTCGCAGTTCGGCATGGCTAACCATCAAATCGCTGTTTGGGAGAGAGCATAATGTCGCATAGGGACAGAGTCGGAGTTATTGGTGTTGGCCTGATGGGCCATGGTATCGCGCGGAACCTTCAACGGGCAGGGTATCCCCTGAGTTTTCTTGAGCATCCTGGCAATCAACCCGCTGAGGATCTGGTGTCTGCGGGAGCCACGCCTCTGAAAAGTGCTGGTGAGGTGGCCCGGCATTCTGACATCGTTATCCTGTGCGTGACCGGCTCACCTCAAGTCAAGGCGGTGCTCTTTGAGTCTGGGGGTGTGTTGGAGGGGCTGCGCCCGGGAACCATAGTAATTGATTGTTCCACAGCGTTGCCCAGCTCGACAGCAGAGGTTGCCAGGCGGGTTAATGAAGCTGGCGGACGGTTCATGGACGCCGCCATGACCCGGACGCCCAAGGAAGCGGAAGAAGGGCGACTTAATCTGATCGTTGGCGCGCCTGATGCCCTGTTCTCGGAAACATTGCCGTTGCTTCAGAGTTTCGCGGAAACCATTACCCATGCCGGTGGTGTGGGAGCAGGGCACACTCTGAAACTTGTGCATAACTTCGTGTCGCTGGGTTTTTCGGCGGTTCTTTCCGAGGCGGTCGCGGCGTCTCGCAAGGCGGGTATTGACGACGAATCTCTGCTTTCCGTTCTCGGCAATGGTGGAGGCGGTGGTGTGATTCTGGAGAGATTGCGGCCCTATATCGAACGGAATGATCCGTCAGGTTTCCGGTTCAGCATTGCCAATGCAAATAAGGACGTCGGTTACTATCGGGCCATGCTTGAAGATTTAAAAAGCGCCAGAGCCATTGCAGATACGGTCGGTGAACTCTACGGCTCCATCGATGATCAAGATGCCACTGTGCCGGAATTGATTCGACTTCTGCAAACACATTAATGTTTGACGGTAAGCGCCAATAAATCCGCACCTGTAGCTGGCAACTGAATTTCGCCACACTGAT
>PYVH01000223.1 GCA_003030785.1 Marinobacter sp. B9-2 | reverse complement strand
CGGCGATTTTCAACCTAGTTGTCCAAATGACCGCTTTTAAGCGGCCAGTTTATTGCGCTCAACTTCCTGCAATTTGCCAGGGTTGAGCGATACCGGTCCGGTCACTTCCCAGTTTCGGGTGGGGCCAGACCAGCGCCGCGGATTCCGGCGCTTTGCTCTTTCATAAACCATTTTCCGGTGTGCCAGGTGCTCATGATCAACACCACGGTGGCGATCCGCCGGTGTCACGAACCGGATACCGCTGTGCAGGTGCTGTTCGTTGTAGGCGTACTCGAACGCCAGCATCCAGTCACGCACAGCCGTGAGCGATTTAAAGCCTTTTGACGGCCACTCCGGACAGTATTTGACGGTCCGGAACAGCGACTCCGAGTAAGGATTATCGTTGCTGACTCTCGGCCGGCTGTGGGACATCAGCATGCCCAGATCGGCCAGCCTGGCTTTGAGCGTGTAAGACGTCATCGGCGCGCCATTGTCGGAGTGCAGTACCGGCGGATTGTGCCAGCAGCCCTCGCGCAGCAATGCACGCTCAACCAGCTTCTTGGCCAGTTCACCGGATTCTGCTTCATGGATTTCCCAGGCCACGATCTTGCGGCTATAAATGTCCATGATCAGGTACAGATACCAATGCTGGCCACGCACCGCTGACGGGCAATAGCTGATGTCCCAACTCCACACCTGGTTCGGGCCTGTCGCGGTAAAGCTGGTTGGCTCCGGCACCTTGCGAGGCGGCTTCATACGCCCTCTGTGGTTCTGTTGCTGATGCTTCTTCAGCACCCGGTAAAACGACGACTCAGAGGCCAGATAGACGCCTTTGTCAGCCAGCGACGGCACGATCTGCGACGGTGGCGAACTCCGATACTGAGGTTGATTACACGCACTCAGAATGGCCAGCTCCTCGGTTTGTGTGAGTTTATGGGGCTGCTCGATCGGCTCTGACTCAGGGCGCTGATCTTCAGCAACCAAACCGTCAACGCCTCGCCAGCGCTTCAATGTGCGCTCGCTGATATCGATGATCTGGGCCACCTTGTACCGGGCAGCACCACCGCTAACGGCTTCATCAAACAGCTCCAGAAGCCTTGCACGTTCGTCCAGTGGCGTTAGTTGTCCTCGCCGCTGTCCGGATCCTCGCCGTACAAGGCTTCGAGCTTTTTTGACAGCACCAGCAGCGAGGTGGTCTCAGCCAGAGCCTTGTCTTTGCGGCGCACTTCCGCTTTCAGTTTTTTGATGGTTTTTCGGGACTCTCGTTTCTCCTTCTGAGCCGCTTTATCCAGGCCTTCCTGCATGCCAGCGCCCTGGAGGCAGGCTTCTTTCCAGCGCTGTACCTGTTCTGGATACAAGCCTTTCTCGCGGCAATAAGCGCTGAGTTCAGCTTCAGACATAGAGGCCGTTTCCACTACAACGGCCAGCTTGGCTTCGGGGGACCAGTCTTCCCCGGTATTACGATTACCTGGCACGGGCATTCCTTGTTGTCGACACTGTTTCAACCAACTATACAGAGTCACATCGGATATGCCTTCCTCCACCGACACTGACAAGACACTGCGGTTCTGCGGTGGCAACAGCTTCTTCAGCACGGCAGCTTTTCGTTCTTCGGAATAACGTGGCATGAATGCTCCCATGCCGCCCCTGAATTATTAATTCAGGCTAAATCGCCAACTGGACAACTAGGCTGACAGAGGGGG
>PYVH01000222.1:993-1684 GCA_003030785.1 Marinobacter sp. B9-2 | reverse complement strand
CTCGCTTCCCGTCCCGCGCCAATATCGGGTTTCTGCAGATCCTGGATCGTGCCCATGTTCGCCTGCGGGTGTTTGAGCGGGGCTCCGGCGAAACCCCGGCCTGTGGCAGTGGCGCCTGTGCCGCCGTCGTGGCCGGCTGCTTGCGAGGCCTGCTGGACCCTCGTGTGGAGGTGGAGCTGCGCGGCGGCAAACTGGTCATTGAATGGCAGGGTGAAGGGGCGCCTGTTATGATGGAAGGTCCTGCAACCAGCGTATTCGAGGGGCAGTTAAGGCTGCCAGGTGAATCTGGTGGTCGTCGCCGCAGGAGCGGTCGTCCCCATAAACAACGATCCTGACAGCCAGGAGTACTCCATGACAGAACAAACGGCCCGACAGAAGGCCGGTGAGCTCACCCGGGAAGAGGTGGCGGACTACCTGCGAGCCAACCCCGATTTCTTTGTCGACCAGGATGAGCTGCTACGCAGTCTGACCCTGCCCCATGACAGTGGCCGGGCTATTTCCCTTGTGGAGCGCCAGGTACATCTGTTCCGGGAGCAACGTGACACCCTGCGCCGGGAATTGGTAGAGCTGGTGTCCATCGCCCGCCACAACGACCGGTTGTTCGAGAAGAGCAAACGTTTGTTGATGCAGGTGATTGAGGCCCGGACCCTCAACGACATGGCCGCGGCTATTGACGACAGCATCCGTGGTG
>PYVH01000222.1:0-983 GCA_003030785.1 Marinobacter sp. B9-2 | reverse complement strand
GCTGGAAGGTGAGCGTGCCGTGTGCGGCCAGTTCCGGGAGAGCGAACGGGAGTTTCTGTTCCCGGACCGCGAAGAACCGATTGCCTCTGTGGCCCTGGTGCCGCTGAGGCATGATGAGCTGGTGGGGGTGTTTGCGGTCGGTAGCTGCCAGCCCGGCTATTTCGACCAGAGCATGGGTTCCCTGTTCCTGAGCTACATCAGTGACACTCTGAGCCGCTTGTTGCCGCCCATGGTGCAGCGCCACACCGCGGCTGCCCCGGTCACCGATATGGCGACGGAGTCCCGCTAGGGTGTCAGAGGTTCGGGAGATTCCGGCGGTTCCCCATGAGCTTTCCGGGCCGCTGACGGATTTTATCCGGCACCTGGCTTCTGAAAAACGCCATTCTCCCAGAACCTGCGAAAGCTACCAGCGCGACCTGCTGCGTCTGGCAGGCTGGCTGAGCCAGAGTGGGTTAACTGCCTGGCAGCGGGTGAGCAATCATGATTTGCGCCGCTACGTGGCAACGCTCAGCCGGGAGGGTTTGTCAGGGCGAAGTATTGCCCGGCATCTCTCCGCCACCCGTCGTTTTTACCAGTTTCTGCTCAGGGAAAAGCTGGCCTCGGATAATCCGGCGCTGGACATCCGTGCCCCGAAGAGCGGCCGTCGCCTACCTCGCGTGGCCGACGTGGATCAACTGAATCATCTCCTGGATGGTCAGCCCGACGACCCTCTGGAAGTCCGCGACCTGTGCATGTTCGAGTTGATGTACTCTTCCGGGTTGCGTCTGGCGGAGCTGGCGAGTCTGGACCTTGATACCGTTGATCTGCGCGGCGGCGAAGTCCGGGTGCTGGGTAAGGGTGGCAAGGAGCGGCTGTTGCCGGTCGGGCGCAAGGCGATTGCGGCCATCCAGGCCTGGCTGCCACTCAGGGCCGGGCTGGCCAATGACGGCGAAGTCGCCCTGTTTGTCAGCCAGCGGGTGGCGGAGAGATGCCGGGCAATACTT